>NZ_LUFH02000035.1 GCF_001586785.1 Sphaerospermopsis aphanizomenoides BCCUSP55
CCCTGCACCTCTGCACCCCACACCCTACACCCCACACCCCACACCCTGTATTTAGTCAAGGGGTAGTAGTCAGTTGTGCAAGTGAACACATTTTACTGATTTTTTCCCTGCCAACCAACACCCGACATTGTACACTCAACACTTTTTTAATAATTCCTGATTTATATTTCCGTGTTGATCTCATAAATCCGTCACCTACCCTGGGAACTTCTAAGAAATCATCGCGTCTAATAGGAAGGGATGATTTAACGCCAGTACGATCTATGAGTCAAGCGATTACGGTATCCTGGTCAACTGTTGATGCAACTTATTCGGAAGCATCGGTGCAAGTTGACAAACTCTCAAATCACGATCTCATTTTGCGCTGTCAAGCAGGATTGCGTCCAGACAAGGCTGCTTTTGCAGAACTGCTACGTCGCTATCAGACTCAGGTTGAGCGGGTTTTATACCACCTGGCTCCAGATTGGTCTGACAGAGCCGATTTAGCTCAAGAAGTTTGGATTCGAGTCTATCGAAATATTAACCGATTACAAGAACCTGCCAAATTCCGAGGCTGGTTAAGCCGTATTGCCACTAACTTGTTTTATGACGAGTTGCGTAAACGTAAACGGGTAGTTAGTCCTCTATCACTGGATGCGCCCCGTTGCGTAGAAGACGGTGAGATGGATTGGGAAATTGCTGGCGATACTCCAGGCCCTGAAGAAGAACTGACCACCAGGGAATTTTACGAACAATTGCGAGATGCGATCGCGGATTTACCAGAGGTGTTCCGTACTACCATCGTCCTGAGAGAAATTGAAGGGATGGCTTACGAAGAAATTGCCGAAATTACTGGCGTTTCCCTAGGAACAGTCAAGTCAAGAATAGCTAGAGCTAGATCCAGATTGCAAGCCCAGCTGCAAACCTATCTAGATACTTAAATTGAACATAAGTTTCCTCATCTTTATGGCAGAATTGAAACAATATTAAGAATTTCTGAAAAATATGGATTTTTTCTGCCTCATGGAAGCAAAATTACATAAATTCTTGAACTTATCCCCTGTGTTTACCCGTGTATGAATTGGTAAAAACGTTAAAATGAATACTGAGTCTCAGTTTTACGACCGTTCCCACTCGCAAGTCCCTAGTGATGTATCAAATGGAATGGCTCAACCTACCAATGAATTAACGGGTGCTACGGATATGGATAAATGCGATAGCCTACGTCATAAAGAAGCAGACCGCTTTGAGCTATTGAGTGCCTATCTTGATGGCGAAGTCACAGCAGCTGAACGTCGTCAGGTAGAAGAATGGCTGGTAACAGATGATTCTCTGAAATGCTTATATCAGCGACTATTAAAGTTGAGGCAAGGTGTCCGGTCTATGCCTATACCAGCATCTCAACAGTCACCAGAGGTTACATTTCAACAAGTCTGGAAACGCTTACGTTGCCGTTACCAGTTAGCTTGGATGGCTGGTGGTGCTGCTGTAGCTGCTTGTGTGATCGGCTCAATATCTGGCTTAATTCCAGGTAACACAACCAAATTGCAAATAGCACAACAGAAAATACAACCTATCGCGGTAACAACACAACCAGCAATACCTGCATCACCTCTAATGGTAGCTATCAACAACCCTGTCATTGAAATTCCTAAAACAGCTGTAGCATCTCCAATAACACCTGTTAATGAATCTAAGGAACACGCCAAAGAAACAGAATTAGATATTAATTAAAATGAATTAAGTTCAGTAAATCACTAAGTTTTCGGTGACGATAAGGTGTGGGGAATAAGAATAAATATTTTCTTCAAGTTGTTGGTTAACTGATGTCAGTTTTAGCGTTAACTATTCCAACAGCCATCAAGTTGAGGAATACCACCTAGCTGGTTAACCTTTTCCAGTGTCATCAAGTATGCCCAAGCCCAACCCAAAGATAAGCCTGTTGGTTCAAAAACCTCTATCAATTGCCGATTGTAAGGGTTTTCAGACATTGGTCTTTTGGATTCAAAATCTTCCAAATCATCCAATGCTGTTAAAAGCTTGGAGTCTGTAAAAGAGAGCAAATAACCGTGAACTGTGCCATCCCCTGGTGTCATGGCGGGATAACCCATTGGTAAAGCATATAGTTTACCAAATGCGATCGCCCTTTTCTCTTCTATTACTTTACCAGCACAATATTTTTGATAATTCACTTCACCTGGTTTGAGAGTACCATAAACAAAAACATTAATCACTGTGATTTCTCAGTTACAGTAATTTTTACGAATGTAGAGAATTTTAGCCTGCCATTTAGTTGGTTACTCAGTTTTAGCTTAATGTCTAACATCAAAGCGAATTGGATCAGATATATATTTTGCTGAATTCTGTGCATTGCACCTTATTTCACAAGGTGTGACATTTGGGTTTCTAATAGAGAAAAAAGTGGGACGAAAATCCCATTGATGAGATCCAAATTTATCAAAAACTACCCCAAACTTCTTTAGAGGGCAAATAGTCTTGCCAATCCATTCACAGATGATATTGGTTTTTGCTTGTACTTCTGGTTTATTCAATATTATTTTTGACGTGACTCTGAGATCAGCTTGGTTAAGCCGATCAAGCGTCTCACATAATGCTCCTGCGACTAGATCAGGAATTGAGACAAAATCTTCTATTTCAAGCGAACCATCATCTATTTGTGAAAGTCCAAATACAATTTTATTGATCTCTTCTTTTGGCATAAACAAATGTCTAATTGTAGTTTCTGCCAATCGTCCAAAAAGCTGTTCATGCTTCTCATTTGCAACTATTGCATCACTATCTGTAAACCAGACAATATTTTGACCACTAGAAAAAGCTGTCATTATTGCTTGTGATCCGAAATGCACTACCCTCAACATATCTTCTAATGTACTTTTTTTGAAATCAGAAAGTTCTGGCCATACATCAATAAATTCCTCAGCAAACATATATCTTATTTGGGTGTCAACTGCAAATGTCATCAGTAAGCCATTCATTGCCCCAGCACAAGACAGAAAAGCTGGAAGAGCTTTGAGTTTAATTTTATCATTCATACCTTTATATGACATACGACGATTTTTAAGATTAAAATCATATCTGAGAATTTTTCTGACACCATTAAAATAATCTGCATCAGAACGTCCTATAACCAAAAAACTATAAGTATTATATTTTCCTTGGACACGACTATAATCAGAGAAGATGAATATTGTTTCATCCTTTGATAAATCTGGAACTAATGATGGATTTTTCCATGCTTCCGCTGCTATGATGTTTGAAACATCGTTTATAAATCCAGCAGTTTCATTTTGAAGTCTTCGTATTTCAACCATTACCTTATTTCCCTAAACCATATTTTAAACAGTAACCTAAATCAATTTTTCAACTCCCCGTAGTTGCCGAAATATCAATTAACCAACGTACAGTTTGCGGGAAATTTATCACAATTAACAACACGATAAACTGTAACACCATAAACGGAATAGCACTTTTATGAATATCAAATGTACTCACTTCTTTAGGTGCTACACTTTGTAAATAAAACAAAGAAAATCCTACAGGTGGAGAAATAAACGCCGTTTGTAAATTAATGGCCATTACCACACCAAACCATACCATATCAATATTTAAGGCTTGGGCTGCGGGGACAAATAAAGGCATAGCAATAAAGCAAATCTCCATAAATTCTAGAAAAACTCCCAGAGCGAAAATTGCTAAATTACTCACAATTATAAATCCCCAATATCCTCCTGGTAAACCTGTTAATAATTCAGTAATAAGAGTTTTTCCGCCCAAAGCATCAAACACTAAACTAAACATGGAAGAACAGAACAAAATCATCACTACTAAAGCTGTAATTACGGCGGTAGAATGAGCCGCATCACGAATTAATTTTGGCGTTAAACGTTTATTAAAAGCTGCAAGTATAGTAGCCCCAACAGCACCTACAGCACCTGCTTCTGTGGGAGTAGCAACACCAAAGAAAATACTACCTAATACTGCAAAAATTAAGAAAATCGGTGGAACAACTGCTTTAAGAACTTTTTTAATTAATTGACTACCTTGAGGAATTTCCACATCCGCAGGCATAGGTGGAACTTTTTCTGGTTGAAAAAAAGCTAGTGCCAAAATATAGAGAATATAAGAACCAGATAACATTAATCCGGGAATTAATGCCCCTAAAAATAAATCACCGACAGAAACGCCAATTTGATCACTAAGAATTACTAATACTAAACTGGGAGGAATTAACTGGGCTAAAGTACCAGAAGCAACTATTACCCCAGCAGCTAATTTTTTATCATAACCATAGCGAATCATTACAGGTAATGATAACATTCCCATGACAATTACTGTAGCAGCCACAACTCCAGTTGTTGCGGCTAAAACAGTTCCTACTAAAACAACTGCTAACGCTAAACCACCCCTGACACGACTAAAAAGAATACCAATGGTTTCTAATAATTCTTCAGCTAATCCTGATTTTTCTAAAACTGCACCGAGAAAGACAAAAAAGGGAATAGCTAATAGAGTAAAATTCGACATTGTGCCGAACCAACTATTAGGTAATAATAGCAGACGTGCAGGATTAAAAGCCCCTACTGCTGTACCAATGAGTCCGAAAACAATAGCAGTACCGGCAAAAGAAAAAGCGACAGGATAGCCACTCATGAGAATAAAGAAAAAGCCGACAAACATGAAAATTGCTAACCATTCAAAACCCATGATTTCCCCTATTCAATATTGATATTTTCTGAAGTTTCTAAGCGAATTTGTTCTGCTACTTGTTGATAGCCTAATAATACTGCCAAATATTTAATTGCTTGAGAAATACTTTGTAAAAGTAGAAATAATAACGCTACAGGAACCATAGTCTTTATTGGTGCGCGGGGTAAACCATTAGCATCAGAAGATACTTCCCAATTTCCCCAACTACCATCACTTAATCTGCCCCAAGATTGTAAAACTGGGTTGAATGTCACCCAAATGCCAATTAAACAAAAGGGAATTAAAAACAAAATTGTTCCTAAAAAATCAACTAAGGCGCGTCTTTTTTCACTCATATTACTATAGAGAAAATCAACGCGCACATTTTCTCCATGACGTAAAATATAGGCAAAGCCTAGTAAGAAAGTTAGAGAAAATAAATACCATTGCAGTTCTAATAAGGCATTAGAAGATAATTGCACTCCAATGAAGCGCCCCAGATAACGGGCTAAAACATTAAAGAAACCGACTCCTATTGTGAGTAAAACGAGCCAATTGGATAACCATCCCAATTTATCAGCAAAATTGTCAATAAACTGCGAAATTTTTAACAGCCTACTGATGAAAGAAAATCTTTTTGAGTTACGCATACAAGATATAAATTAAAGGTAAATTTTGATCAGACAGAAGATAGAAATGAGTATAAATAATTCAAAAACTCGCTTCTCTATACTCCTGTTCCCAGCCAAGATTTTTGACTTCTGACTTCTGACTTCTGACTCCTGACTCCTGACTCCTGACTCCTGACTTCTCAAAATTAAAGCACCTTATTTTACCTGAATTGTTGCATCATGATGATATTGTGAGAAAATCTTATGGTTAGTCAATACTATTAACTTTTATGAAACGTCGGGCTATTGTTAACAGATTATCTCAAGGTGCGATCGCTGCTACAGGAGTAGCAATAGTTGGTGGTTGTCAAAAAGCCACAAACCCAACTGCAAAAGGACAAGTAGACACAAGCAACCTACCCACAATTAAATGGCAAATGGCAACTAGTTGGCCATTATCCTTAGAAACAATTTTTGGCGGAGCGCAGGTTTTAGCAGAGCGTGTCAAAGCCTTAACCAATGGTAAATTTATCATTGAACCCCGTGCGGCTGGAGAAATAGCCCCTGGTTTAGAAGTTCTGAACGTGGTTTCACAAGGTGCAGTTCAAGCAGGACATACAGCAGCTTATTACTACATTGGTAAAAGTCCAGCCCTAGCCTTTGGTACATCAGTACCTTTTGGACTCAACGCCCAACAGCAAAATGCTTGGTTATATGAAGGGGGCGGTTTAGCCAAACTTCAGGAAATTTACGCCCGTAAATTTAATGTGATTCAATTTCCAGCCGGTAACACAGGTACGCAGATGGGGGGATGGTTTCGCAACGAAGTCAAAACCCTCAATGACCTCAAGGGCTTAAAAATGCGTATTCCCGGTTTAGGCGGACAAGTTATGGCCAAACTAGGGGTGACAGTACAGACTCTTCCAGGGGGGGAGATATTCCAAGCCTTACAAACAGGGGCTATTGATGCGGCTGAGTGGGTAGGTCCATACGACGATGAGAAATTAGGCTTAAATAAAGTCGCTAAATTTTACTATTATCCTGGTTGGTGGGAACCAGGCCCAACCCTAGAGGTACAAGTTAATTTAGACGAGTGGAAAAAGCTACCACCTCAATATCAAGCAGCATTAGAAACGGCTGCATATCAGTCGAATACAACAATGTTAGCTCGTTATGATACCCGGAATAACGAAGCATTAGAAAGACTGTTAAAAACAGGAACTCAAGTTCGTGCTTACAGTGAAGAAATTTTGGCAGCGGCTGAAAAAGAGTCTTTTGCTTTATATGATGAGTTTGCCGCTAAAGATGCTGATTTTAAAGCAGTTTATGAACAGTGGAAACCTTTTAGAGATCGGATGTATGCGTGGAACAATCTGAATGAGGGCAGTTTTAGCCGTTATGCTTATGGGAAACTCAAAGCGGGGAAATAATATAATAGCAGGAGTCAGGAGTAAAACCCTCTTGTAGTGGGAGTTTCATTATCAATTGATGTCCTAACTACCCTGTCTACGGCTATATAAATATTCTGATATTATTTTTTGTGTGTAATTAATTAATACAAACTTGATTATGGAAGCAAGCTTTTTGAGTGCGGTTTTTTTACCTTTAGCCTTGGCTATCATTATGCTAGGAATGGGTTTATCTCTTTTACCAGAAGATTTCCAACGTGTAAAAAAATATCCCAAAGCCGTCGCAATTGGCTTGATTAGTCAGTTAGTTTTTTTACCTATTATTGGGTTTATCATTGCTAAGGTTGTACCCATGCAACCTGTAATTGCTATGGGGTTGATGATAGTAGCACTGTGTCCAGGTGGGGTATCCTCAAATGTCATTACATTCCTCGCTAAAGGTGATGTTGCACTCTCTGTCACCCTGACAGCTTTTAGCAGTCTGATTACAGTCTTTACAATTCCCGTGTTGGGCAACCTCGCATATCGGCACTTCATCGGACAAACAGCGGCGATTGCCTTACCCATTGGTGCAACTATACTACAAATTTTTCTGATGACGCTTCTACCTATCGGCTTGGGAATGGCTGTTCGACAAATATTTCCAGAAGTTGCGCGTCGTTTGGAAAAAATTACTAACCGTCTAGCAATTGCTTTTCTGGCAATAGTTGCTACCTTGCTGATCATTCGTGAGTGGAATAATCTCCCTGGTTTTATTGTTCAGGTAGGGGTTGGTGTGGTGCTGTTGAATACTATTTCAATGTTGGCAGGATTTTATGTGAGCAAACTGTTTAAACTTCATCCTCCTCAACAAATCTGCATTGCTATTGAGGTGGGTATTCAAAGTGGTACACTGGCGATCGCAATTACTGCTGGATTACTCAATAATCCTGATATGGCTATACCAGCTGCGATTTATAGCTTGTTTATGAATGTGACAGGTTTGATGGCTATTGCTTACGGGAGAAGGTTGGCTGCAACCACCCCAGTTCGGGAACCTGTAGATGCTAAAAGCCCCTCAATTCATTGAGGAAGATAAAAAACTAGGATTTACGCTTTGACAAAACACTATATCTAGCAAAAAGTCGATCTGTATTTTCTATAATGGTATGGCGGATAGATTGTAGCTTCACAGAAAACTAGCATAACCTGAGTTCGGGATCATCTCTTAATTTTCTCCCTGCTTGTGGTGAGGTGAATAATGTTGTTACCTACACGCTTACAGGGAGAGTCAATGTATAATGTTAAAAGTGTTTGTGTGAGAAGCGTTTATAAAGCTATTAGATACTACTCATTGACTTATTTTACAGTGTAAGGCAGTGAGGAGTGGTGAGTGATGATACGCAGTTTACCCTGATCGTCCTTCAAGAACTGCCAAGTCTTGTCAACTGTGGTGACTTTGCCTTGTTTGTCGGTTATCATTACGTTCCCCATTGTAGTGGCCGTGTTGCCAGTAATCCAAATCCCTGCATTCTTAATCTCTACTTTCCGCCAGCTTTTTAACGCAAAACCCTTGTCCAGTGGGAAAGCCGGATCGTCCCCCACAAAGTATGCCAAAGCTCCTGCACGGGTGGTACGAAAGGTCTGGGGAGCGACGGTGAGTGTTGGCTTGAAAAGAACAGGGCCGAATTGATAACCGTAGGCATCGTCAATGACCTTTCCGGCTAAAGTTTTAGCAGATGCCTTCCCCTTAGTATCATAGGTTGTGGAAATAGCTACCAATGCTTCTCCCCAAGCCTTCTGAGCAGCCAACACTTCGCTCTCAGTAATCGCCCTATTGACGATTGGCGTTTTCAAGCTGGAAGGAGTCGTAATTTTGTCACCAGTGTCAGCAACAGAGGTCTGGGCAACAATTACAGCACCTGAGACAAATGTGGTTGCTGCAAACAATACTAAAATGCTTGGTTTCAAGAGTTTCATCAGTAAATATTTAACTTTTACCAATTTATATTCTCACAATTTGTGGTACTACATGACACAAAGTACAGATGAATGAAGATTAGCCGGGACTGGCTTATTACTAGTGGCTAGTAGCTTGTATGTTGCTGGCAATGGGATACTGGTTGACACTCCCCTAGCTCAAGCCGTTCGCGCCAGCGTCTCGCCAGAGATGGGTATTTTAAATTCAACGTCAAAACTAAATAGATATTGTCTGATAGCTTGGCGCAAGCTATATCAGAATTTACATGATTTTAGGATTTACAAGATGCGGGTTGAATCAACTATGATTTATTTTCATCTTTATCCAAAAAATTGCACTTTTTCTAATTCATAATTCAGGCTATTTATAGAGTTTAAGTAAAAAATTAGCCAGAAAATTTGATAATTTTATTATAATTTTAAGAATTGTGAACCCTTAACAATCAAGGTTATGAACGCAGCCGACGATAAAACAATAGTACAAGAATACTTTAATTCCACAGGTTTTGACCGTTGGAAACGCATCTATGGAGATGGTGAAGTCAACAAAGTCCAGCTAGATATCCGTACTGGACATCAGCAAACCGTGGATAATGTCATCGGCTGGTTAAAAGCAGATAATAACTTATCAGAGTTAACCATCTGCGATGCTGGGTGTGGTGTAGGTAGTCTCAGCATTCCCCTGGCGACTGAGGGTGCTAAGGTTTACGCCAGTGATATTTCCGCGAAAATGGTGGAAGAAGCTCAAGATAGGGCTGTACAAGCTTTAAATAATTCTGTTAATCCCACTTTCGCTGTGCAGGATTTAGAATCTTTAACGGGTAATTATCACACTGTTATTTGTTTGGATGTGCTAATTCACTACCCCCAAGACAAAGCAGATGAAATGATTTCTCACCTATGTTCTTTAGCACAATCACGCATAATTCTGAGTTTTGCGCCTAAAACCTGCTTTTTGACTATCCTCAAGAAAATCGGTAGCTTTTTCCCAGGTCCAAGTAAAGCTACTCGTGCCTATTTACACCGTGAAGTTGATGTAGTGAAAATCCTGGAAAAAAATGGTTTTCAAGTGCAGCGTCAAGCAATGACTCGAACTCGCTTCTATTTTTCCCGCTTGTTAGAAGCAACACGGTAATAACAACATCCCTGACTTCTGGAAGAAGTTGGGGATATAATCGCACTGCAATATTAGTGGAAGCTTGAGACAAGTAAGGTTACAATCGCAAGCAAAGTCTCACTTTGAAATGAAACTATGAAGACGACGGAAAAATTGGCTGCTGGTTGGCTGCTTACACTCGGATTCATGTTTTTAACAACATCAATATCAGCCGTAATTACAAAAAATACTACACTCAAGCCCATCTTGCCAGGTATACCGGATGAAGCATTAGCAAAGGATTTTGTCAATCAAGAGGCGCTCTATCAACTTGATAATACAGCAGCCCAAGGTGTAATGTTTGGTGTTCCTACGGTGCTATTGGGGGGATGGTTAGCACTAGGATTGTATAAGGAAAGCCGACAAAATAAAAAAGCTTTGATAACACAAAAAAGTGAGTATTTGCAATCACAGTTTTATCAAATGTTACAAACAAATAATGGCAGAATCACATTGTTAGGTTTTGCTATGCAGTCGCAGTTACCAGCAACAGAAGCCAAACAATATTTAGATCAAAAAGCTAAAGAATTTAATGCAAATTTTCAAGTGAGTGAAGAAGGAGGCGTATCATATCATTTTGATGTGTAGTTTCACTCTGCTAATTTACGGCTTGGTTTAATGACGCAGATTTTTTTAACTGTAGCCGCTATTTTTGGCGGTTTGTCTGTTGCTGCTGGTGCTTTTGGCGCTCATGCTTTACGAGAAAAAGTCAGTGAAAGAATGCTAGAAATTTTTGACACTGGCGCTCGCTACCAAATGTACCATGCTCTCGCACTTTTGTTAGTAGCAATTCTCATCAGTCGTCAGGAAACTCCACCCGCTACACTTTTCATTAGTGGCTGGTTATTTATTATTGGCGTGACGATTTTTTCAGGTAGCTTGTATGTGATCACCTTAACTGGTATAAAATCTTTGGGAGCGATCGCACCTCTAGGTGGTATCTCATTGATGACTGGTTGGGCTATCTTAGCTTTTGCGGCTGCAACCATGAAGTTTTGATATCTAGAAGCTTTCAGTTATCAGTTATCAGTATTCAGCTAAATATATTTTTAAGGCTGAGTTTCCAGGGTAACGGTTTTCCTATTCCCTATTCCCTGCTATTTCAATAATGGACAATTAACAATGAACAATTGACAATTACCTCTTTGTTGCAGGAATAGGATTGAAAAATCGGATTTTTTGCTTTTTTCCCCTTCACAGCGGAGGTTTTAAACCTTGAATGCAACAATTATCAATTGATAATTGCATGATTCATATTTACCTTGAATCTTCTTTTACTAAACCCTCATGTCTCCAACATTAGAAATAGCAGTTGAATTTCGGGATGTCAGTTTTGAAATTAATCAACGTTTATTATTATCTAACTTAAATCTTAGCATTGATCAAGGGGAAGCTCTAGTTTTATTAGGTCGTAGTGGTAGCGGTAAAACTACAACTTTAAAATTAATCAATCATTTACTTGTACCCACTCAAGGACAGGTTTTTGTTCACAGTCGCCCTACAACAAACTGGGATGCTATTAAACTACGGCGACGTATTGGTTACGTTATCCAAGAAACAGGCTTATTTCCTCATTTTACAGTTGGTGAAAATGTGGGACTTGTACCATCTTTAGAAAAATGGCCAGTAAATAAAATTCAAACTAGAGTTTATGAAATGTTAGACTTAGTTGGTTTAGAACCTAAAAAATTTGCTCAACGTTATCCCCATCAACTATCAGGAGGTCAGCGTCAACGAGTAGGAGTTGCTAGGGCTTTAGCCGCAGACCCACCGATATTACTAATGGATGAACCCTTTGGCGCACTTGATCCTATTACTCGTTTAGAATTACAACAACAATTTCAATATTTGCAAAGACAACTAGGTAAAACCGTGGTATTTGTCACCCATGATATTCAAGAAGCTTTCTTTTTAGCATCTAGAATTGGCTTAATGTATGAAGGAAATTTAGTAGCTTTAGGAACGAGAAAAGAATTTTTACAATCTCAACATCCTGAAGCACAGGCTTTTTTGGCTTGTTTAAATGCCACAAATCATTGGCAACAAAACAATTAAAATCAAAAATAATCATGTTTTTAATTCAATATTCTTCAGAAATTATTCTTCGCAGTGGAGAACATTTAATATTAGTAGCTATAGCTATGACAGTGGCTATTGCTATTGGCCTTCCTGTCGGTATTTTCATCACTCGTCAACCAAAACTTGCACCTCCTATTTTGGGTTTAGCAAATGCTATTCAAACCATCCCTAGTTTAGCCATTTTTGGGTTTTTAATTTCCGTACCATTTTTAGGTGGAATTGGCAAAACTCCGGCTATAGTTGCTTTAACTCTTTACGCTTTATTACCTATCATTCGTAATACTTATATTGGTATTAATGGTATCAATCCCGCTATTAAAGAAGCAGGGATAGGAATGGGAATGACCGACAGAGAATTATTATTTAAAGTAGAAATTCCTTTAGCTTTAGGAGTAATTTTAGCAGGTGTGAGAGTGGCAACTGTAATATCCGTAGGAATTGCCACTATTGCTGCCGCTATTGGTGGTGGTGGTTTGGGAGTATTTATTTTTCGGGGTATTTCCACAGTTAATAATGAATTGATTTTAGCAGGTGCAATACCCGCAGCTTTCATTGCTTTGGGTGCAGATTTCTGTTTAGGGTTTTTGGAAAAACGACTCACTAAACAAACAATCAATAAACCTAGAATTTTAACTTTTATAGGAATTACTACTTTAATTATAGCTGGATTAATAGCATTTAACTTTCAGCAAACACCAGCTACAATTACTATTGGTTCAAAAAATTTCACAGAACAAGTTATTTTAGGAGAAATTTTAGCACAACAAATTGAATCTCATACCAGATTAAAAGTTGAACGTCAGTTTAATTTAGGGGGAACATTTATTTGTCATGAAGCAGTGAAAGCGGGAAAAATAGCGGGATATGTAGAATATACAGGTACAGCATTTACCGCAGTTTTAAAAGAAAAACCAATTACAGAACCTCAAGTTGTCTATGAAAAAACTAAACAAGCATATCAGGATAAATATAAATTAAAAGTCATGCAACCTTTAGGATTTGAAAATACCTTTGCTATGATTATTCGCGGTGAAGATGCGAAGAAATGGCAAGTCAAAACCCTTTCGGAAATTGCTAAATATACTCCGCAAATGCAAGCAGGTTTTGGTTATGAATTTTTAGAACGTGCAGACGGTTATCCTGGTTTATCTAAAACTTATGGCTTAAAGTTTGGCAAGATTCAACAGATGGAATTAGGTTTAATGTATCAAGCTTTAAAAGAAAAACAAGTAGATTTAGTAGCTGCAAATTCTACAGATGGGTTAATTCCCGTTTTGAACCTAGTGATTTTAGAAGATGATAAAAAATACTTTCCACCTTATGAAGCTGTACCTATTTTTAATCAAGAAATATTAGATAAATATCCTGATTTAGCAGAAACTATCAATCAATTATCAGGTAAAATATCTACTAAAGAAATACAGCAAATGAATTATCAAGTTGATAATCAATCTCAACCAGTGGAAGAAGTTGTGCGGGAGTGGTTAAAATCTAAAAAAATATGATTTTATTATGTTTTTCACGCTTATATTATGTTGTTACGAGTTCATAGAAAAATACCCTCTTTTTTGACATTATAATTAAAGAAATGGACAAGAGAGGAATTTGTATTAATTATGGTGTTGAAGATTTTAAGGATGATATCAGAACATTGAAAGAACTAGGTGAATTATGATTGTTGTCAGCCATACTTCACCCATAACTAATCTAAGTAGTCGTGCAAAATAAATTTTATATTTGGGAGAGGGAACAGGGAACAGATAAGAAATACAGAGATTTTTGTTTGTTCTAAAAATGTTAAATTAATTTTGCTCATGTACTTAGCATCAGAGAATTTACCATCCCCATGTTCCTGGTTCACCTTTAAATGGACCAACAATATCAGACGTTATCCATCCTCCATAAAAACCGCCAGCTTGAGGTTTAACTAACTCATCATTGACATAACAAGCATCCATTAAACTAGGATAAAGACTAAAGTATTCTTGAATGTTTATAAAATTAGGAGTAGGTTGGATATACCGCCAAGCAGCATTATTTATATATTTATCTCCTACAGAAATATCATAATATTCAGATACACCTTTCCATTCACAGATACTTTTTCTGGATGTGGCTATTAAATATTCGGTTTTAATGTCGTCAGCAGGAATGTAATAACTGGGAGGATGACTGGTTTCTAAGACTCTTTTTGCTTTCGTTGTTTCTGCTAAAACAATACCATTGAAAATTACTTTGATATGTTTGTCGGTGTCCTGTAAAATTGCTGGACGGGGATAGTCCCACACTGATTCTTGTCCTGGTTGTGGAGGTATGGGTTGTGGTTTCATGGTTTGTAATTTAGTGTGATTAAATGTCTTGTGCTATGTGTAAGGAGTCAGGAGTTAGGATAAAAATAAATATTCTTTGTCTTTATTACCTATTACCCCTGTTCCCTATTACCTACTAGTTGAAAGTAGAGTAGAAATTTAGCGATCGCATGATACAGCCAAAGGAAATGATTGAGTTTAAGACTTTTCTAACACAATCTTTGAATCATTGGAGGAAGCTGTAGTTACCATTCCTGAATATTCCCCGTTGTAGTTAGTAAATTCAGCCGGTGATCTGCGAATATTAGATAGACGAACTTGCCAATCAGAAACTTCCGCATAGGTCAGGTGATGAGTATTGGAAGTTGTAGTCCATACTCCCCATAAACAGGCATCTTCAAATTGTAACAATCCTGCTTTGCGTAAATTAAAGGCTTGAGGAGTTCCTGGTAAAGGAATAATACTATAGCAAGAAGTCTGAAATTCTAGCTGAGGGTTAATTTCCACTAGTTCATCTACCAGGTCTGTAATTGCTTCTTCCAGACGTAATAAGTCATCATGATCATCATCAGGTAGACCGATAATGATGCCATAGGTAACAACAGGTACACCAGTGCTAACGACAGATTTCATCAATGTACAATGCTCTTGCCACGGTAGCAACTTCTTGTAGGCTTCTCTGCCAAAAACGGGACGTTCTGCGGGGATATAAGCCAAAGGACAACCGACTTTACCATCCCAACCAAACAAAGCTTGAATTAGTTCTTCATCAGGTCTAAGATCGGTGCTTTCGTAGTTACGCCCACTTCCCAAGGTTGTTTTCCTCAGTTCTAAACCGTTCGGCCACATCAGAGATACACCTATCTCCCGCGCACCATTGGTAATATCTATAATCTCTTGTCGTCCTTCAGGAAACAGTCCACGGGCGAGGAATTGATCAGAACCGATATTGATAGCCAGCGCCCCCGCTTCTTTCTGGATAGCCAACCATTTCAGGGCGGTTTCTGGGGACATTCTGCGATAGCCTGTACCGTAGGTAGGAGTCATGCAAAAATCACAGGTGCGATCGCAACCAATATCCGCCACCAGTGAACCCACAGGTGCTTTTCCTTGGACATTGGGAAGCATCCCTAAACATTCCCTTGCTACTTCCACCGAAGGTAACGCCCACTCCTCTGGACTTTTGGCTTTAGTCTTTCTGGGATATTGTTTACCGTCGGCAAAAATCACCCCTGTCAGTTCTTCTCGTGGCGTTCTTCCCAATACATAATCAAAAAGCGCCCAATTTGCTGCCCCAGATTTATCTTGAACAACTGCTGTTGCACCCGCTTTTAAGTAGTGATGGGGTTCAGCCAAAGCATCAGAACCACCAACAACAATGGGGCGATTTCCTTTAGCCAAATGTTCAATTACCATACAGGTAACTTGACGATCTTGAGAGAAATTTACTGTCACACCCCAAGCATCAAAAGCTTCAGGATCAAGGGCGGAAATTTGGCCTCCCACATAGGTTTTCCGCAAGGTCATCCCTTTCCAGAACACCTCACCAAATTCTTCACTATAATTATCATCTCTGAGGTTAACCAATTGGGCATCAAATCCCCCTGCTTGCAAGTCAGGAATCAAAACTTGTTTACTGATTAAGGAACGATGTCTATATAAAGATGTCCAATTTTTTCCTTCTGCATCGTATAGTCCAGTAGCAGGAACTTCAATTAGTCCAATTGTTGGCCTTTTGTTGGATGTTAAGGTCATAATAATTCTCTGTTAATCCTTGATATTTTGGATCATTAAATAACGAGTGTCACGACACTATTACCAATCATTTCCAGCAGTAATTTCTTGGTTTCTCATCGCAGGGAGGAGATAGTTACCAATTGATTATTATCCAGATTTTAGTGAGAGGGAATTTTGTTTCATAGTTAATAGATGTTATGATTCGAGCGAGCTTGTAATTAAAATGTCAAAGAAGTTCTAATGATTCCTATCCAAACTGGATCATTTGCTGCGTTATGTTCTGGGTTTGTAATCATTAAAAATCCAGGAGTAATAGAAATTCTCTCAGTCAATGGGTAGTGATAAGATAATTCAAAATGTAAAGAAGTATCTTGGTCACGTCGTTGTACAATATCATTATTTGTTACTTTGGGAGGCATCCCAAAAACAAAACTTAATTGACTGCCTAATTTGCCCAAATCTGTTAATGATGCGGTAATTGCCCAACTCCAAATATCGGCATTAGCACCAGAAAAGCCATTGATCCCACTAATGCTAGGTGAACCCTCAGCTTGAGCTTTAAAGTAGCTAGTCCAACCACCCAAAACTAATTGGTCACTAAGTTTGTAGGTGAATTGTAAACCAAAAGCATTAGAGGAAGTTGGAGTATTTGCACCAAAAGGTAATTTAGCAAATTCACTACCCTTACTACCTGTGACATCAATAGTTTGTGCAGGTGCAGGAGCATAATAGTGACCGTAGGTAAAAGCAATACCAATTTTATCTGATGGAGTATAGGTTATTTGAGTCAAAGCAGTATATTGACCACTAAATAGTCCTTCATTAGTATTGTTAGCAGAACTACTTAAATAACTAATACCTGCGGCTATTTTATCGGTGAATTGATAATAAGCTATAGCACCTCCACCAAAAGCAAAGGAGTAGATAGGGCTTTCTGCACCAAAGTTAGAAAATGAGTTGACAGGGTTAAGTGCGGGAAAAATACGAGTGGGAAAATCTGCCACAGGTGCAATAGCAAATATGCCATTTTTACCGATGGGAAATTCATAAAATAGCGTCCCTAATCTGACATTATTATCTGTGTTGGTTGCACCTATTAAAAGAGTCATATCTGTGCCAGTTACAGCACTCCCCACATTATTTACATTCCCTGCTACTAGTTGAGTTCGCAATCTATCTTTGCCTGTAAAACTGGTATCTAAGGTTAAAGATGCCCTGGCGGAGAAAGTGGGATTTGCAGTTAATTTATCTGTGGAATTATTACCAGGTAAAACTGCTTTTTTATTACCAAATGCACCAATTAAGTTAAAAGTTGCCCCTCCTTTTAAAACTGTAGTCGTGCTAAACTGATGTTCTTGAATTAAGGCAGTTTTAGTTTCTAAGTTGTCTACTCTTGTGGAAAGAGTTTGTAGTTCTTGAGCAAATTCTTGTTGTAATTTTTGAAACGTTGCCAAATCATCTTGAGTAGCGAATTTATTATCAATCAAGCTATCAAATGAACGTGATAATTTCTGTAAACACCTATTTAAATAATCTGCAAATTCATAACGGGTGATCGCCCGATTCCCTTGGAAATTACCTTGCTCGTCGGCATTAATACATTGATACTTGGCGACTAAATTACGTAATGCTTCATAAGCCCAATCATTAGGCTCAACATCTTTTAATTGATTAACATTAACAATTTCATCTAAATCAGGAGGAGCATTACTATATAATTCTTCCTGGGGTGTTAATTGTTTATTCTGGGCTGTAATTTCTGCTGTTGTCAATTGTGAATCAGCCGTTTCTGCGATAACTGGTAATGAGGTGATTAAATTACCACTAATAATTATTGAGCCAAGAGTAAAAGGTATATAAAAATTATGCATATTTTCCCTGGTTTGAAAATCACGATATGGTCTAAAAATTTTTTAATCAAACGTAATTATTCAGGAGATAGAATACTCCAAGTCAGGAGAATGAAGGCTTTTTTAGTCAACTTTGATGATTTGGATAAAATCTCACTTCTGGACTATTCTTCATTTCATAAGCATTCTGACTCCTGACTCCTGACTCCTGAATTCTTACAATCAAACATCAAAAAGGACGAATTTTTAAATCGTTATTGACAGTTTCAATGATTCTGGTATTCACATCATCAGGAATTTGTGTATATCCTAATTCCTGATTAAATTTTTGCCCTTTAGTAAACAGCCATGTTAACAAATTTGTCGTTTTTGCTAGGGTATCAGAATCGCCATACTTTTGATGCACTAGCAACCATGTTAAACTGACCAAAGGATAACCATTGTCTGGATCTTGGATATCTTCTGTTGTGAAATCATTTTTAAATTGGATATTTGCTAAGGCTTTCTGTGTCTCTTCTAAAGTTGGTTGCACATAATTACCGGCTTTATTTTGAATACTAGCAATGGAGAGATTAGCTCTCATAGCAACATTGGTTTGGACATAACCAATAGCACCATCTGTTCTGCGTACTTCTCCAGCGATCGCACTATCTTGGTTGATAGCAGAAAATACCTGAAATCCCCAATCAGGTGTTCTACTGGCTAGTATTTTTCCTCCTGTAATTTTTTGCAAATATTTAGTCAAAATAAAATTTGTGCTGCAATTTTGGGCGCATACTACTACTTGAATTCTTTTATTAGGAAATCGAGCATTAACCTGTTGCCAGTTAGTAATTTTACCTGTGAATATTTTTTCTAATTGTTCACGAGATAACTGGACATTGCTACTCACTTCTTTGAGGTGATAAACGATAGCTAATGAACCTCCCCCCGTGGGTAACATCAGCAACCCATCTTCCATTTGATTAATTTCAATAGGAGTAGGAATTAAACTAGTAGCAGCAAAATCTACAGAGTTATTCATAAATAACCGAATACCACCACCACTACCAACGGCAGTATATTTAAACTTTTCACCTGTTTCTACTGTATATTCTTGGCTATAACGTTCTATCAGTGGTTGAGCAAAAGAATCACCAGCACCTCTTAATAATTGGGCAAAAGCAGCATTAGTAGTATAAACAATTGTGGATGCACTTACTAATGTGGCAGTTAAAATTTTATGATATTTGCTAAATGTGAATGTTTTCATATTTGAATACTAATCAAGACGGATTTAATCAGTAAATATTAGGGAAAATTAATCTTCGTTTCTACCAGTGGTAGCAGGAATGAGAATACCTTCCTTTAAGAAAGTATGCATATAAATCTTACGGAGAACACGCTGGATATGAATATGTTTTCCTGGCTTTACTTTTGTCAATGTTCGCAATAACAAGTGAGATTCACCAAGACTTTCCACACCATCTACTAAAGTAGGTTCAAGTACATCTGGCTCATTTGTTTTTAATAGCTGTCCTATTTCTTCAATCACTTGATATATATGAGCTAAATTGGAATTTAATGGTACATCAACTTCTACTACTGCAAATATGTATTGTTTAGAGTAATTAGTAATTGAACCAATATCTCCATTACGAATAATATGTAATTGACCATTGGGATGTCTGATGCGGGTGGTTCTCAGTTCAATTGCCTCAACAGTACCCTCTACTGTTTTCTCTTCAGCTTTCCCAGCTTCAATATAATCACCTACCAAATAGTAGTTTTCAAAGAGAATAAAAAAGCCACAAACTATATCATTAATTAGTGTTTGTGCGCCTAAACCCACAGCGATACCCACAATACCAGCACCAGCTAAGATAGGAGTAGGATTAATATCAAGAATATAGAGGATAGAAACCGCAACACTAAAGTAAATTAAATATTGCAACAAACTACGAAACAAAGGAATCAAAGTTAAACGTCTACTTCTTTGGGTTTCCGTCAAATTCTGGTCTTTGAATAGCACCTCCTCTAATAGTAAATAAATCACCTCAAACATCACACGACTCATGAAAATGATGCCGATGATTTTGATAATTTTTAAACCAAAGGTAGCCAGTTTAGCTATTAACTGTACCTGCTGAACTACCAATGTTACTGTACAGACGTAAATCACAAATTCCAAACACCGTTTCAAAAAAGGGATCAGGTGTTGGAGGCGATCATAAAATCTCAACAGGTTATCAGGACTGGAGTATCTGACACTGAGAGCATCTAAAGTATCAACAATCGCAGCTACTGCTTTGAGAATTAGTAATCCGACAGCAACAATCAGATAGATTCTTAGTGCAATGTACAAATATTCTGAAGCTACTGTTGGTAATTTGAGAAACTGGGTACAAGCAATTAGAACCCATAACCAAATTCCACCTCTAATTCTTTGATGGAGGGCGTGAAAGAAAGCATCAATACTTTCATCATCGGCGGTGTTATCGTCTAAATTTTTGGCACGATTTCTCGCAAGATTTAGCCAATATTTAATCAATTTTATAGCAAATGTGGCTGTAATTATAGCACCAATACTTTGAGCAATACCAATTCCTAATGCCAGCCAAAATCCTGATGGAATACGACGAATCAGGGCGATTGTATATTGTTGAATGTCTTCACCCCGATAGATGAGCAAACCATTAGCACCGACAATAAAGATGCACAATACTATGCAAATAAGTAATAACAAGCCAGTAATATTGCGGCGTAGTATTTTGATTTTTAGATCGTCGCCCTTCAATATTGATAATCTCATCAATAGCTTAAATAACTTACCTACAAGCCATCTTAATAAAATAAAAACAAGGATTACAAGACCGACTTCAGCCAAGATAATTAATATGTTCATAGTTAGTTAATGGGTATAAAAGTTAATCAGATTGGATAATTTTATGTGAGGCTGCACAGAATCCAAAAATCTATTGATTGATCCATTTTTATCTGTGTTCATCCGCATTGATTTATTCTGGATATTTGATTCTATGCAACTGCTTATGAATTTGGGATTTACTAAATCAGTAATAATTCATTCCCAAATCTAAAATTATCTGGTTTTACATCTCCACTTCACCCTTAAAAGCAGTTATCAGTTCTCAGCATTCTCTAACTCAGATTAAGTTTTTTTCTGTAAATAATAACTTTATTCCCATCAGCAGCAACTTCCACCCAAAAATCTTGAATTACAAATTGATAGTAAAATTCCCCTAATCGTGTACTGCGCCAAATGCTGATCAATTGCTCATTTGCAACCCATTTTTTAAAAGCTTTAATAGCAATTTCTGGTACTGCACTGGAGTCTATTTGCTCATCGACTTGGACAATAGTTCCACTGGGAGTAACTTGTGTTTCTACTTCAAACCCTTGTTGGTTTTTACCTCTGAGTATGTAGATTAAAGAACCATCTGACTTGAGTTCAATTCTGGCTTGGTTAAATTGGGCATTGGTCACTGTTTTGGCAGCAGACATAGCTATAAGTGACACTTCTTCAAGGGGGATTTTTCTGACTATTCCACCTAGATTTTGGGCTATTAATATGTTGCCATGGTCACTGAAAGATTGAGCCTGAACATTACAGGGATAAATAGAGGATGCAAAAACAGTTATACCTGTAATAATGAATAGTTTTTGCCAATTTTTTGTAGGCAGCATCATGATTTTTTAGTATTTATATTTTGGAGGTTGATTTCTTGATATTGAATGGTTTTAATTTGGACATTTTTTTTCAATTGTTGATGTTTTTCATCGGTTTATATTTTTCTGGTTCTGTTCTGAGGTCTACATACAGGAAATCAATTCCTTCTTGTTCTAATAGTTCTAAAATGGCTAAATTTAAGTTCTTTTCAGCATCAAAGTAGAGATTATCATCATTCACAAATGCCATGATTTCAATCACACGGGCATTCTGTTCAATTTTTTTGAAGCGCACTGTACAGGAGGGAGAACAACCAGGAATAGATTTTGGCATTTGTTGAATAGCATCACAAATTCTCGCGGTTTGTTGTGAGGAAATACCGTCTATTTTGAGAATTAAATTCAGTCCCCACTTTAATTCTTCCCCTGGATTTTGTGACCAATTTTCCACAATTCCAGAAATCATTTTTGAATTGGGCATTTTCATGATAGAACCCCACTTAGCTAGATGCAGTGTGGTAGTTCTAAATCCAATATTGAGAATCTGTACAAAACCGTCTATTCCTGCTATTCCCACCCAATCACCTTCTCGATAAAGATTATCGGAGTAGATAATAATCGTACAAAACCAGTCATAAACAATGTCTTTGAACAGTAAACCTAATGTGATACCGGCACCACCAAGTAACCCAACCAGCGCAGCCGCAGATTGTCCTAAAAATATTTCGCTGATTTTAATTGTTAATATAATAATTGCCGCTGATTGAAAAATCTTCGGCATCAAAGGTCTGAGTAATTCATCAAGCTCAGTTTCGGTTTGCAGTACCAAATTAGCAATTAATTGCCCTAAAATTGAAGAACTACGATAAACTACATAAGCAACTATGAAGATAACTATTAAATTGAGACATCTGCTAATTGTCTCGCTTAACTGAGAGCCTAAGTTATCTGCAAGAATTTCCTTACACAGCCAAAATCCACCAATGAGAATTAGCCAATTTATAGCTGGCTTAATAATAGCAATTAATTCATCATCAAGGGTAGTCTCTGTTTTGCTTGTGAACTTTTCAATGGTTTTAATAATAACTGCCAAAACAAAACGCCTTAATGTCTGTGTCAACGTTAGAATTACGAGAACAGCAGCAATTTTAGCAATGGGAATATTGGAATAATTGATCTTTTGTATCGCGTTCCAGATAGCTTCCATATTTACCTTGTTAGAGCTTGAAGTCTGTTGATTTTATATCATGGAAAAATTATCAACATTCAGAATTTTACAAGTGTGTTAACTTTTGAATTCCGAATGCTGATATAAAAATTATTCAACTTGACAAAGAATCAATCCAAACCACCCTTTTTCATCTGTCCAAGTGTTTACAGTTTTTAATCCTTTGCTTTCCATTTGTTTTGACATAGTTGCCAAATCAAATTTACGAGAAATTTCTGTTAAAATACTTTCTCCGGCTTCAAAAAACACCTTTAAATCCAAAGCTTTCAAAGATACCCAATGGCTTTTTTGACAATGTAAATACATCTCGATTTGCTTGTCAACTTCATTGTAAATCGCTTGGTGTCTAAATAAATTGATATCAAAATCACCTTGAAAACGCCAATTGAGATGAGAAAGCATATTCAAATTAAAAGCAGCAGTTACATCTTGACTATCGTTATAAGCCGCTTCTAAAATATTCTTGGGTTTTTGTAAATCTACACCCAGTAAAAAGTAATCTCCTGGTTGTAAAGTCCGAGAAACTTGATTTAAGAAACTATCACATTCTTCTGGGTTAAAATTCCCTAGAGAACTTCCCAAAAAAAACAACATCCGCGACTGTAAATAATTCGATTCCAGATGCACTAAAGCTTGTTCATAAGTTCCCAATAATCCATGAATTGAAAAATCAGGATATTTTTCTTGTAACTGCAAAACACTAGTTTTGAGAATACCTCCACTCACATCAATAGGAAGATATCTACAAGCATCAGCTTTTTTTTGATAAGCATCTAATAAAAATTGAGTTTTAGTAGAACTACCACTACCTAATTCTATCAACTCGCAACAATTTGTAATTTCGGCAATTTCATCAGCATATTGTTGTAAAATCCCAGCTTCTGTCCGAGTCGGATAATATTCTGGTAACTCACAAATTTTTTCAAATAGTAGAGAACCATGATCATCATAAAAATATTTAGGAGATAAAGTTTTGGGATTTTTACCCAATCCCTGAATCACATCTTTTCCATCAATACTTAACTCTTGATAATGATGATCTAAAACTGTTAAAGGTAGAGCAACCATTTTCTAAATCCTCGTAATAATCCTGAATTAAAAAAGTATTTACTGCAAATCTTTAGCTATTCTAAACCCAACGTGCTGATAGAAATAGGGACGAAACCAATTACGATAACAAGGTAATGCCATTGTACCATTTGTAGCCCAAGAACCACCCAGCATCATCTGATGTTTATGATCAAAAAAAGGCGCAGATTGATCTTCATAAAGATAATGTGTTTTAAATCCTGGTAAGGAGTAAAATGCTTCTCCTAACCATTCCCAAACATTACCTCGTAAATCAGCAAGTCCAGATTGATGATTTTCTGAAAACATTCCCACGGGAGAAGGAGAAATAAATTGTAAATTGAGATTGTAGTTATTTTCTAAACTGCTTTGTTCAGAAAATTGTAAAGCTTGATTCCATTCTGCTTCCGTCATTAAACGAGTTCCTTCACCTTGCCATTGACAGTAAGCCATTGCTTCATAATAGTTGACTTCTACTGGCCAATCTAAAGGTAAATCTATCTCATCAAATGTGGCTCGATAACGGTAATTATTTTGTAGGGGTATCCAGAATTTTGGATGTTGAATATTGTGGAGTTGTTTCCATTTCCAAGATTCACTACTCCAATAATCGGAATTTTCATAGCCACCAGCTTGCACAAATTCTAAAAATTCACCATTGGTGATCAAATTCTGACTTGCTAAAAATGGTTTAACTTCTACTTCAAGACAACCATATTCGCTATCCCAACCGAAAGTTAAATCATCTTGGTGTTTTCCTAATTTAACCATACCTCCTGGAATTGACCGCATTTCATTAGGAGGATTTTTTCCATTGGTAGGAGCATAATTCCATCCTTGGGGACACTTTAATCTATCAACTGGCAATTGACGCAGTAGCATAGATGAAGTTTCAAAATGAATGCGACTGTGTTCTATACCCATCAATAAAGCCCAGAGAGGATCTTGTTGATTAATAGGCAAATTTAAGGTCGTATTCTCGATAACTGTGGTAATTTCTGTTCTGGCTTTGTCTCGATATTGCCAAACTTTTTCTACATCTGGCCAGATGATATCTTTTGTCGCTGACTCTAGTTCTGCTGGTGTTTCTGGATCAACTCCGACTTCAAAGAGAATTTCGTATTGGGGATTAATGCGATGTTCTAATAAACCAACACGAATTAATTTATTGATGTAAAAAACAGCCGAGTGACCAAGATAAAAAATTAATCTGTTTCTTAACGGGTCAGGACTGTAGTAAAATACATCTTCGCTAACTAAGCTTTTCAGCAGTGTTGTTTCTAGTTCCCAGGAATTGTCAAAATAATTGAGTAGGGTTTGGGAACTACAACAATCAAGTTTAGGAACTTGAATAGATGCGATTTTCTTAGTTTTGGTAATTGTTTGCATGATTATGATATAAAGTCCTACCAAGATAAAATTGCCTATGGTTTAAGCCCAGCTACACTGTTGGCGCTGCGCTACTTTCATAAGCTGCTTTGAGTCTTTGAAAATTTTTATTCTCCATATTTTTAAATACCCTACTTTGGTGCAGGATTTTCAAATTTAACTAAAAATTAACTATTTTGACAGATTGACCAAATACAAGTAACATGGTATTCCCATTAGATTGATCAACTATCTAAGCAAGAAATAGGGAAAGAATTATGCTGGATATATAGGAATCCTATTTGATTATTGATAGCGTAGCGTGGTGTAAGCCATACAAAACTCCGTACATCCAACTCCTCTAAAACCCTATTCCCTATTCCCTATTCCCTATTCCCTGCCTACACAAACCAATTCAAAAACCAAACCGGATTCCTATATACGTAATTAGTTCAAGAATCAAATCAGATTTATCTATATATTTATTTGTATAACAAATACTTTATTTTTCTCTGGTCATATAGTATTCTCTCTAATTTGGACTTAATAAATTTGATGTCTACAAAGAAAAAAAATAGATCCCTGATGTCTCAAAGAATTCGGAGATCTAATTCTATTTGATTGTGTTTCACCAACCTCTAGAACATTTGTCCTCTGCGTCCGTTCCCCGGTTGGGTTCTTCGTAAAGGTACGACTTCAGCTTCACTACTTTCTCTGGCTACCCGAATCAATAACGCAGAAGCCACTAAACTAGCAATCATAGAATTACCACCATAACTAAACATGGGTAAAGGTAAACCTGTCGTTGGTAGCGCCCCTGTAGCCACACCAATATGCAATAATGATTGTCCAACCATGACCACAGTTACACCAATAGCCACTAATTGGGCAGTGGGATTTTTTGCTTTCAGGGCGATAATTAATCCTAATGTAGCGAAGGTAGCTAAAAGTAATAACAGCAACATCCCGCCAATAAAACCAAATTCTTCAGCGAAGACTGCAAAGATAAAATCAGTATCTTGAATAGGCAGATAAAATAACTTTTGTTGAGAAAGACCAAATCCAGCCCCCCAAGTTTTACCTGAACCTACGGCAAGTAAACTTTGTACTAACTGATAGCCATCTCCTGTCGCATCAGCCCAAGGATTGAGAAAAGACATTACCCGTCGGCGTTGATATTCTTTAATACTGATACTGAGTAGAGCTAATAACATTCCCCCTATGGCTGTTCCTCCTAAGTATTTATATGGTAATCCGGCGGCGAGGGCAATAAACCAAATAGTCATTCCGCAGAGTGCAGTGGTACTAAGATTAGGTTGGGCTAAAATTCCTAACAGGACAAGACAGAAAACACCCAACCAAGACAGACGCACACCCCAAGAGAGTTTTTCCCATTGACCAAATAATCGCGCACTTTGCAATACTAAAAAGGGTTTAATTAATTCCGATGGTTGAATAGGAATAGGGCCTAAAGCTATCCACCTAGCAGCATCAAAGGCTTTTCGACCTAATCCTGGTACGAGGGTAAGAAAAATTAACATCAGAAAAAACATCAAAAACCAGTGAGATACCCCCAAAATTTTTCGCAAAGGTAGATTCACAATGATATTAAAGATAATCAGGGAAACGAAAACCCACATAATTTGCCGCTTAAAATAGTAGAGTCCATCACCCTGACGTTCATCAGCTACTGCATAAGAAGCTGAGAACAGAATGATTAAGCCGATAAACAACCAAACATAAGTTAACCAGCGCAGCAAACGTGCTTCTAAAGCCCAGCTAGAAACGGAATTATCAAAAATAGGGATTAATTGACGTAAGTTCACGATGTATTACAGATGTAGAAACATTCAGTTATTTTAGGTTTTTCAGCTTCATTTAGTTTAAGATCATAAAAATTATGATGGCGTACCCGCCCGCCGTCAGCATCGCTTCATTAAATTGTCTGATTAAATACTTATACCAATTCTGTATAAAGATGCGCCACATTCAAGAATTAACTAACCGCAAAGGACGCAAAGTACACAAAGAAAGAAGGAAAGAAGATATAGGACTTACGCAGAAAAACGAAAAATAAAGGGTTTTGATAAAGGAGTAAAGTGATGGAAAAATTAAGGTCGAGCAGAGGAAAACCCCTACACCCTTACACCCTTACACCCTTACACCCAGTCGTCACAGATAACTTCTGTGCGTAAGTCCTGGATATTCAGAAATTGAGCGCAACTTCACAACGAAATGGTATTACAGCAGAATTCGGGATTCAGGAACTAATACATTAAATGCGGAAGTATCTACTCAACTCAATAGAAACCCATTTGCTTAATCCTCATCTATTAACGGCGTTATTATCAATAGGATTATGGCAAGCAGGAGTTTGGCAATCCTTAGAATTACTGGGATCTAATTTATTATTCAATACTCGTAACCATCTATCTCATCGTCATTGGGATAGTCGTCTTGCTGTGATTGGCATTGATGATGCTACATTGAGTCAGTATGGAGAATTTCCCATTTCACGCGATCGCTATACTCAACTCTTAGAAACACTAGAAGCTTCTCCCCCCGCAGTAATCGGTTTTGATATTCTATTTACCGAACCCAGCAAATACGATTCAGCATTATCTGAAGCAATGGCAATTAATGGTCAAGTCGTCCTCGCAGTTGCCCCCAGTTCACAGCTACAAACACAACCAAAAACCCTGCATCCCGTCCCCATTTTAGATAGCGTTACTGCCACAGGCCATATCGTCAACAATGCAGATATAGATGGAGTCACCCGCCAATTCTTTCTCTATTTCGATCAATTTCCATCTTTGAGCATTAAATTACTAGAAGCATACAACAACAGTCTCCAGCAAACCTTTACCGCAGATACCAAAAACTTCCGTAAATCCCCTGTTGTCATCCCATCTCTGCAAGTAGGAGTAACAACACAATCAGCCTGGATTAACTGGATAGCACCAACACAGGAAATACCCACCTATTCCTTTGCGGATGTTGTGCAGAGAAAAATAGATACAGCCAAACTCAAAAACAAAATTATTCTCGTTGGTTTAACCGCCACCGGCACAAAGGATATCCTGAAAACTCCCTTTGAGCAAACACCACCGACAGCCGGTATTTATCTACACGCAGCCGCCGTTGATAATTTACTGAACCAGCGATTTCTGCAAAGATTACCTTGGCAACTAGAACTGTTGCTATTGTTCAGCGTTGCCAGTGGTTCTAGTTTATTACTAGCTATCTTGAAACTTTACCCACGCATTCTGCTATTGGCATTGTTACCTCTAACTTGGTTTAGTCTCTCAGTCTTAGTCCTAACAACCTCTAATTTATGGTTGCCTGTAGCTGCTCCCATTGGGACAATACTCCTTGCTGGGTTAGGTGTACAGTGGCAAGAACAAAAAGAAAAACAACAATTGATGAGTTTATTTGCTCGTCATGTTGCCCCCGAAACAGCCGCATTAATTTGGCAAAATCGTACTGAGATTTTCCAAAATGGTCAGTTAGAAGCCAAAGAAATGGTCGCCACTGTTTTATTTAGTGATATTCGCAGCTTTACCAGCATTTCCGAAGGCATGAAACCAAAAGAGTTACTAAATTGGTTAAATACCTATTTGGCAGCTATGGCTGAGTGTGTTCAAGAACATCACGGAGTTATTGATAAATATATTGGTGATGCAGTAATGGCTGTTTTTGGCATTCCCTTTCCACACACTCAAGCCGAGGAAATTCAACAAGATGCCATTAATGCCGTCGCTGCTGCTATGTCTATGCAGAAAAGATTAATTTCATTAAACCAGGAATTAGAACGCCTTGGTCAACCTGCCATTAGTATTGGTATTGGCATTCATACAGGTTTAGTAGTTGCAGGCAGTATTGGCGGTTCTGCAAGATTGAATTATTCTGTTTTAGGAGATGCAGTTAATATTGCAGCCCGTTTAGAACAACTCAACAAAAACGTCAAAGAAGGAAATCCTCACAGCATATTAATCAGCGAAACCACATTTCACCACATTAAATCCCATTTTCCTACACAAAAAGTAGAAGAGATGCAGTTACGGGGAAGGCAACAACTAACTATGATTTATTCTATTGCTGGGAGTTATAGCAGGTGACAGGGTGACAGGTGACAGGTGACAGTTAAGAGGGAATAGGGAATAGGTAAGAGGCAGGGGAGGCAGGGGGCAGGGAGAAAAGAGTTATTTAATTTTGACTTTTGACTTTTGACTTTTGACTTTATTTTGCCCTACACCCTACACCCTACACCCCCTTCATTCCTGACTTCTGCCTCCTGCTATATCATCCCTGTTCCCAATTCCCAATCACCACTAAAATAAGTCTTGTTACCGCCCCATTTACAAAGGCGGTGATTGGAGATAACTAACTAATAATTATGGGTAAGCAGCGCGTTCTGTCGGGAGTTCAACCAACTGGTAACTTACATTTGGGTAACTATTTAGGTGCTATTCGCAACTGGGTAGAAATTCAAGACCAGTATGAAAATTTCTTTTGTGTGGTAGATTTACACGCAATCACTGTACCGCATAATCCCGCCACCTTAGCGGCTGATACTTACACCATCGCTGCTCTTTATTTAGCCTGTGGCATTGATTTAAAATACTCTAACATCTTTGTGCAATCTCATGTTTCCGCACACAGTGAACTTTGTTGGTTGCTAAATTGCATCACTCCCTTAAATTGGTTGCAAGACATGATTCAATTTAAGGAAAAGGCACTCAAACAAGGTGAAAACGTCAGTGCGGGGTTGTTGACTTATCCCGTTTTGATGGCTGCGGATATTTTGCTTTATCAAGCTGATAAAGTCCCTGTCGGTGAAGACCAAAAGCAACATTTAGAACTAGCGCGGGATATTGTCAACAGGTTTAACCATCAATTTGCTAAGGATAAACCTGTATTAAAATTACCTGATCCTTTGATTAGAAAGGAAGGCGCAAGGGTAATGAGTTTGACCGATGGAACAAAGAAAATGTCAAAGTCTGACCCATCGGAGTTAAGTAGAATCAATGTTTTAGACCCACCAGACCAAATTGCGAATAAGATTAAACGCTGTAAAACTGACCCAGTGCGGGGTTTAACCTTTGATAATGCAGACCGTCCAGAATGTCATAACCTGTTAACCCTGTATATGCTGCTGTCTGGGAAGACCAAGGAAGCGGTAGCGGCTGAATGTGCAGATATGGGTTGGGGTCAGTTTAAACCATTGTTAACTGAAACAGCAATTAATGCTCTAAAACCAATTCAAGATAAATATAAGGAGGTAATGGCGGAAAAAGGCTATTTAGAGTCTGTGTTGCGGGATGGTCGGGAAAAAGCGGAAGCTATAGCTAATCAAACTTTAGCAGATGTCAAAGCTGCTTTAGGCTATAGCGTACCCCTCTAGGGTTTAGGCTTTAAAGTGTAAATTGTTTTACGCTTTAAGAAAACCTCCAGATAAATTTGAACCATGCAGGATACCCATAGCACCAGTGTTTTAAATAACTTCCGAAAAGCGGTAGCAGCAGGAGATTTTCTTGTTACTGCTGAAGTCGCACCCCCGAAAGGAGGAGATATCACCCATACGCTTGAAATGGCGGCGACTCTTAAGGGGAGAGTTCATGCTGTCAATATTACTGATGGTAGCCGCGCTGTATTGGGGATGTCGTCTTTAGCAGCTTCGGTGATTTTATTGCAACATGGAATTGAGCCGGTTTGTCAAATGGCTTGCCGCGATCGCAATAGAATTGGAATTCAAGCAGATTTGATGGGCGCTCATGCTTTGGGTATCCGCAACATTTTAGCTTTAACTGGCGACCCTGTAAAAGCAGGTGATCATCCTGATGCAAAAGCCGTTTTTGATTTAGAATCTGTGCGATTATTGCAGTTAATTAGAAACATGAATCAGGGTGTTGATTTTAATCATAAAACCCTGAATGATGGTGCATTAGATTTATTTGCTGGTGCAGCAGTAGATCCACAGTCTAAGAGTTGGTCAGGTTTACAAAGTCGATTTGAAAAGAAAATCGAAGCGGGAGCGCAATTTTTTCAAAGTCAATTAATTACAGATTTTGAAAAATTAGAAAAGTTCATGGATCAAATTGCATCTCGTTACAATAAACCAATTTTGGCAGGAATTTTTCTGTTGAAGTCAGCCAAAAATGCTCAATTTATTAATCGCATGGTTCCAGGTGTAAATATTCCTGACCATATTATTGATAGGTTGGCAAAAGCCAAACATCCGTTAGAAGAAGGGATGAAAATTGCAGCGGAACAGGTGCAGATGGCGCGGGGTTTGTGTCAGGGTGTACATATTATGGCGGTGAAAAAAGAAGATGCGATCGCGCCGATTTTGGATTTAGCGGGGGTGGAGAAGGTTAGTTAGAATAAATAGCGATCGTATTTATTGAATTAGGTGCGATCGCTACCCCATATATTGCTAAAAGGTTAAGAAAGAGCGAATCGTTTGGCTACACAATTACGTGCTTTGGGAGTTGAACCAGAAGCGTAATATTAGTTACTTTAGTTCTCATTTTTTATCTATAGGTAGGTTTTTATTGACTTCCCGAGAAGCGATTTTCCAACGCCCGTCTACAAATTCCAAAATGTAAGTAATGTTAGTCGTTGTTAATACAGATTTATCTTGGTCAATAACTCCATTACTGTTGTAGAAAAAACTCTCTTCAGTAAGTCTTAATTGAATCAATGCGCTATTACCATTTTGCGAGAATTTGTATACACTGTCAATACTCTGTTTACCAAATTCGTAGTATGCCTGATGTATTTGCAGCCAATTGATAGAACCATCTTGCCCAGCTAATTCTTCATATATCCGTCCTGTAGTCAATTCAGCAGCAAGCTGACGATCATAAGGAGGTGCAAACATTCTTGCCTTTGCTTTTAGGTATTTGTAAATTAGAGAGACCGCTTGCTTCTGGGTAATCAAAACAGACTGATTTGATTGAGGGACTGTAGAGTTTTTACTTGAAACTGACGGATTTGATTGAGGAACTATAGAGTTTTTACTTGAAACTGACGGATTTGATTTAGGAAATACATATACAGCTATCCATACAAAAAAAGTTATCCATACAAAAGAAGCAAATCCAGAAAATGCTCTTAATACTTTAATTTGAGTTTTATTCAAAGGTACTTCAATTTGAAGAATGTCTAAAAATGAATAATTGCCAATACCCGCTAAAAATTCAACTACATCTAGTGCCTTTATTCTAACACTTCTCATAAACAGATTTTCTACAATTTCTATTATTTCAAGAATGATGGATAAATTCTTATCTTGAAAACCTGAAACTTGTGGCTCATAACTCGAAACTTGAACCTCATAGTCTAACATTTCTAACCATCCTTGCATTGATTGGGGGCGGTCTTTTGCCTCCAAAGCCATACCGTTGAGAATTGCCTGATTTAATCCATCGCTGATACTGGAAATAAGCTGTTGTGGTGGAATCAGAGGATCATTATCTAGCTTGCGAGCTAAGGAATTTGTGGGGTTTTCACCAGTCACCCCATAATATAAGGCAGCAGCCAGACAGTAAATATCAACTCTTGGATCTCTACTACCTTTGTATCTCTGTTCATAAGGTGCAAAGCTCTCATGAGCCGCTTTATCTGTTGAACTCTGAGTTGCCGGAATTATTTGTTTGGCAATACCAAAGTCAATCAAAACCGCTCTGCCATTACTCCGCAGCATGATATTTCCAGGGTGAGCATCTCGGTGTACCAAGCCCGCTTGATGCACTATGATCAGAGCTTCCCCTATTTGGCGAAATATAAGGCACAATTTCCTCTTCTGGTAATGCTCCCCTACGCTTGACTACCTGAAATAAATTTTCCCCTGGTACAAATTCCATCACTAAGCAATGGGTGTTACCTTCCTCAAATAGTTCAATTACCCCCACAATGTGAGGATGGGGGTCTTGAGTTAGACGTGCTAGTGTCCGCCCTTCTGTAATAAATCTCTTTATATACTTGTCATACTCTGGGTCATAGTGAAGATATTCATCAGGAGTTTTAATGACAACTTGCCGATTGAGGTTAACCTGCAATGCCCTGTAAGTAATCCCAAATCCCCCTTTTCCCAGAACCTGCTCAATGATATAGTCACCACCTTTCAATTTTTGCCCTATTGGCCAGGTCATGAATACCTCTGATTAAAAAATATTTATTTTCATACCACCGCATAAGAAAAGTTTACTTGATTCTACGGTGTCTTGGTAGGGGCAGGATTGGGAGATGGTGTAGATGGTGGATTAGTAAAAATAGGAATCCAAGCACCCATACCTTGGAGTAAGGCTGCAAAAGCAGCAATTCCAGCTATAATCACTCCCCAGAATTGAATTTTTTTATCCCAATTCCAAATAGGTTTATGTTCGGGTTCTTTTTCAGTTACACCTAAAGAGTCAATCCATTGTTTTACCGATTGCGGACGCTGTTGGGGATCTAGTCTCATACCTGTTAAAATTGCTTGATTGGTGCGATCGCTAATTAGTGGATTAAATTCTTTTGGTTCTGGTAAATGAATATTATCCACTTTACGTTTGAGAGCATCCACAGGTATTCTTCCTGTTAGAAGTACATAAAGGGTTGCAGCTAAAGAATAAATATCACTTGCAGCAGTTGGTTTAGTGCTTTTAGCGTAAAGCTCAGGAGGTGCAAATCCATCGGCATTTTCCTTAGCTCGTCGCGTTGTTAATTCATGGTCAAAATCTAGTGCTAAATCAAAATCAATCAGTACCGCTTCCGGTCTTCCCCCACGTAAAATAATATTTTCTGGTCGCACATCTCCATGAACCAATTTGTTTTGATGTACAACTGTCAAAGCTTCCCCAATTTGCCGAATGTAAACTAAAGCTTGTTGTTCAGGAAGTTTTAATTGGCCACGTTCATCTAAATTTACACCGTCCACATACTCCATCACCAAACACGAAAACTCTGCTTCTTTAAAAGGTTCAGCAAATTTTACAATATGCTCGTGCTGACAGCGAGTAAGTTTTACCGCTTCTTGCCAAAACATAGTTTCTAGACGTTCTCGTTCTGATTGATTCAGAGATGTTAGTAAATTACCATCTAAGGTTTTAATAACTTGGCGGTCATTATTTTTGTTTCTAACTAAATAAGTAATACCAAATCGTCCACTTCTCAACTCTTTTTCAATGGTGTATTTTCCACCTTGCAACTGATCACCTGCTACCCAAGCCATTTTTGCAATTCCCAAAATACTTAAATTAGATTTTCGCATAAAAAGCTCTTTTAGGCTGAATTTGGTTGGATAGAGAAAGTGACGCTCCCCTAATTTTCTTACCCCACACCTTAAAAGACCTACAAAGAGAATTAGAACTTAGCTGAAAGACCTGTGATTAATACTTCACCTCTCATCTTTTTATCTAGAGGTGGAATACTAGATTTATTGCAATTATCGGGTGATGAAATTTTAGTTGGAGAATGATAAGCGATCGCCCTATAATTTTGTTAATTGATCAGCTGCCAATCACAAGCCGTAATAAATCGGCTCAAATGACCAACATTAGTGGTAGCAACTATTACTTCTGTCGTTTCATCAGCAAGAATAAGAGCTTGAGCAGAGAGAATAATATCTCCGTCCAAAGCTTTAGCATCAGCTGTAGGTTGTCCCGTTTGTCTTGCTTCTGCCCAAAGCTTTGCTGCTAATACCATTGTCTCTGTTTGAATAGGAATATATTCAAGGGTTTGTTTTAAGTTATCGAGACGATGGACACTTTTTAATAAATTTGCACGCAGTAATTCTCTACGTACTTCATAATCTGCAATTTCCGGGATTGCAAACCGTTCACCTCGTGCTAAAAGTCTTTTTAACCATTGTTGACAGGCTAGAGGAAGACCTTTTGCTTTAGGATTTGTCACCATTCCTAGAGGACCAGAGTCTAATAAAATTAAACGATTCATGGAAATAAAGGACGATCAGATAAACGATCTTCATCAAGGTTATTTTTGAGAAATTCCCAGGCTTGTTGATGTTCAGTAGCATCTTCATTTTCATTCAGCCAAGAGTCTAAAAGCTCAATTGCTGCCTGATTTTTTTGGGCTTGTTCTGGATTGATAATGGGTGAGTTTTGTAAACTAATTTGCTTACGAAACTGGCGTAATGTGTCTAGTAATTCTGTCCAGTATTCCTGGGGTGTTGCTTCAATTTCACTGATGAGAGATTCTAAGGATATTGAGGATTGATTGCAGGAATTTACCATAGTTAAAATCACAAATATAGGTTGTAATTAAATTTTAACTTAATGCTTCAGTTTATGGTAGACAGAATTTATAAACAGGTGATATCCCTAAAAATGGAATTACTGAGAATTGCGATCGCTATATTCAAAATGCTGTCAGTCATCCCTACCCCAACTTCCCCTACCTTGCTACACTAAAACAAACCTCACAACACGCGAGGACACCATGACCTCTGCAACCAACCGCCCCTACACAGAAACCAGTCTCCCAGACCATACCCAACTCCCAGAATCTAACGGTACATTTGTAAACAATTTCCAGGAACATCCCCAAAGCATTTTACTAACCCAGTCCATCACACCAGTATTAGAAAAACGCCATTCAGATGGACAATATACCATAGGTCAAGATTGCGGTATTTATTGGCGTATTACTGACCCACCAGAACGCGGTGCAGAATCTCCAGACTGGTTTTATGTCCCCAATGTCCCACCTTTATTAAATGGAAAAATCCGTCGTTTCTATGTCCTTTGGCAAGAATATATTGCCCCATTAATTGTTTTAGAATTTGTTTCTGGAGATGGTATAGAAGAACGAGATAAAACACCTTGGCAGGGTAAATTTTGGATTTATGAACAGGTAATTAGACCAGCTTTTTATGGTATTTATGAAGTTAATAAAGCCAGTATTGAAGTCTATCACTTAATAGAAGGACAATATTATTTATTATCAGCCAACGAACGCGGACATTATCCAATTACACCTATGGAAATAGAATTAGGTATTTGGCAAGGAGAATATCAAAATATGGATTTACCCTGGTTGCGGTGGTGGGATTTAGATGGTAATTTATTGTTAACTGGTGAAGAAAAGGCAAATCGTTTAACTGCCCAACTACGCGCTTTAGGAATAGAACCAGAAATATAAAAAACATCCTCTACAAATCTTGTGGGGTGGGCATCTTGCCCGCCCTTTCTGTTGCAAATGCAATTTACTGACTATCCTATTTATTAACTTCCAATATCTGCGAAGTTTTTAACCTATCCATCCATTTTTCTAAATAAACAAGGTTAGCAGTTTGTTCAGACTGATCTTCCGTATCCACAGGATAAGGTAATAGCCCCAAAATTGCAGCACTAGTTACACAAAACATCGACTTTTGGAAACTCATACAAATTTGCACCCGCAAATCATCTTCACCCCTCAGACTGCGTTTATAAATTTCATGTAAATAATCTGGTAAATAATGGCGCATATCTTGCATTAATAATGTGGGAGGAATACCCGCACCGCCAATAGGTAAAGGATCAGCGTATAATGCACCATATTGAAATCGTGATTGATCTGGGGGAACTTGGTATGCTTGGGCGTTCAGAGAAACTGTACCTAAAAACGGAGTTCCTCGGAAAAATACTGCTTCTACATAAGGAACTGCGGTATCCGCAAGGAAGGTTAAACCAACTGATTTGGGAATGATTTCATAGACTTTATCTCTAATTTTTACACTATAGGTAATTGGTCTTAAAGCATCTGCGACTAAACCTGCTTTAATATGGTCTACAACTTCAGGAATTGATTTAATTTTACCCTGGTCGTAGAGGTCTGATAAACTGAGGAAGATATCAGCCATGACTCGCCAAAATTGACCTAACCCACTGTAATAGGCAGAGACGCGCAACTGTTCGATTAAAAAATCGGGAAACAGTTGATTTATACCCAACATTACCGGATTATTTTTCAATTTAGCATTAATCACAACTTTGCATCTATCAGCAAATTCCTGACTATCTAAATAGGCATCTAAACCACCGCCACCATGCCACATCATTGTTTTCATGCAATATTCTGCATATTCAAAATTAATCCGGTCATGCCACCAGTGACGCAGTAATTTATTAAAAGAAACCTCTCCATCAAAATATTTAAAAAATGGAAAATTTATTAAAAATTGATGTTCGGCAATGTAAATTAGATTTTTTGAATAGGCATCTAAAACTATACCATAACTTTTCAGAATCCCGACAACTTCTAAAACATTTTCAGGACTGTCTTTAAGTAATGCTTGACCAGTTTGTAAGCGTTGAATATATTCAATTAAGGGATGATTTGCAGGTTTATTTTTCATATTAAGCATTACTATTTCTCCAGAAGATTAAAAATATAGCAACAGTCAAGGTGGTTAGGACATCAACAGATGATAAAACATAGACACTAAAAGCCTTTCAACTGGAGTCACCTGTCAAGAGTCACCTGCTATAAGTAGGTCTGATTTCGATAAATTTAAAAGACGAGGTCGTAGTATTCCTAATACCTACTACAAACCTAACATCTTCTAATTTTTTTCCGCTTGATCTACAGATACATTTGCTACTAAACTTGGTGTATTGACCATTGCTGTAATAGTAGCTTGACTCCAATGCGCTAACCAAGCAGGTTGGATGCCGAAAACGACAATTAACACAGCTAAGATAAATGCGGGAATGCGATCGCTCCAATAAACCCGTGGTAAATTAGTAACTTGTGCAGACAATCGGCCAAAAAAAGCTCGGTTGAGCAGAATTAAGAAGTAAACTGCTGTTAAACCCGTACCCAGCATTGAGATCAGGGTTTGGACTGGGAAAACCTCAAAACTACTCCGGAAAATAATGAATTCGGAAATAAAACCTACCATTCCCGGTATACCTGCACTGGCCATGACTCCCAAAACCATCAAAGTCCCAATGACAGGCATTCCCCGTTCTGGGTTCAGCAGTCCCCGAATCACATCTAAGTCACGACTACCAGCTTTTTTATACACCACTCCTACCACCAAAAACAGCATGGCAGAAATTAAGCCGTGACTAATCATTTGCATGACAGCACCCAAAACGCTTAAATGTGTACCTGCTGCTGCTGCTAACAAGATATAGCCCATGTGTCCAATAGAACTATAGGCTACCATTTTTTTCATGTCAGTTTGAGCGATCGCACAGGAAGCACCAAAGAGTACACTAATCACTGCCCATGTTGCTAAGGTTGGTGCTGCATATTCCCAAGCATCAGGTAACAAGTTCATCCCAAATCTGAGTAAACCGTAAGTTCCTAATTTCAACAATACCCCAGCTAACAGTACAGAAATGGGTGTAGAAGCTTCAACGTGGGCATCTGGTAACCAAGTATGGAACGGAACTAGAGGAATTTTAATCCCAAAACCTACCAAAATTCCTACTAGTAATAATACTTGTGTCCCTAAAGGTAGAGTGTGAGCATTCAAGGTTGCTAGTCCAAAACTAGGAGAATCACTCAACCACACCATTCCTAGGAAACTCGCTAAAATTAAGATTCCCGAAACAGCAGTGTAAATCAGAAACTTTGTAGCTGCATAACCCCGTCTTGCACCACCCCAGATTGCAATTAGCAAATACAAAGGTATCAATTCTAGCTCATAAAACAGGAAGAATAACAATAAATCCTGTGCTAAAAATGCACCTGTTACTCCTGCGCTTAACAGCAGGACTAAGGAATAATAAAATCTAGGACGTTGAAGAGATTCATCACTACTATAGATAGCAATACCTGTCAAGAGTCCATTTAAAAGCAGCAATGGCAAGGATAAACCATCTATACCTAGATTATAGTTTAAGCCTAAAGCATCTATCCAGGGCAGAGACTCAGCAAACTGTTGTCCGGCTTGTCCTGGATCAAACTGAATTGTGAGGAAAACTGTCCATAAAAAAATTATGACCGCAAAAGTCAACGCTACTCTACGGGCTAGTTTTCCGCTGATCACAGCAGGATAAAAACCGATTAACGCTGCACCCAATAAAGGTAGCAAAATCAATGTACTCAGCATGATAATTTGTAGGGTGTAGGGTGTAGGGGAGATGGGAAGATGGGGTGGTGGGGTGATAGGGTGATGGGGTGATAGGGAGAAATATATACCTCCTGCCTTGTGCCTCCTGCCTTGTGCCTCCTGCCTCCTGCCTTCTGCCTTCTGCCTCCTAAAACGGCAATTTATCGAGTAAACCCAATGACCAGCTAATGAAGAAACCAAGAACGCTGATCACAACGAGGATGGTTAACATATAACCTTGAGATTGACCGGAAATGCTGTACTTTAAACTTTGTCCCCCGAAAATGGCAGCAAAGCCAACCAAGTTCACCATACCATCTACTAAATAGCGATCGCACCAAGAGGAAATCTGGGATAACAATGCTACTGCACTCACTATGGTGAAACGATAAACTCGGTCAATGTAAAAATCATACCCTAATAAATCTTGCACAAATCTCCATCCGAGAATTGTGGATCTTGACCAACCTTTGTGTAGATAGATTGTTGAGCCAATACCCACTCCTAAAACAGTGGAAGCAAGCAAAGCTGAAACTACGTACCAATCAATACTTTCCCAACCTGGGAGTAAGTACCATTGCTGTAACATCAGTGGTAAGAGCAAGGTCAATATGGTTAAAGTCACCATTGGCAAAGCCATTTGCCAACCCACTTCTGGGGCGCGGCGAGTTTTTTGTTGCGGTTTACCCCAGAATATTAATCGGAAGACTCTGGTTAAATTCAAGGCTGTCAAGCCATTGACTAACACTAAAACTATAATCACCCAAGGACTAACTTTTACCAAACCATCAGCCCAAGCCAACATTGCCCAGAAGCTTCCTAGTGGTAGCAGCGTTACCATTCCTGCTGAACCGACGACAAAAGCTGTAGTTGTTGCTGGCATCCGTGACCACAAACCACCCATTTCTGTCAAGTCTTGACTTTGAGTAGTGTATATGATAGACCCAGAACTCATGAATAATAATGCTTTGGCGATCGCATGAGTTAAGAGCAACATCAAGGCCACACCTCCCTGTTGCAAACCCACTGCCAAAAACACCAATCCCATATAGGCACTGGTAGAATGGGATAGGGCGCGTTTAATATCAATTTGCGCCAGCGATACTAATGTTGCTCCCACCGCCGTTACTGTCCCCATCACAACTAAGGCATTCAGCGCCACTGGTGAGAGTGCCAGCAATGGTTGAATTTTATATAATACATAAGCACCACCAGCCACCACTAGGGAGTTTCGCATTACTGATGCTGGGTTGGGTCCTTCCATTGCCTCATCTAACCACAGGTGTAGGGGAAACTGGGCGCATTTACCAGCAGGTCCGGCAATCAAAGCTATACCTAGTAATGTTGAGGTCAATGAATTTAAGTTAGCTGTTTGCGCCCACTCATACAAATCGGAAAAGTTCAAACTACCAGCCTGAGTTGAAAGAGTAACCACACCCATCAGCAATAGCAAATCTCCCACCCGCTTAGTTAAAAACGCATCTCGCGCCGCCGTTACTACCAATGGTTGAGCATACCAAAAACCCACCAGCAAGTAAGTAGAAAGGGTGAGGACTTCCAACAGGGCATAACTAAGGAACAAAGAATCACTAATCGCTAGACCAGTCAAAGCTGCTTCAAAAAATCCCAGTAACCCAAAAAACCTTGCTAATGACCAATCTTTTTCCATGTAACCCAGAGCATAAATTTGGGCTAACAGACTTAACCCTGTAATTAGAACTATTGCCCCAATACTAACTGGCGATAGTTCTAAGGCAAATGTTAAGTTAAAATCCCCGGCTTGAAACCAAGTAATTACTAAAGTTTCTGGATCTCTATGCCAAATATCTTGAAATACAAACAGGCTATGGATAAAAGCTACCAAGGTCGTTAACAAATTGAGGTATGCCGCAGGTCGTGGACCTGTACGTTGAATTATTCCTATGCTCCAAGGCAAGGTTAAAATCGCACCCAATAAGCTATAAAAAGGCACAAACCAACTTGTGAAAAATAGAAACTCATTCATTTAAATTTTCCTTGACGATTCAGCCTTTAGTTTCTTAAACAACTTTAAAACAATCATTTGCTTCTTAAAAGTTAATAGCAGTAAAAATCAGGTTTTTTTAACTTTTCTTCTCCTAAATTTGCCTCAGCATTTTTACCTCAACAACCCCTATTAAATGCCAGTTAAATATAAGCTTACATATTTAAAAGCATTTACTTTTGTTCAGAAATCCTCCCATTACAAATTTGTATTTCTACTCTCAGTAGAGAAGTTTATATGATATATTTGAAAAATTAATATATCGTTTATTTAAATCTATGTCCAAATAGCAAAACTAGAGGAAAGACTGAGACAGTAGAATATACAGCCTCTGATCAACCCTCACCAGATAGGATTAGACTTGATTATGAATGTTGTTTTGGAAATGTGATAAAGAAATTATAAAGCATAAGTGGCCGCTCTAGGAATCCGTAAACTTTAATAGATTCTGGTGGCGTATTAAGTTTTGTTAAGTTTTTTAAAACTTTTTTATTACAAACTATTATAGTAATTTATGTTGCCAGGGATGCCAAGGTTTCATATCCTTAAATTTAGAAGTGTTTTCTTCTCTCAAGATCAGCATCCCCGTCAAAATTTTCCGCCCATAGTACAGATTGCATTAAATTTTTAGGAGTTCTGCGATGCCAATTGCAGTTGGAATGATTGAGACTAAAGGCTTTCCAGCAGTAGTAGAAGCTGCTGATGCGATGGTGAAAGCAGCCCGTGTTACCTTAGTAGGATATGAGAAAATCGGTAGCGCCCGCGTGACGGTGATTGTCCGGGGTGATGTATCTGAAGTGCAAGCTTCAGTAGCGGCTGGGATTGAAGCAGCTAGAAGAGTAAATGGTGGTGAAGTGTTGTCTACTCACATTATTGCCCGTCCTCACGAAAACCTAGAATACGTCTTACCAATTCGTTATACCGAAGCAGTAGAACAGTTCCGAACCTAAAAACTGTTGACACAAAGTGATTAACGGGGTTGCGTACTTGAGTGTAAATTTTTCCCAGGAATAAACTTGAATTAAGGATTAAAATAATGTCGATTGCAGTAGGAATGGTTGAAACGCTGGGTTTTCCAGCAGTAGTAGAAGCTGCTGATGCGATGGTGAAAGCAGCTCGCGTTACCTTAGTCGGCTACGAAAAAATTGGTAGCGGTCGGGTAACAGTAATCGTGCGGGGAGACGTTTCCGAAGTTCAAGCTTCAGTAGCTGCTGGAGTAGACAACGTTAAGCGTGTAAATGGTGGACAAGTGCTGTCTACCCATATTATTGCTCGTCCTCATGAAAACTTGGAATATGTCCTACCAATTCGTTATACAGAAGATGTAGAGCAATTCCGGGAAGGAGTTAACGCCATTCGTCCTTTCGGTAGAAGACCGTAGTTAAATGCAAATTGCCAAAGTACGTGGCACTGTAGTTAGCACCCAAAAAGATCCTAGTCTCAGAGGTGTGAAACTACTCATGTTGCAATTAGTAGATGAAAACGGTAATCTCCTGCCAGAATACGAAGTAGCTGCCGACAACAGTGTAGGGGCAGGATTAGATGAGTGGGTACTTGTCAGCCGTGGGAGTGCGGCCAGACAGTTGCAAGGCAACGAACAACGTCCACTAGATGCAGCAGTGGTGGCGATAATAGATACTATTCACGTAGAAGATCGCCTCATTTACAGCAAAAAAGACCAATATAGATAGTCAGGATATAGGTGACAGGTGACAGGGAACAGGTGACAGTGGGAAGCAGCAGGGGAGCGGGGAGCAGGGAGCAGGGGGAAAATAACCACTGACAACTGAGAACTGAATCACTGAGAACTGATCACTGAGAACTTACCACTGAGAACCGACCACTGAGAACTGACAAAAAGCTTATTTCAGGAGGAATCTCACAATGGCAGTCCGCAGCACGGCGGCACCCCCAACCCCGTGGTCAAGGAGTTTAGCTGAACCCGATATCCATCAAACCGCATTTGTACATTCTTCTACAAACCTAATTGGAGATGTACACCTGGGGGCGAATGTGATTATTGCTCCAGGAACTTCGATTAGAGCAGATGAAGGCACACCCTTTCATATCGGTGAGAATACTAATATTCAAGATGGTGTAGTCATTCATGGGTTGGAGCAAGGCCGAGTAGTTGGCGATGATGGCAAAGAATACTCGGTATGGATTGGCAAAAATGCTTCTATTACCCACATGGCGCTAATTCATGGGCCAGCTTATGTTGGTGACAGCTGCTTTATTGGCTTTCGCTCCACAGTATTTAATGCCAGGGTAGGGGCAGGTTGCATCGTGATGATGCACGCTTTAATCCAAGATGTAGAAATTCCCCCAGGGAAATATGTAGCTTCTGGTTCAATCATTACTACACAGCAACAAGCTGATAGATTGCCAGATGTACAAGCGCAGGATCAGCAATTTGCTCACCACGTTGTGGGTATTAACCAGGCTTTAAGAGCCGGTTATCGCTGTGCAGAGGATAGCAAGTGTATTGCTCCCATTCGGGATGAACTAGCTAAAACTTATACAAATATTACTGTTGAAGAATTGGAAAGGAGTAGTGAAGTGGCAAGCAATGGTTTGGGTGCAGAAACAGTAGAACAGGTGCGTTATCTACTAGAACAAGGATATAAAATTGGTACAGAACACGTTGATCAAAGACGTTTTCGCACAGGTTCTTGGCAAAGCTGCCAGCCAATTGACACTAGATCATTAGGACAGGCGATCGCCGCATTGGAATCTTGTTTAGCAGACCACAGTGGCGAGTACGTGCGTTTGTTCGGTATTGACAATGGTAAAAAACGGGTATTAGAAACTATTATCCAACGTCCAGATGGTGTAGTAGCTACAAGTACATCTAGTTTTAAAGCTCCTGCGGCTGCATCTTACAGCAGCTACAACGGTAACGGCAATGGTAATGGTAACGGTGCAGTTGCTAGTGGTAGCCTCAGTGGAGAAACTGTGAACCAGATTCGCCAACTCTTGGCTAATGGTTACAAAATTGGTACAGAACACGTTGATGAGCGCCGTTTCCGCACAGGTACTTGGCAAAGCTGTAATCCCATTGAAGCAACCTCAGCTAATGATGTAGTTGCAGCTTTGGAACAATGTATGGTTTCTCATCAAGGTGAATACGTCCGTTTAATTGGCATTGACACCAAAGCTAAACGTCGCGTATTAGAAGCCATCATTCAACGTCCTAACGGTCAAGTAGTAGCTTCTGGTAGCGCGAAAACAACAGTAGCTACCTACGGTGGTGGAACAGCAACAGCAACAGCAACTAGCACCCGGTTGAGTGCAGAAGTAGTAGACCAACTGCGCCAATTATTACAAGGTGGTTTGAAAATTAGCGTTGAACACGTAGACCAAAGACGTTTCCGCACAGGAACTTGGGCCAGCTGCGGTCAAATTCAAGCCACAAATGAAAGAGATGCGATCGCTGCCTTAGAAGCTTTCCTCTCTGAATATGCTGGCGAATATGTACGCTTAATTGGCATCGACCCCGCAGCCAAGCGCCGCGTGTTAGAAGCAATTATCCAACGTCCATAATTTAGGTGACAGGTGACAGGTGACAGGTGACAGAAGGCAAGAGGCAAGAGGCAAGAGGCAAAAGAAAGAAGAGTTGAACAATAAAGAATTAATTTTTCTTCCCCTGCTTCCCCATCTCAAAATTATTCTCAATACTTATTTTTCCGGCTTCCGAGGTAAAAAATTCCATGTCTGTGCCGCTGCTACGCCTGGGCGACAGTTTTGATTCTCATATTAGTGGCGACGTAAATATTCATAAAAGCGCCGTAATAGCACCAGGGGTAATACTCCAAGCAGCTGCCAACAGTAAAATTATTATTGGTCCTGGAGTCTGTATTGGCATGGGGTCAATTCTCCAAGTCAATGAGGGTATCCTAGAAATAGAAGCAGGAGCAAACCTGGGAGCCGGCTTTTTGATGGTTGGCCAAGGCAAAATTGGAGCTAATGCTTGTATCGGTGCAGCTACTACGGTATTTAACTGTTCTGTCACACCTCAACAAGTAGTACCACCAGGTTCGATTTTGGGAGATAGCAGTCGGCAAATTGAGGCAAATATTGAATCAAATCCACCAGAAGTACCAACTTCTACAGATACCGCTACTACGAATCCTCCTGAACAACAACCAGAGAAAAAAGTAATTACTTCTACTCAATTCTCTGCTGCCGCCTTTATAAATTTCCAACAACAATCTACTTCCGTATCTCCACCTTCTCCTACTCCGAAAAGCCAGTCTCCACCAGTAGCTCAAACGCCTCTGGTTACTGACTCCACCCCAACAGAAACCACTCTCCCAGGTTCTCCAGAAACTAACATTCAGGAATCCGAACCCAGTCCAGCTAACACTGAACCCAATAACACTTTTGGGACACAGATATATGGACAAGGAAGCATTAACAGACTGTTGATCACATTGTTTCCCCATCGGCAATCCTTGAGCGACGAAAACTCCGATCATTCATCAGAGTAAGTGCTAATTGTTAGTTGTCAGTTTTGTGAGTATCCTGGTAAATAAATATGGAAACATATAATCAACGCTCTCTTAGCACCATCCAGGCATCACGTCGCCGCGACAACCTCAAGGATACGGCCTTGGGTTTAGTATCGACCCTCAGCTTTCCGGCTATAGTTGGTACTGCTGATATGATGTTGAAATCGGCTGGAGTCCACTTAGTAGGCTATGAAAAAATTGGTAGTGGTCACTGTACGGCGATTGTCCGGGGTGGCATTGCTGATGTGCGTTTGGCTGTAGAAGCTGGTGTACAAACAGCAGAACAGTTTGGACAATTGGTTTCTAGCTTGGTGATTCCTCGCCCTTATCCCAATTTAGATATAGTTTTACCTATTAACCGCCTAAGTCAAATGATGGAAGATGGCAATTACAGCCGTCTGAGTAATCAAGCAATTGGGTTGGTAGAAACACGAGGCTTTCCGGCAATGGTAGGTGCTTGTGATGCCATGCTTAAAGCCGCAGATGTACATTTAGCCTCCTATGAAAAAATTGGGGCTGGTTTATGTACAGCTATTATTCGCGGTACGGTAGCTAATGTGGCTGTAGCTGTGGAAGCTGGGATGTATGAGGCAGAAAGAATTGGTGAGTTAAACGCAGTCATGGTCATTCCTCGACCTTTGGATGAGTTGGAGCAAACCTTACCAGTGGCTAGTTGTTGGGTTGAAGAACGTGAACCGTTAAATATTCCCTTGAATATCAAGGATAAAATTGTTGATGCCGAGGCAGTAGAATTACCAGATTTGGCCAAATTGCCTGTCAAAGTGAAAGAAGAATTGTGGGTTGATGAATGATGAATGATGAATAATCAATAACTTGGATATTCAGCATTCATCTTTGGTTGGAAGGCATCTTACGTTTTGTGTTGTTTTGATAATAACTTCTTGATTCCATAAGTCCAATACCACACTTCTGATAGCGAAGATAGAGTTTTATCTATAATTAGACTCATAAGTTGGTATGTGTGACACTACATAAACTTGCTAGTGTGCAGTGATACTAAATATATGTCTAAAGAATTGCTATTAGAGGAGAATTAGATTGAACCAAGCGACGCTGCACCAATTGAAGGTGTTCGAGGCCGCTGCACGGCACGGTAGCTTTACTCGTGCTGCTGAGGAATTATTTCTCACCCAACCGACCGTTTCTATGCAAATTAAGCAGCTAACAAAATCGGTGGGTTTGCCATTATTCGAGCAGGTGGGAAAGCGGTTATTTTTGACGGAAGCAGGAAGAGAGTTGTTTGCCACTTGTCGCCAAATTTTTGAGACCATAGCTCAATTTGAGATGACTGTGGCAGATTTAAAAGGATTGAAACAAGGTCAATTACGATTGGCTGTGATTACTACGGCAAAATATATAATCCCGCGTTTGTTGGGTCCATTTTGTCAACTTTACCCTGGAATTGATATCTCACTGCAAGTTACCAATCATGAAGGAATTTTGGAGCGCATGATTGCTAATCTGGATGACTTGTATATTATGAGTCAAGTGCCAGATCATGTAGATGTCAATTTCGAGCCTTTTTTAGAAAACCCTTTGGTAGTTTTTGCACCTGTTGGCCATCCTTTGGCACAGGAGAAAAATATTCCCATAGAACGTTTGGCAGAAGAACCGTTTATTATGCGCGAACCTGGTTCAGGTACTCGTCGTGCTGTGCAGTCTCTGTTTGATGAACATGGGGTAAAGGTGAAGGTGAAGTTGGAATTAGGAAGTAATGAAGCGATTAAACAAGCCATAGCTGGGGGTTTAGGGATTTCGATTTTATCTCGTCATACCTTGTTGACAGATGCTCATGAGTTCAGCATTTTGGATGTGCAGCATTTTCCGATTAAGCGTATTTGGTACATAGCTCACCCAGCAGGCAAACAATTATCAATTGTCGCTCGTACTTATTATCAGTATCTGTTGGATGCGGCTAAGAAGATTGTCGAGGAAAGCATAGCTCCTCAAAGTATTACCGGAACTAGGGTGTAGGGGGTAGGTTGTGGGGTGTAGGGGATAAAGAAAAAGTCGGGTGATCAAACTACGACCCTACTCTACACCCAACGCTTGACTGTGAAACCGGAAACCATTGACAATTAACCAGCAGAACCATTAAATCAGGTAACAGGCAAAAGGTGACAGTGATAACTGATAACTGATTGCTGTTAACTGATACACAAGGGGGGAAATTGGCGATGAATAACCCGGAATTATCATCTTGGCGCAAAACAGTACAAAGCAAAATTGTTGCTGTCACTGTTTATGGGGACAAAGCTTTAGTTACAAGACGAGGTGTTGTCTCCTTAACGGGAGAAGAACGGGAGTTATTAATTACACCATTACCTGTAACTCTGGAAACTGAGTCTGTGAGAGTCAGTGGTACTGGAACTGTAGGAGTGCGGTTGTTGGGAGTTAGCAGCGATCGCATCTATACTACTGAACCAGTGGCGGAACGAGTAGCACAGTTAACGAGACAAATTCAGCAATTAGAGGCAGAAAAACGCCATCTGCAAGCGCAAATAGATGCCTTGGCATTACAATCTAATTTTATTGCTGGGTTGGGAGATAAGACGGAAGAACCTTTTGCTCAAAGTTTGTCGCGGAAGAATCTCAGCTTGAGTGAAACTTTAGATTTTTTGAATTTTATTGGTAGCCAGTATAGCGAATATGCGATCGCATCAGGAGAATGTAAAACTCAACAACATGAGTTAGATAAACAATTACAATCACTGCGTAGCGCCTTACAAAAAATCCAAACACCCCAACCCAAAGAAAGTTTAAGCATAATTGTGGGGTTGGAAGTTAGCGGTGAAGGTGAGTTTGAATTAGAAATGTCTTATGTGGTAAATCGTGCTAGTTGGAAACCACTTTATGATTTACGAGTTGATAGTACCAGCAATATTTTACATCTAACTTATCTGGCAGAAATTACCCAAACCACAGGGGAAGATTGGTTAGACGTGGCTTTAACTCTTTCTACTGCTAAACCAGGATTAGGTACACTTCCACCCAAGCTCAAACCTTGGTATATCGACACTCCACATCTTCGCGCTAACGATACTTTAACTGTGCAGCGTTCCATGTCTCCTCCACCTGCTATGGCTGTGCTGTTACCAGCACCTAGCAGTATGTCAAAACAAGTAACAGAGGAGGATGAAGAACTTTCTCTGCAAGCAGAAACAGTTGTTACTGAAGTATCTAAACAAGGCAGCGTAGTTACTTTTAAACTTAATAGTGGTGGTAATATTCCTAGTGATGGCGCACCTCATAAAACTACAATTTTTCAAGATGATTTTCCTTGTAAATTTAATTATGTGGGAATGCCGCGTTTAGTTAGTTTTGCTTATTTGCAAGCTAATGTGAAAAATAGTTCAGATGGTGCAGTTTTATTACCAGGGAAAGCAAATATTTTTCGGGATACTATTTTTGTCGGTGCAACTCAATTAGAAAATATTGCTCCAGGACAGGAATTTAAAATTAATTTAGGTATAGATGAAGGTTTAAAAATTGAACGGGATTTAGTTGAACGTCAGGTAGATAAAAAGCTGATGAGTAGTCAACGCCGTGTTACTTATGCTTATCGGGTGGTAATTACTAATTTGTTAAATAAAGAAGCAAGTTTGAAATTAACTGATCAATTACCTGTGAGTCGGAATGAGCAAATTAAGGTGAGGCTAACTCGTTCTAACCCGCAAATTCAATTAAGTGAAATTGGTATTTTGGAGTGGGATATTGTGTTAGCAGCGCAGGAAAAGCAGGAGGTATATTATCAGTTTACTGTGGAGCATCCGCCGGAGTTAACAGTGTTGGGGTTGGATATTTAGAAAGGTGGGGGATTGAGAGATAATCAAATCTATTGTAAGAATAAAATAATAATTGTTTATTTTAATTTAGAATTAAGTAAACATTTGCAGAAATTCTTTCAAATTATTTAAAGTAGGATGCTCAAAATCCCAAATCTCTGCTTTTTTCTCCATCGCATACTCAAAACTACATTTACGCTCGGCTTGCTTTTTGTCCCGTTTTGAGCAAGTATCAAATCTTAGATATATAGAAACCCAGAATTTATCAAAGTCTTTAATAGTGATTTCTTGACCATGATCATTCAGGCAATTTTTCCAACTTTCTAAGCAATCAGCATAATCAGAATTTTTACTCTTAATATTTCGTAGGACTGTTTCCAGTTCTCCTTTTCCATCAACGTTGGTAAAATAGCAAGCCAGTTGGATATTGAAACCATCAAAATTTATATTTATGTATTGTTTAACTTTTGTAAGTAATGGTGAACCCGGAAAAACTTCTTGAATACACTCATTAATAAAATTGATTCTCTCACGTTCTCCCTTGTCATCAATATCAATAACAATACCTACCCTTTCAATCTCGCCCTTTTGTATGTCAGCTTTTAAATCTTTGAGAGCATCTTTTAGTTTTGTTTGATTTAATCCATTCATCGACCTATAATCATCTTCTGAAAGAATAATCGGAGGTGCAACTTCTATATTAAAATTGAGGTAACGAATAATTGCCTGTAAAAAATATTTATCATTATTGCTTTCTACAATCAAAATATTACTACTCACCTCGCACCTCCTTTTTATGACTTATTCCATACTCTAAAGTATTTAAATCTCGTTTAATGGCAAGTATCTTGCCTGTCTTTAGATGTTTTGTTAGCTCAAAATGAGCAGCCATATTTTGATAATCTGAACCAGATTTTATAAAAGCTTCAATCATTTCTAAACTATGTGTAGTTGCAAATATTTGTACATTTAATTCATTAGCTAACCTGTAAATAATACTCCAAAAAGCAGCTTGGTTAGAGTGATGAATGCCATTTTCTATTTCATCAATCAACAAAATGCTATTTTCATTATTTACAATTCTTAAAATCATATCAGCAATGCGATTTATTGCATCACCGAACAAAGACAAAGGCAACTTACTTTCTCCTTCTCTCTTAACATAAAGAGTTGGTTCACCTATACTCAAACTCTCTACACCAATAATGGAAGAATCAATACTCTGAAAGGCTCGTAGAAGCTCATTTTCTCTTTTCTCATTCAAAAGAGCTTTGTCAAACTCTTCTGTCAATTCCCTGCTAGAAACTCTCAAAAAAGAGGGGATGAAGAAAGCATTTTTTATGTCAGGAACTTTTATGTCCCTAGCTATGATACCCTTAGCACTAGAAATAATTAGATTTTCAAAAGCTTCTTTATTATTAATTCTTGTTTTCAAATGCATCACAGATAATACAGACTGACTTCCTGAAAAAAGACTGATAAGTTTTTCATTATCATCATCATTATCCTGTTGATAGGTATCTTCTAAATTTTGCACAGATTCATCAATAAACACCTCAACCATTTTTGAAGAACCGTTTTCAAGAGTAGATTCAATAACAATTTCGCTACTTTTATTTTGTTGATAAAAGAAGTTGTTCCAGGTTCTTTCTGGTAATGATCTACTCAATTTAGACGATTCTCTTCTTACTTGCCGCAACAAAAAAATAGTATCTGGTCTTGGTGTAATATTGAGGAATAATGCTTCTAATAATGCAGTTTTACCAACATTGTTTTTTCCACTAATTAAATTAATTTTCTCGAACCCAGATACTTTTAAATTGTCGAAGCATCTAAAATTTTTAATTTCAATATTCTTAATCATTTTAGCCTCCAAATCAATACATTTACTTACATTACAAACATATATAATTCCTGTATAAATTAGCAATTACATTGTTAGCTATTATTATATATTATTT
>NZ_LUFH02000036.1 GCF_001586785.1 Sphaerospermopsis aphanizomenoides BCCUSP55
ACACCCCTACACCCCTACACCCCTACACCCCTAAGCCATTACTAATTTCTCCCCTCTCAGCATCCGGGTAGCTGCTTCTAGCAGTGCTTCTTCTAAATAAGGTTTGGTGAAGTAACCACTAGCACCGAGTTGAACAGCCATTTGTTTATGTTTATCAGCACCCCGTGAAGTGAGCATGGCTATAGGTAAGTGATTGAGAGTACCATCTTTTTGGATACGAGAGAGCAATTCCAGCCCATCACATCTGGGCATTTCGATGTCACAGAAGACGATATCGCAAGGTAAACCCGAACGCAGTTTATCCCAGGCTTCTTGACCATCACGGGCTTGTTCAACGCGATAACCTGCTTTGTTAAAGGTGAGAGACAGTAATTCCCGGACAGTGATTGAGTCATCCACAATCAAAACTGTGGGTTCAATCTTCACATCTGGGGTTTCATGCATGAGAGGAACGGCTTTCCGCTGCCAAGAACCACCACCAATGTGTTTGGACATCTTACCTTGGAAGATGTCGATAATTTCTAAAACATCGGCAATGGGCATAATGCGACCATCACCGAGAACTGTCGCACCAGCTACACCGCTTGGTTTGGGGGCTGGACCTTCAAATTGTTTAATAACAATTTCTTGTTCGCTGAGAACTTGGTCAATTTGTAAAGCCACCATTGTGTTACCAGATCGCAAAACGACGACAGAAACCATGTCATCTTCTCTGGTGCTGCTATAGACACTACCGCGACTGATCTGGCGATTGAAGGCTAAAATTTCCTGTAAAGGTCGGAATGGTAGAGAGGTATCGCGCCAGTAAATAAATGATTGTCCATCAAAATCTTTGTGAATATCTGTGACGGGTATATCTAGTGTGTCTTCTACGCCGTCAATTGGGAAGGCAATTCTGGACTTATCGGAGATACAACACAAAGCCTTACAAATCTGAAGGGTCAGTGGTAAGCGAATGGTGAAGGTAGTTCCTTTACCCAATACTGAATCGGTGCTAACTGTGCCACGAATTTCGTTAATATCATTTTCCACCACGTTCATGCCTACACCCCGGCCTTTGATATCATCAATTTCATCGGCAGTGCTAAAACTGGGTAGGAACAACAGCTCATAAAAGTCTTGGCGAGTCATTTTTTGGGCTTCTTCTGGTGTGATAACACCTTTTTGAATCGCCTTTAGCTTCACCTTTTCGTGGTCAATACCAGCACCGTCGTCGGTGACAGAAATGACAGTTTGGTTGCCTTGGTGGAAAGCACGAATGGTAATAGTGCCTATCGGTGGTTTACCTTTGGCTTTGCGGACTTCTGGGGTTTCAATCCCGTGAGCGATCGCATTGTTGAGCATATGAGTGAGCGGATCTGTCAGATGATCCAAAATCATCTTGTCTATTGGTGTATCCGCCCCTTCTGTCACCAAATCAACTTGTTTTCCATACTTAATACCGTTATCCCGCACTCCTCGGCGCAAGCGATCAATAGCTTGGGCAAAAGGTACCATTCGCGCTCTGGTCAATCCCTCTTGTAGTTGGGTGGTGACTTGACGGAACTGTCTAGCTACTCGTTCGGTTTCTTCCGTGACAAAATCAATATCGCTGGCTGACTCCCGGACTCGCACAATGTATTCTATTGTTTCTTGGGAGAGTGTATGGAAGAGGGTAAATTGATCCATTTCCAGCTCGCTAAACCCTCTGTCATGGGCATGGTTAGAATGTCCATATTCTCTGGTTCTACGGCTACTCAACAGAGATGCTTCCAGAAGCGATCGCTCGTATAACTCTTGCATTCTTGCGCCCACATCGGAAAGATGTTGCACTTGAATCAGCAAGTTATCTAATGATTGTCGCAGACGTTCATGATCCTGTTCTAAGGTATTACGATTTACTACCAACTCCCCAACCAAGTTACTCATCTCATCCAGTTGCTTGACTGGAATCTTCATGCTTTCTTCTTTAAAACGACGAATACTTGGACGTGGTGTTTTGCTGGTATTGGATTTGGCAGTTCTCCCTGCTGCGTTCATGGTTTGATCCGCTTGAGCGAGCAAATCCTCTAATTCCTTAAATTCATCTGTGGGTGCTGAAGATGCGATCGCACTCGGAACCTTAATAGTCATAGGTGGATCGACTATCGGTGCTGGTGTGGGAATTTCTGTTGCTTGGACTTCATCTGTGTTCAACAATGCTTCTAAAGCCGCAAAATCCAAGTCTGGGATGGAAACCTGATTTGTGGATAAATCTGCTTCTTGATCTAGTAAGGCATCTAAGGCTGCAAATTCATCTTCTGCCATAGCCGCCTGATTTGTCTGGGTAGATGCGGCTGTAATTTCTGGTTCTAGTTGTTGCGGATGTGCTTCTTCTAGGGTGACAGGAGTTTGATCAGCGATATCAGCAGTGATTTCTGCTTCTAGTCCCAGTTCCAATTCTAGCAACTGAGAATCCAAAGCTATTTCACCTTCTTGTACCAAACCTGTATCACTCTCTTGGTCTAATAATTCTAGCTGTGTTAGTTCACTCAAACTGAGATCTACAGCTTGATCAGGATCAACCTCTGTGATTTGATCGTGTTCATCAATTGAGAGACTCGTAACTACATTTTCTAAAAATGCTAGTCTATTCTCATTGTGATTGTCATCAAAACCAGCAAACAAATCTTCTAAATCAGCATCTATTTGGGAAGATTGGTGAGTAAATTCTGGGATAAAATCCAGGACTTCTGGCTCTTGGGAGAAGCTATCAATCGTCGGTAAGGACAATTTATCATCATCAACGGTGCTAGAAGTAGTTTGGGAATCTGTCCAGTCAGCAAATAAGTTATCAATTGCATCTGTGTTTGATGTTATGTATCCTGTCTCTACTGGCTTAGGAATAGTGAAATCAAAGTCTTCCAAGTAAAAACTGAGGCTGACCTGCGACTGCTGGCTATCATTTACTGTTTCCCCAGATGCGGCTGCAAATATATCATCCTCTAATTCCTTGACCACATCTTCTCTAACTCCTGGAGTCAGGGGCAATGTTGAGGTTATATCTGTTGAATTCCAGAAGTTGTTGAAGTCATCTTCTATTTGGGAACTTGCTGTTGAGATTGTTTCTGGTAAAGCAAATATATTTATCTCATTAATTTCTAAATCATCGGTGGTGGCGATTGTATTGGCTGATGTATGAGTTGTAAGTTCGCCAAACAAATTATCCAAAGACAAGCTTTCTGATTGAGGAATGCTCGTTTCTAATTCTGGTTCACCAAAAGCAAGTTCCTCCAGAACATCGGCATTTGTATTTGCTAATAAATCATCCAAGCTGTTGGCAGTTCCTAAAGATGCTGATGAAGTGACTGTTTCTAGAGAAATTGATTCATTAGCATCAGGTGTTAATTCCCAGAGACTGCCTATTAATTCAACAGCATTAATATTTGTTAAATCATTTTCTTCAATAGATTGTGCTATTTCTAGAGTATCTACCGCCAGGTCTTCACTGTTAATATTGGTGACAGATAATTCTAAATTTGGATTAGTCAGGGACACATCATTATGTTCTGGATTTTCCGTTTCTAAAAATGTGTCACCGAATAATAGGGCTAGGTCTTCTGTAATATTGGTATGCCTTTGTGGTTGATGATTGCTGGTGTCATTATCCAATGACAGGATATCACTGAAATCATGATCAACATCTTCAAATTCACTGTCACTAATTCCTATGATATTAGTAGTAGTTTCTACTATTTCTGGTTGTTGCCAACCTGCTTCTATTTCTAGTTCGGGAGTATCACCTTCAAACAAATCGGCTAGGGTATTTAATTCAGCAATTCCTACCTCTAGTCCATTCAGATCAAAAATATCACTGTTGAGATTAAATATGTCATTTTGATTAGTAAATAAGGAATCTGCCCTTTCAGCAGTAGCATTTGTATCAGTTCGTGCTAGATTTGGCAGTTGATCTGTATCTGCTGCTAAATTTAGTTCTTGTATTGGTGTAAATTTAATTGTGCTGTTTGCTGGTAGCAGTACATTATCTGTGTGTATTTCTAATGTATTGGCAATTTGTGTTTCTGCCTGTGGTTGGTCATCAACCCAATCCAATTGTATTTCTGGGAACTCAAGTTCTGGAATTAACTCTAATGCTTCTAGTTCTGGACTAACGTTTATTTCTGCTTCTCTACCTTGAGTAACTAATTCTTGTGCTTGTTTAATTTCGGTAATCACAATTTTAGCTAAAGTGAGATAGGTATTGTCAGGATTAGCGATCGCATTGCCTGCGGTTTGAGACAATCTACACCAATTCGTCAAATTCAACTTTTCACCCAGTTTAACTAATCTCTGGCAGCAAGCCTGTAATTTTTCCCTAGATGAAGATGTATTGCTTTGCTTAAACAGTTGTAACATTTCCCGCAGCGACTGTAGCACTTGAGTATGAAACTCTGACCACTGCTCGTTGGCTACTACGGTTTTTTGTGGCTGTTGTTGAGGTGCTGCGTCTTGTATTGGTGGTTTTATAACTGTCTGTGTCGCCACAGGTGTATTGCTATCTTGCGATTTGACAAGTTGCTCTAGATGCTCGTTGAGTCCTTGAAAAAGAGGCTCTGTTTCTAACATCAAAGTATTAGCCGTTTCTTCTGACAAACCAAACGGACTACCCAAATGATCTAACAACGCTTTTAAAGTATCAGAGACACCCAGAAACAAAGATTCTAACTTTTGGTCAACCTGGACTGTATGCTCTTTGAGAACTTTAAAACAATCTTCCAAACGGTGAGATGTCTGCTGGATACTCCCCAAACCCAGCATAGCTGCTCCCCCTTTGATCGAGTGAGCAGCCCGGAAGACTTCGTTGATCATTTCTGGGTCATTGAGGGTATCTTGTAGCTTCAGTAACCCCTGTTCGATTGTATTCAGGTGTTCTCTGGCTTCTTCGATAAAGTAACCCAAAATCCGTTGTTGTTGTTCCGGCTGCATAAACAAGGATGAAGAATAAAGGATGAAGGATTAATGCAGGATTCAGGTTGAATTTTGGATTTTGGATTGAACAATCTCCAATTGAAAATCGCAAATCCAAAATTTAATTTCTCCTTTACCTGGATTCAATGGTTTCCACTCGGAAACGTTCCACAGAAGCAATTAAGTCACGGGATACTCCCACTAGGTGTTGGAGAGCGCCGGAAACTCGCTGTGCTTCTTGGGAAGTTTCTTGGGCTGTGAGTTCCACTGATTGCATTACTTGAGCTACAGCGCGAGAGGTTTCCGTTTGTTCTACGGTGTCACTGGTAATTGAGCGCACTAGCCGATCAATATGATCAGCTACTTGAATAATATTTTCTAGCGATCGCTTGGCTTCTTCTGCTAGTTTAGTACCTTTTATTACCTGTTGTGTACCTTCTTCCATCGCTGTCATCACAGAACTGGTTTCGCTCTGGATTTGCATGACGATTTGTTCGATTTCTTTTAAAGATTTGGCGGATTTGTCAGCTAATTGGCGGACTTCATCAGCCACGATCGCAAATCCTCTACCTGCTTCTCCGGCTCTTGCTGCCTCAATACTGGCATTGAGTGCCAATAAGTTGGTTCTAGAAGCAATTTGAGATACCAAGGCGACAATAGAGTTAATTTCTTGGGAAGATTCCGCTAACCGTTTCACTTTGCGGGTAGTTTCCGCCACTGTTTCCCGAATTTCCAAAATCCCCGCCACGGTATTTTCTACTGCTTCTCCTCCTTTGACGGCGATGACGCTGGCATCACGGGCTACAGCTTCTGCTTCTTTAGCAGCATCTGCTACCCGTTTAATAGATTCCGTCATGACTTGTACGGAGTTTAAAGTCACAGCCAACTCTTCCGCTTGACGCAAAGCATCACCTGATAAAGCTCTAGCAAAGGTTTCCGAATTAGTTGAACCTTTGGTTACTTCCCTGGCTGCTACTTTCACCTGCTGCACAATATCCCGCAGGTTTTGAATTGTCAGGTTAAAGGCATCTGCTACAGCGCCGAGTACGTCTGCTGTCACCTCGGCTTGAACTGTTAAGTCTCCTCTAGCTGCTCCTTCCACGTCATCCAACAATCGAATCACTTGACGTTGCAGGTTTTCTTTTGCTTCTTCCTGTTCAACGGCTTTTCTTGTCGCTTCATTGGTAGTTGTGAAAATTACCCGCGCCATGTCGTTGAAACTGGTGGCTAAGTAACCTAATTCGTCTTCTGAATAAACTGTGGCTTGAACATTCAGATTTCCTTCTCGCACAGCATCAAACTGCACTTGCAGATCCTTGGTAGTGCGCCGAATTTGCTTGAGTGCCAGATTGCTCATAAAACCAGCCGTTACCCCACCTGCTACTCCTGCGGCTAAAGCCATTGCCCAACCTGTATTCCGCACCGATTCCCGTTGTGCAGGTTCGGAAAAATGTGTCGCCCCAAAACTAATCAAAGCAGCTACTACTGAGGAGGTTAATCCGACTGTAACAGCAATGTACCATTGTTTTTTATCTAAAGAAGCATTCTCAAAAAATCCCAACAAACCTTGATCTACGCTGACAGTTGGTTCTAGTTTGGCAGCGTCTGTTTCCGTAAATACAGGAACTGCTTCCTGGGCTCCAGTGATTGTGAACAGTTCCTCATCACGGTCAATGGAGTTATTAATAGAAAAGTCTTCACTAAAAGAATTGATGGAACTAGTTTTATTGCTACTGGTAGTGTCAGATAATAACTCCACATCACTGTAGCCAGAATCTCCTCCTAGATCAAAACTGGGAATACCACCTAAATCATCAAATTCATCAAAATCATCTAAAAAGGTGATGTTTTGAGCATTGCTTCCCTGGGAGTTATGGTTTTGCTCTTCATCACTGACAAAGCTTTCTGAGCCAAAAGCAGATTCAAAGGCTTCTAAGTCAAAACTATCATCATCAAAGTTTTTTTGATCATGTTGGTAATTTGAGTTAACCTGCTGGTCAGAACTAGCAAAGTTACTGTTCAAAGATGAGGATACTTGATTATTAAAGCTGGATGCTGATTGGTTTTGTACTGCCTCTGGCATTTGTGCTAACCAATTATCTGCGCCACTCAAAGATGTCTCGTCACTGTTGTCTCTAAAATCTTCTAAATCTTCTAAATCTTCTAAATCTTCTAAATCTTCTAAATCTTCTAAATCTTCTAAATCATCATTGATTTCCTGTTCAGCAACGACGACATTAACATTTGCCTGAATGTTACTGGAGAAGCCCAGATTCCCCATACTCATATTTGCCAATTCTAGTTCATCTTGTTCTGTAAATGATGCAGGTAAAGATTCCCATTTGTCGTCAGCTAATTGATCCATATCTCCCAAAGCTGAACTAATCTGCTCATCACTAATTGCAGCGGCATCTGTGGGTGTGGGATTTACCTCCAAGTCAGCAAAATGATCATTTTCTGCTGCCTGTTCTATATTCCCTGAAGCAATATCTTCTTGCCAAAAAGATGGTAACTCCAAATCACCTGATACTTGACTATCTGTTGCTACTGGTTCTGTAAATGGTTGATAAGTCAGAGGTGAATCAAATACTCCTAATTCATCACCATCACCACTTGCTGCTGGTTCTGTAAATTGTTCATTTAAAGCAAAAGGATCATGACTAAAATCTAATGAATTACTTGATAGTTGATCAAAGTCCATACTGTCTAATGAACTATCAAAAGGATTATGCATAGATATATCTTCGAGAGACTCTGCCGATAGTTCATAATCCTCAAAAGATTTCAGATCAAAACCACTGTTATCCAAGTCGCTACCAACTCCTAACTCTAGTAATTCTCCTTCATTAGTTACCAAACCATTAGAAAATTCTCCACTACCGATCAGTTCATTCAAAGCTACGGCTGAGTTCTCTTCGCCAAATGGATTTAGGTATTGATTGATATTTTCCAGACAACTAGTAGCAGAACTAATAATTTCTTGATCATCTGTCAAATGAAACACCTGTTGATATTCGGCTTTTGCTATTGCAAACTGCTGTAAAACATAGTATATGTGACCCCGCAACAGATGAGAATTAGGATCATCCGGTAGATTACTGACTGCTTGGTCTACTAAAGTAGCAGCAACTTCATAATCTCCTTGTGTATATGCTTTTACTGCCTGCTGATATTTGGAATTGTGATCATCTATATTTGTTGCCATTTCCACCCTCCCGACTTCATCCTGCCCACCTAGCACTCCGCAAAATTGCCGTTTGATCTATCAGTCGCAGATACTTATTATTTTTAGTATCTAACCATTCTCCACGTAAAAAAGGAGCCATCGTATCCGGGACGTTATTTGCTGGCATGAGATACTGTGTATCAAGCCAACCCATGCCACAGATTTGTTCTACTCCTAAGCCTACTATTATGTCTTGATCTTCAATAGCAATTACTGGTATCTCAGATTTATCTGTGTTTAACGGAGTTGCTTCCCCCAAAAATTGACCTAAATCTGCCACCCAAATTAATCGCCCTCGTAAATTCAGAGTGCCTAATAGCAGCGGAGAAGCATTAGGAATTGGGGTGATACGATCAGGACTGAGTTCAATCACTTCCCGGATGCCAGTTGCTTGTAATGCAAACTCCTGATGCGAGGGAATGTAAAATCTTAGATGTAGCTCGCCTTCAGGACTTTCTAGTTGTAATTCCGGGCGAAATTGGTCTTGACCACTACCGCTTAAAAAGTCTGGTTTGCTAACCATATTGTTTTCATCCTTATCCTCGCAGCAGTTGTTTGACTGTTCCCACCAACTCGGTTGGTTGAAACGGTTTGGCTATGTAAGCGTCTGCTCCCTGTTTCATCCCCCAGTAGCGATCAAATTCTTCTCCTTTGGAAGAACACATGACCACAGGAACATTTTGGGTCTTGGGATCTGATTTTAAGCGCCGACACAGTTCATAGCCGTTCATCCGGGGCATGACAATATCTAAAACGACTAAATCGGGAGGTGTGCTTTGAATTGCTTCTAAAGCTTCCACTCCGTCCCCGGCATGGGTGACAGTAAGTCCACTAGCTTTGAGGAGGTCTGTAATCATCTCCCTCTGGGCGATACTGTCTTCAACAATGAGAACTGTACTCATAAATCTCTATTTACCTCCTGCTTGAGACTTTCTGTTTGGGAATTTTCACCAATTCTCTATACAAGCTATTTTTTGTATAAATTAATTCTACTAATTTCACTATCTTACTGATGATGGCAGTTTTGCTGGTGTTGGCTGATTCTGTGATAACATTTTTTACCCCATATTTGAGCAAATCCACAAGTCTAGATATTCTGTTTATATTCCCACAACAGAATCTATGTTGATATATTTTTCTACCAACATCAGTAATTCAGTATCTGCAAATGGTTTGGTCAAATAATCTGTAGCCCCAACCATCCTGGCTCTGACGCGATCAATAAATCCTTCTTTCCCAGTCAACATGATAATGGGTACTAGGCGAAAGGCAGTGGAATGTCGCAGCATGGAGCAAATTTCGTATCCGTCTAATTCTGGCATGGCAATGTCGCATAAAATTAAGTCTGGTTTGAGTTGAAAAACGAGGCTGAGGGCTTCTAAGGGTTTGGTAATGGAAATGGCTTCGTACCCCTGTGGACATAAGATGGACTCTACAATTTCACAGATGGCGATCGCATCTTCAATACATACTACCCGTCCTTTGCGTTTATCTATCTGCTCCCAGTCTGGTCTTTGACTACTAGGACTAGAAGTTCCTGAATATACTAACTGTAGCCATCCTTGTTGTACGTAAGGATATATAGCTTTGGCAACGGTTAAAATATCACGATTAAGATAACGAGCCAACTGGCGTAAAGATGTTTTACCATCTGCCCATTGTTGTAACCTATTCACTGTTGATGCTGGTAGTGAGTCGCTCAATTTACCTATGTCAGCCAATACTGGTAACTGTTCTGGAGATTGGATATGTGGATATAGCTGTTTCCATTCCTGTACTTGTTTAGTGATTTTTGTTACTAAAGATTTAATTTCTAAGCTAGTTAATTGGGGTACAAGTGCTGCACCTAAATCGAAAATAAAACTACCTTGGTGTAAACTCAGCAAATCAAACAGTGTCTCATGTACTAACCCGTGAATGATATTCCTGGCTATTTTGGGAGTGATAATATTTTGTTCTAAGAGCGCCCAAATGTAACCATACTCTGGAGAATTCATTGATGCTAAGGTGGCAAGCTGAGTTTTATTCAGCCGTTGCTCAACTCGGTAATGACGTAAGTAATCATCAATTCGGGATAAACTGCTTTCACCAGCTTGACAATAAACTATTTGACCATTGAGAAAAAATACAAACCAAGACTGTGGCTTGCTCTCTCCAGATTGACGATACTTGATAGTGTCTTCTGGGCTAAGTTTGTGACTATGATAAGAACTGTGTGCTTCCACCCACAACTGTCCAGTTCTTTGCCCTAAAGATATCAGTTGTAGAATACTGCAAATATCAATCTCATTTAAATTTCCTTGCATTTAGCTCCAATACCCTCCTGGGCTTTCTAGAGAGATTTCGTGATTAATTGTTACCGTCAGTTTTTTCATATTTCCATTAGAATGGCAGGATGATTATCTATTCAATCAGTTCAGGCAGCTGGACATGAACCTTTTGTGATAGATATTTGACAAAGATACTGTTCACACTGTAGTCACAGTCACTATTATGGTGTACAGAATCTAGAAGATGCGCTCTAGCTGCATCTACCAAATATCAAGATATATCAATATGTGAGATATCAGTTCCATAAATAGTTTTGTCTATCCTGTGCTGCTAAACTTAGGTTAAACAAGATAAATTAACAGAATAATCCAAGGTATATCCCAAAACACGGACGTAAAGTGCATCAAAAGGACTAGCGGTGTGCTGTATCTAGCAGAAGTACAAAAGCAGAAAGGCGGTTTACTCGGTGGTGGTTCTAAAACTGAACTCAAACTACTAGCTTGTCAACGCAGCGAGCAGAATTGGAATACTGTGTCGGAAGAAACTGTTGCGGCTGAAGAAGCAAGCAAGTTAAATGATGGCGCATTGGTACTAGTGGAATTGAGTCCGAATCGTCAAGTACAGCGGATTCAGGAAGCAGGTCGTCCGCTAGTAAATATTTTGCAGAATTTTTCCCGGCAAATGGAAAAATTTAAGCTCAAAGAAGATGAAATTGACCAGTGGAAGCAGTCCCTCATGTTTCAAGTCCAAGAGCTAAATCGCCGAGAAATGGACATGGAATCGCGGTGGGAACAACTGCAACATCTGGAACAGGAGGTGCAAAACTTAGAAAAACAACAGCAGGAAGTCAAAACAGCCCGTGAACAAATTGAAAAATTACAGGCAGAAGTTGAGCGCAATCGTCAGGAACTAGAAGGCGCTTGGGAGCATTTGAGAGGAGAACAGCATCGGTTAGAAGACCTGAAAGCCAGTTCCCCCCAAGGAACAGTTGTCGATGAGTCGCAAACTAGGGCAATCATTGATTTGCTCAATCGTTTATCTGGTGGTGTGAGTTCTACTGCTACATTGCAGGAAAACCTCAATTTTGCTTTTGGACTGATAGAACAACAACAAGCTACTCTCAATCCCCATTGGCAACAACTGGAACTGCAACAGTCTTTAGCTCATCAACAACAAGGTGAAGTAGAACAATTATCCCAAACTTGGCGCGATCGCCAAACCGAATTGCAACATTTACAAAATTCTCTGGAGCAAAAAACAGCCGATTTACAACTGAAAAAGGCAAAACTTGATAATAAACAGCAATTGTCTGCAATATTTAAAGAGCAGTTGCAGACTCAAGCAGATTTATACCACAATACCCAGACTTTGGCGGCAATGGTTGGAAATTTGGTGTTTGGTCATCAAGTTGATGTGGAAGCTTTGCACAATATGCCATTAGATGAACTACAAAAAATAGTTCACGATTTGCAGGAGAAACTGGAAATTGACTCTAGTTTTGTTCAAGACCAGGAACAAGAATTAAATTACAAACAACAAGGTATAAAAGAAATAGAAGCAAAGATACAGCAAGTATCTGGAGAAGAGTTAAATAAATTGGAACTGGAACTAGCTGAAGAAAAAGACCTCTATCAGATGCTTAATAAAAGTTTAATTCCACAACGCAATAATTTATTAAAACAACAGCAAACTTTCAAACAACACCAAAATGTACTTTTACAACGACAAGGACAGCCTGTTACCTATTCTCCAGGAGATAACGCAGTTGATCTAGAGTCTATTCTTGCCCAAATTGATTACCAACGACAGGAACAGTCCCAGGAACTGCAAAGGTTGGAAAATGAGATTCAACAGCTGAGTACTGATATTGAGATGAAGCAAGGAGAAATTGATCATCAAACCCATGAGTTGGAGTCCAAGCGTCAAGAACTCAAATCAATAGAAGAAAATTTACTCAATTTGCAAACAGCAACTGCTGAATGTTGGGGTAGGGTCAAGCTTTATCAAGAGGCACTACAACCGATTCAAGATTGTTTGGATAATTTACGGGATAAGTTGCAGACAATTTCGGACTCTTTAACCCATGTGCAAGAAACTGGTGATTCTCAACTCCAGACTATTACTGAGATGCGTCAAACTCTGCAAAGTTTGATCAGTCTGCCGAATGTTTAGGAAGAGGGTATGGGGTGTGGGGTGTAGGGTGTAGGTTCACAAGTCAAAAGTCAAAAGTCAAAAGTCAAAAGTATTACCTCTTGATCAATCAAGAGGATTGAACAAGGAATAAGTTTTTTTGTTTTTCCCCTTTAAAGGGAAGGCTTTTGACCCGTTTTTTTTGGTAAATTTTCTCCTCTGCACCGCTGTTCTTCTGCGGGACATAACTCAGATATTTAAACGCAAGTCGGTATAATATTAATCCAGTCATCTTGTACTATCGCTGTCCATTCTCCAGGAAAAGGATCGGTTTGGGAACGATTGGGGGCTGTGATTAAAGCGGTTAATTTTTCAATCTGCTCAAAGTTGGGAGTATTGGGAAGTATTTCTTGAAGAACCTGACGCATGACCCGACGTTGCAAGGCTAAGGGTACTTTTTTTAAAATCCGACGATTTAGTTGTAAATCACCATGATCTGTCTTTGCTGAGGCTTCTAACCTGCACTGATGGGCTGTTTGTTCCAGATATTCTACTTCTGCTTGCAGGAGTTCTGCTGTTTGGGCTAAATTTTTTTCTACTTGGGGGTTAAAATTTTGTTTTAGATACGGTAGCAATTCTCGACGAATACGATTTCTGGCATATTGTAAATCTTGATTGGTAGAATCTTCCCAAATCGGCAAGTTGAATTCTTGACAAAATTGCTGAGTTTGATTGCGGGTAACTTCTAATAGTGGACGTACTAGGATAATATTCTCAGTTAATGAACGTTGCCAAGTTAAAGCTTGTAAACCATCTGCTCCTGTACCACGCATTAAGTTGTAGAGTAGAGTTTCTGCGCGATCGCTGGCAGTATGTCCAGTAACTATGTATTGATAATTATTAACTTGGGCAATTTTTGTTAAAGCTTGATAACGCCAATTTCGCGCTGATGCTTCACTATTTATAGGTTCATTAGCTGTTTGCAAATAAAAAGGTGTATGCCAAGTTTGTGCTAAATTTTCTACATGATGAGCATTAGCTTGGGAATCTTCACGCCAGCGATGATCACAATGAGCAATACCTACATCCCATCCCCATTTAGGCTGCAAATCTAATAATAATTTAATTAGGCATAAAGAATCTTGTCCACCAGAAACCGCTACTAATAGTTTTTGGTTGCGTGCAAATAAATGGCGATCGCGGTTAGTACGATGTATTTTAGCGTGCAGGGGAGTCCAGATCATACAGAATAGTGATTAAAGAAGGTGGGATGTATAGCAGGAGGAAAAGCCTTGTTATATCTACGTTTCTAGGATTCATAATGTCCTAATTATCCTGGCTACAGCTATATAGAAGAAATATTTAAATTAAAGATACAAATAGGAAACCACCAATCACACATACAACAACAACGAAAAAAACTATCCAACCTATATTTAATGTTAATCCTGTAGCTAGTAAAGTTATAAAAATGAGATTGAGAGCAAAGCTTAAAAATACAATTGGTGCAGGTAATAGATCGTGTTGTTTTTTCTCTTCAATTTTTTTGATTACTTGTAAAATATCTGCTATATTTTTTGGTCTTCTTTTCGGATTGTCCTCCATTAAATCATCAATTAAATCTTTGAAAGTTTCGGAAATTTCTGGTGCTTTATCTCGCCATAATAATTTTGAATTTTTTGTTTCTAGGAAATTGCCAGGAAAAGTTCCCGTTAGTAAGTGAACAAAGGTACGGCCTAAAGAAAAAAAATCAGAGGCATAGTTTATATCTTTGCCAACCTCTTGTTCTGGTGAACAATAACCTGGTGTTCCGACCATTGTAGAGGGATTAGTTTGTCTTTGAGTTCTTTGTATAAAATCTTTAACAATACAAAAGTCAATTAATACTAATTTACCATTAGGTTTTAACATAATGTTATCTGGCTTAATATCTCGATGTAAATAATTTTGACTATGAACATGAGCTAAAATATCAATTAGTTGTTTTAGCCAATCAATAGCTTGTGTTTCATTAGCATTTTTTTTATTTTGTCTTAACCATTCACCTAAATCATGTCCTTCGATTTTCTCCATCACTAAACCATGTAAAATTTCATTAGTGTGAGTGCATAAAAATCTCAGATATCCATCAATTTCTACCTTGGGGATTCCTGGATGATTTAAATTATTTAATACATTGAATTCCTGTTCAAAGAGTTGCAATATTTTGGAGTTACCAAAATCAAATAAAGTGAGAATTTTAATAACTTTATGATCACCAATCAATTTATCTTCTACTTCAAATGTCTTACTAAAAGATCCTTTACCCAATTGTTTAATTACATGATAGCGATTATTGATTATATCTCCTGGTTCAATCATAATTTTGTGTCTCTTAAGTTAATCAAAAGCTGGTTGAAATTATATGTTTTTTAGTAAGCATTCAGCCGTCAGCCATGTACCTGAAATATTGAAATACAAAGAATATAACTTTCAATTCTAGTTTTTATATCGCTTGATAATGTATTTTTTCAGTAAAGGATTAATAACCCAAAGAATTTTATATTCTTGTCTATTTTTCTCGTCGATTATTTGTATATCCTCTTTTTCAATTAGTCCTATTTGCCATAACTTATCTATAGCTTGACTAATGTCTGATTGGGGATTAGATGGAAAATATCCGTAAAATTGAGACAATAATTTCGGCTCTGTTTCCATTGCTAAGTTTTGCAGAATCTTTATTTCTAAATTTGATAAATAAGAAAAGAGTTTATCCAATAAAGTCAGTATTACACCAGGCAAAAAAAGTGTTCCTTTTAGGAATTGTTCAATTTGTCCATTATGCATCCTTTTAATATGATCAGACGCTACAATTAAAGCTAATGGATGCCCTTGGTAGCGTTCAATCAATAATTCCATGCCCTGACCTGAAAGTTTTAAATCTTGTAATAATGTTTTAGCATCTTTATTTTCTAAACCTGTTAATGAAAATTGCTTAATTGATTTAGTGACCAATAAATCCATTACTTTAGGTTTTTGTAGACTAGTAAAAACCAAGCAACTTTGATGTTTTGATGTGCCAATTATTTTTAGAAAAATCTCATAGCTAGAGTCAATTTGCTGTTGCTTTGGTGATGCTTCACTAGTCTCCATCACCCCTTCCCATTGATCAAATATTAGCAAACAACGATGAGTATTGAAGTAATTAATCAGGTTAAAAATTCTTTGATCTATACTTGTTACTAAATTGTTGCAGGGAAAGTAAGATTCGATATCAGTCAAAATCTCTGCCAAAGATGGAGAATATTTCAGACTCTTCCAAATGACATAATCAAAATACTGTTGAATATTTTCAACTAACTCCCTAACAAGTGCAGATTTACCAATCCCGCTTATCCCCAACACACCTACTACACGACAGCGTTCTGTGACTATCAATTTTTGTAAATTAGACAATTCTTTTTCACGTCCATAAAAATCAAAATCACTGATATCTGGTGCTTGATTCAAATCTATATGTGAAAAATTATTAGTATTAGTATTATTATTAATTTGCTGATTATTTTGTATTAATAGTTGTGTTAAAACTAATCTGCACTTTTTTTTAGTAACCTCTTTCTCTGTGACTTGTCTCAATTGTCTAAATATTTTGGGAGCTTTTATATTCCTGATTTTACTTAATTCATAATTGGTAATATAGTCACTCCTCTCACTATCAGATTGACCTGCTAAAGAATATTCTAACATAGCTTCTTCACAAAACTCTAACTCTAACTCTATTCCTTTTTGATTCTTTCCCCAATCCTTGAGTAGTTTGATTAACTCTTTCCCATCCATAATCTATGTTTCTCGCGCTCACGTATTCTGGATTGTATCTTAATATGTATGCATTTTATTAACTTTATTAACATAAATACTTAAATAAGTTAGTGATGACTATCACATATATCTCCGAGATACTTTTTTGTGTAAGGACAAAAAAGAGGTTGATATGTCTCACCAATACTCATTCACACCTACAATTGAGTATCTAGTTATTTCACCAACAGAAGTTGTGAATGGTAACAGACAAGAGAATATGGTTCGACTCACCCCAGTACAAACACTGAAAATAGAAACCATTCCATTTATACAAAATTTTTCAGGGGGAGATGATAAAGACAATCCCATAGTTCCTCCTAATTAGATATTGCTTTTTTATCACTCAGGAAAAGCAAATAGATAATGTATCTTGTAGGATGCTTCAGACTTGATAAATTGGCAACTATCAACAATTATTTTTTATCTGAAGTATCCTGATCAAGATGTACATGATGATAAGTTCTGTATCTGAAGGGAGCATCCCAAATATGTAAATTTATTTTTATCTAACGAAATAAAATGATCCAAGGCTTGATATGATTGTCCGTGTAGCGTGCCGGAGGCATTACCGCAAAGGGATCAAAGGAAACAAAGGTAAAAGAGTTTCAGAGAGTTTTTGGTGTTGCTGAGGTTATTTTCTCTTTCATTGGGATGCTCCCTATCTGAATGGTAGATGCAGTTGCATCTGATATACATCAGTTGTCTTGAACATTCAAAATTCTCATGGCATCAAGCTTCCAAACTTCTAGCTCTGGTAATTGCCAACGAACTTTTTTAAGTTGCTGGTCATGGGAGTAAAATTCTAAGAAATTTCGCCATGATATGACAGCATTTTTTTGATCCCCCAGTGCTGCTTGAACTTGTGCTAATAAGCAATACGCGGGAGCATAATCACTTTCTAATTCCAAACACAGGAGTAAATGTTGTTTGGCTTCTTCATAACGATTTTGCTGAAAATAAGCCCAACCAATATTTTTGTGCAATGTAATTTCGACTGTTGTATCTTTTACCCTGGATAAAATTGGTTCAATTATTTTCAAAGCATCTGCACTATTACCTTGGAGTATTTGCAACCGGGCTAAGTTATTCACAGCAGCATCAGCAGCACGATTTTGATATTTAATTGCAATCTGATAGTGATAACAAGCCCCTGCTAAATTATCTAACTTTTCGTAAGTTGCACCTAGATTATAGTGAGCAAATCCATTGTTAGGATTCACTTCAACTGCTAATTCCAGATAAGAGCCAGCAATTAAAAAATCACTGTTGAGGTAGTGTTTATGTCCAACTTGATTGAGATATTTAGCAATTTGTTTCCTTTCATGTTCATTAAAGTTAATGCGATTTAGTACCTGTTTGAAATCTTCTGATATTGGCTGGTTAACAGATAACAAGTGCAAAATATTGTCTGTAATGTTGGCATCATCTTCCTCTAGGGTTTCTGCTGGTGTTGAATCTTTTCCAAACTGAGGTTTACGTTCAGTCAGTAACTCAGGTTTGTATTTAGCAAATAACGCAACTAGCTCCGAGCGTTTGTAGCGACGAGTATCAGAAGGTTCATTATTTAGTCCAAATTCCTGACATATTCTTTCGATATATTTTCTGACAGATGCTTCTCCAATACTCATGGCTTCAGCTATGTCAGCATCCGTTTCGCCAGTTAATATTTTTTGCAATACTTCTTTGCGTCGATCTGTCAGCTTATTAAATACACGCTCAAACTCTAGTTGATTGATCCTTTGTTTTGATTGCATAGGTGTTTGGCTCACGTTTGTGACTATTTTACAGTAATTTTTACCTAATTAATTTTTGTCACTAGTTTAAATAGTCCGGGGTTTTCAGCCTATTTTCTTATAGATAGGACTTACGCAAAAGAACGAAAAAATAAGGTTTTCGGAGGATAGGTTCATCAAAAGAAAAAACCCCTACACCCTACACCCAGCCCGGATGATAAATTTTGTGCGTAAGTCCTGATAGAAATATTCCCCCTCTCAACAGAAAGGGGGTAAAAACTGAATTAGAAAAACCAACCGTAAGAATGTAAACCCTTACCCAAAAGATTCACACCCAAATAACAAATCCAAACCACAACAAAACCACCAGCAGCTAAAATTGCAGGTTTTCTTCCTTGCCAACCACGAGTAATTCTAGAATGTAAATAGGCAGCAAAAACCAACCAAGTAATTAAAGCCCAAGTTTCTTTCGGGTCCCAACTCCAATAAGAACCCCAAGCTTCATTCGCCCAAACACCACCGGCAATAATACCAATTGTGAGGAGAGGAAATCCCAAACCAATTACACGATAGCTGATGTTATCCAGGGTTTCTGCCAGGGTGAGACGTTGGGGAGAAAGAACTTGTGCAGTGGAAATAGGCGTAGTTTTAACTACATCCAAAACAGCAGTACCATGACCATTGTTATTGCTTTCCAACCGGGAAAAACCATTATTTTCAGATGCAGGAGTTGGGGATTGAGTCACCAATTCTCCAACTTTAATTAGTTTGTAACCATTGCTACGATAACCACCATTACCAACGGAACTACCTTGTAATTGAATATTTTGGCCGCGAGTCACAATTAAAAAAGCGATCGCCAACAAAGAACCCACCATCAAAGCCGAATAACTCAACATCATCACACTGACGTGCATCATTAACCAATTCGACTTCAAAGCTGGAACTAAAGGTTCAGAAACCTGCATTTCGGATGGTAGAGTCAAAGTTGCAAAAGCACTAATTCCCATTGCTACAGGTGCAGTGACAACTCCCACCAACCGACTGCGGCTGCTATTCTCTGCAATTAGATGGATGGCAGTAATTCCCCAAGTCAGGAAGAATAGGGATTCATAGAGATTGCTGAGAGGGAAATAACCAGCTTCAATCCATCTCGCTCCCAATAGAGTAGCAATACACAAATTTGCGATCGCCATTCCAGCCGTCCCCAAAGCCGCTGTCAACGATAAATTCGGAAAAGCCGCCCCTACCCAATACACCAGCATAGTGCAGAATAAGACGGCAAAGGAAGCATTATCTAACCAGTTCTGGAGTACAACCAGATTCATACACTCTTTTCTCCAGTGAATCAGTTATCAGTTATCAGTTATCAGACCCAGTTAGAGAATCAATTTAACTCAAACCGACTACCCTGATCCTATCTAGTTTTGGGAAACGGGGACAGAAGACAGGTGATAGGTGACAGTGAAGAAAGCAGGGGAGCAGGGGAGGCAGGGGAGGCAGGGGAAGAAAAATTAATTCTTTCTCCTGTAACTCCTGAACTCCTGAAGTGCGAAGCGTGGCGTAAGCCATACTCCTGAACTCCTGAACTCCTGAACTCCTTCTTCTGCCTATTCCCTTTTTTCAATTCCACAAAAATGTCATATTGCTGACTACGATTATCGTTGACAGCAGTTGTCATGCCTATAGTGCGTATTGCGGCCAGGAATGCTTGCTGACTGGGAGATGCAAAATTAGGAGTAAAACTTTTAACAGTCCGTTCCATATCTATAAAAAACTGACCTTTGGCTGGATTCAATTCTTGAGGAACAGTTTGTTGAAAAGGTAAAGTGCTGGCTAGTGTGTTGCTAGGTTTGGAAACGATTTTATCGCTGACAGGAGCGCCAAAGACGAAAAAAACCACATCGTCATCTAGCCAACCATGAGTAGCAGTTAAAGTCCCAAAAGGTGAAATCCAGTTGACAACAGGTTTACCCGCAACAGTTGCTGGCTGAATTTTAAACTGGTATTGATTTTTCATCACATCATCCAGATTCTGCAAAGCTGTTTTAGCTGACTGGCGTACTTCACCCTTAGCCTCACCAACGTTGAGCATAAACACTAAACCCACCCGAAAATTTTCTGGTGAACCATCCTTCGGTGTATTGGGAATCATCGCTACAGAAAATTCCCCTTGCATCCAACTCAGCAAATCTCGATCTAAATCCAAATTTGTCAAATTTTTTACACTCTGTCGTAATTCTTCAGGTTTGATGGGAGACAAAGGATTTCCCCCAGAAGTAGAAACATAGTCTACCCACAAACGCTTTAAGTTACTACCAGATAACATCATGAAGGTGTCGCTGGGAAGGCGATTTTGCATACTTCCAGCTTTATTTTCTACTGCCAAAACTCGCTGACTATTAGGATTTAACCAAGAAACACCCTTTAAACGCATTCCTTGGGGTTCTAGGGTAACAGTTCCCGCTAAACCTTGGTTATTCTGAAGTTGAGCGAGAACCTGAGACGGTAAACGCCGCTCTGGGGCTGTAGCTGCTATTTTTGCTGCTAATGGTACATTTATATAAAATTGAGCAAATGGTTGATAACTAGAGGTTTTAGCAAAATTTTCAGCAAAACCTCCCAAGTTTGCCATTGATGTTCTATTTTTATAGGCATCAATTGTTTTTTCTATTGCTTTAGCATTATCAGTAATGACCAGTAACTTGTCATTTATTAATGCTGCGGAAAGTTTCTCTCCAGTATTTCCTTCAGTTTGTTTAATAGTGATTCCTTGATAAGTGCTATCAATCCATTTACCTTGTTTGAGGGGTTTGGGTTGTGCCAAAATCCTGGTAGCAATTTCTGGATTTTTAATTGGTAACACCATCACAGTAGATTGTTCTTCAGCCGTGTTAGTTGCAACGGGTTTAGGCACAGGCGGCACAGGTTTAACTATGGTCGGAGCTAAAACAGCGATGGTGACTTCCTCTCCTACCCAAGGTTTAATATCTTTTTCAAAGTCATAGCCATTATTAGTTAATAAGCGATCGCGCAGTTGTCGCAAATTTTTATTTAGTTCCTGTTGAGTTTCCGGTGTCCCAAACTCCTGTAACTTTTGCCATTGTTTAGTATCCGTAGTCAAAGAAACTGTAAACAATGCATCTTGAGGAATAATATTTGCACCCACTGGCAAGTTTCTAGAAAATGGTTGTCCTTGGGTGAAAAACCAGTAGGCTAAACTTCCTAGACCAATCAATAACCCTGATGCTGATAATGTCAGCGTCAAAGACGGTTTCTTGTGTTTCTTCATTACATCAGACAGATATCAGTTCAGACTCCCGACTTCTCAAAGCAGTTGGAAATCTTGTGGTTGATAGATATTTCTTTTAGCACGGTTTGTAAAATTTCACTCTACAAAAGCAGAAGACATCTCTGGATGCTATCCGATTTTGGATTTTGGATTTTAGATTGGAGCAGAAATCATTGGTAGGACTTACGCAAAAGAACGAAAAAATAAGGTTTTCATGGGATAGGTCAATGGAATGAGAAAAACCCCTACACCCCACACCCTACACCCTACACCCTTCTTGCTGACCCAAATATTTAGTTAAATAAGGTGAAAAAACCTCATAAATTAAAGTTAGAGGTTGTCCATGATGCCAAAATAAATAATGGCGACCCCAAAACGGACCAACTTCACCAAAGCCCGACTCTAACGCGGCTGAATAACCACAGTAAATTCCTTTAATATCTCGATACAACTCTGTACGGATACGAGCTAAACTTGCCCAAATCGGTAGAGAGCGATTTTGCAAAAACTCATCCACATGACTAGCTTCCCACCAGGAAGTAGCATAACCCAAACGCTGACCAGAGGGAGTACGCAGCCATACTTGCCGGCGCAGTCTTGGTCCTGGAACAACTTGGATTAAGCTAGGAGCATGATCCGAGTTCATACCAATTAAAGACATATCAATTACATCCACTTCTATTGGCTCACAAGTGAGTAATTGTAAATGTCTGGTTGGAGAACCATCACCTAAAAGTAGCAATTGCCATGCTGGTGCTAACTGAGAGTGAGGTAAACCTTTTTGAATATCTTCTTCTTCACCTTGCCAAATAGGATTGAGGCGATGCCAATCGGTTGGCAGTGTAAGGTTATTTGTGGGCGTAATAATAGTAGTCAATTTTATTTACAATTTTAGTTACTAAACTTCACTTACTTCTATAAAAGCACAAAAAACCCAGATTCATACAGGGAGACTGGGTAAAATGTTCTGAAAAATGATCACCAATCAGCTGTCAGCATCTTAGCGGTTATTCCACAAATCGCCGATAAAAGTTGAAAAATGCGGATGGCGAGACTCGAACTCCCAAGGCAAAGCCACACGCACCTCAAGCGTGCGCGTATACCAATTCCGCCACATCCGCAAAAGTTGACTAGATATATAATATAGCATAAAAAATAGATATAAGCAAATATTTTCCAAATTTTCCTAAATGTTTTAATCAGGGCATGAGGCATTAGGGAAGTGAGAAGATGGGGCGATGGGGAGAAAATTCTTTACTTGTTCCCTGTTCAGAGTTCCCTGGTCCCTGACAAATTTTTGAGAATTTGCAGTAATGCGACAGCTTTATTCCCACAGGATAAGAGAGAATGTCAATCTACTGGTACTAATATCGCAGCTAGAAAATGAAGTTTGACAAAATTTTAATTGCTAATCGGGGAGAAATAGCTCTTCGCATTCTCCGCGCCTGTGAAGAAATGGGAATTGCGACAGTTGCAATTCACTCCACCGTTGACCGGAATGCTCTTCATGTGCAACTTGCTGATGAAGCCGTTTGTATTGGCGAACCTGCCAGCAGTAAAAGTTATTTGAATATTCCCAATATAATTGCCGCTGCCTTAACACGCGGTGCTACAGCTATTCATCCTGGTTATGGCTTTTTGGCTGAAAATGCTAGATTTGCAGAAATCTGTGCTGATCATCAAATTGCCTTTATTGGCCCGACTCCTGAAGCCATTCGCTTAATGGGGGATAAGTCCACAGCAAAAGAAACCATGCAAAAAGCTAAAGTACCAACTGTACCTGGTAGCAACGGCTTAGTAGAAACAGAAGAGGAAGGGTTAGCGATCGCTAAAGATATCGGCTACCCTGTCATGATTAAAGCTACAGCCGGAGGTGGTGGTCGGGGTATGCGGCTTGTCCGTTCCGAAGATGAATTCGTCAAACTTTTCCATGCAGCCCAAGGGGAAGCCGGCGCAGCTTTTGGTAATGCAGGCGTTTATATAGAAAAATTTATCGAACGTCCGCGCCACATTGAATTTCAAGTATTAGCAGATAACTACGGTAATGTTATTCATTTAGGCGAAAGAGATTGTTCAATTCAGCGCCGTAACCAAAAGTTACTAGAAGAAGCTCCCAGTCCTGCACTTGACTCAGAACTACGGGAAAAAATGGGACAAGCCGCCGTGAAAGCAGCCCAATTCATCAACTACACTGGCGCAGGAACTATCGAATTTCTGCTAGATAAATCCGGTAAATTCTACTTCATGGAAATGAACACCCGCATACAAGTTGAGCATCCAGTCACAGAGATGGTAACTGGTGTAGACCTGCTAGTGGAACAAATTCGCATTGCCCAAGGTGAAAGACTCAAACTAACTCAAGAACAAGTGATTTTGCGGGGTCACGCTATTGAATGCCGCATCAACGCCGAAGACCCAGATCATGATTTTCGTCCTTCCCCTGGCAGAATTAGCGGCTATCTACCACCAGGCGGTCCAGGGGTGCGGATTGATTCTCATGTGTATACAGATTATCAAATTCCGCCTTATTACGACTCCCTCATCGGTAAGCTAATTGCCTGGGGTCCTGACCGAGCTACAGCTATTAACCGCATGAAACGGGCATTGCGAGAGTGTGCAATCACCGGACTACCCACCACTATTGGGTTTCATCAAAAAATTATGGAAACCCCACAGTTTTTACAAGGCAACGTTTATACCAATTTTGTGCAGGAGATGAAAGATCAGTAATTAGGGAGTTCAGGAGTTCAGGAGTTGAGGAGTTCCAGGAGTATGGCTAACGCCACGCTGCGCTATCAGGAGTAAGAGGAAAGAACGAAAATTTCCCCCTGCCTCCCCTGCCTCCCCTGCCTCCCCTGCTTCCCCTGCTTTCTTCACTGTCACCTGTCACCTAATTCACACGAGCCATCATAGTCAGTAATCCTTGCTGGCCTAGTAAAATTTCGCGGATAAGACTAAAAATACCAACCCAGATAATGGGGGTGATATCTACCCCACCAATGGGTTGTACTACTTTTCGCAACAATACTAAAAATGGTTCTGTCGGCCAAGCTATGAGACTAAACGGTAACCGATTGAGATTCACTTGTGGATACCAAGTGAGAATGATACGGAAAATGAACAAAAAGGTCATCAATCCCAAAACAGGGCCGAGAATCCAAACAGTCAGGTTAACACCAGTCATGGCTTTGAGTTACTATTCTATCTGTGAAGAAATCAAATCAAAAGAACTTGGAGGGCGTAAGCCAAAAAAGTTTAAGCTTTGTAAAGCATTCTCTCTCACATTGTAACCAAATGCTGTCATTTTCTCGAACAGGTAACAGATAACAGATAACTGTTAATGGCTTCTCAAGAAAGTGATACACCATTAAAATTAAAATGAACTGTGTAAAAAAAGGTTGAGAACTATGACACCCTCTTTAGCAAATTTTCTTTGGAGTCTGGTTTGGGGTACTGCTATTGTGGTAATCCCTGCTACTGTTGGTTTGATTTTCATTAGCCAGAAAGATAAAATCCAACGTTTTTAAACAATAGGGAACAGGTGTTAGGTAACAGGTAACAGGTGAAGCAGCGCGGTCTTAGGGGTTTCCTCCATGAGTGACTGCTGAACCCGATAGCGTAGCGTGGAGTTAGCCATAGGGTGAAAGGTGACAAAAAGAAGAAATACTTCCGCTCCTCTGCTACCCTGCTCCCCTGCTTCTTTCCAGTTCCCAATTAAGGTAAATAGCTTCAGAGCTTCTTTGCCAGATGCTTTGAAGCTTAAATATATTTTCAATAGCTAAAGTAGTGATTTTAATTTTGACTCGCTAACATAGATTTGATATTGGGAAAACAGCAATGATAAATTTTGGGCTGAACTCAGCCAGTGTTTTGGCTCAGGTAAATTTTGGGGCTAACTCAGCCAGTGTTCTAGGAATTTTCCTGGCTGTGGCTGGGGCAGCACTATATTTTCTCCGTACTGTGCGTCCAGAACTGTCGAGAGATCAGGATATCTTTTTTGCCGCAGTGGGCTTGTTATGCGGATTTATTCTTATTTTCCAAGGATGGCGACTTGACCCAATTTTACAATTTGGTCAGTTGCTGTTGGTTGGTACTACTGTATTTTTTGCGGTTGAAAGTATTCGTCTACGAAGTATAGCTACCCAACAAGCGAAACGGAATACTCCCATTGTGGACGATGAGCGAGAGGTAAGCAGAAAATACTCTTACTCTGAACGTCGGAATTATCAAGCTGAGATGGATGCAGATTTAGAACCGCTACCGTATTACGAAGAGGAGGAAGAAGAACGGACTCCACGTCCCAGGATTCGCGGTAGCCGAGATGAGCGTTCAACCCGTGATAATTACTATGAAGAGCAACCTCCACGACGCACAGAACGCCGCAATAATAGGGAAAAACCAGAAACAACTGAAAGCAAACGTCGCACTAGTTCTGGACGTTCAGTAAGTCGCCCTAGTGAAAGTTATCAAGAAGAAAATTGGGGATCTGTCCCTAGGGAAGTAGATGATTGGGAAAGTTCCTCAGAGGAAGTAAGAAAACCGTCACGTCGCAGCACTAACAGTAGTAACAGACCTCAACGCCCAGAAAGCCGTGAAGATGATGTTACTCCTAGACCGAGAAAACGTCGTCCACCGTCTGATTCTTCTTCTCGGAGAGAAAGGGAAGATGATGATGCTATTCCCACGGATTATGTACCATATAATCCAATTGAAAAGCCAAATCAGGAATCAGAGAATGGCAACGATTTCGATGATGATATTTAACACAGCTAGGTGATGGAAGTTTCAAAGGCGACGGAAAGCGGTTGATGTGAAAACATTTACGTCTATATATTGGCTCCAAAGACCTATTCGTTGGAGCCTAGTTTTTAGTTTGACCAGTTTACTTGTGTCTTGTGGTTCTGGTGAGATTCCTTTGGGTGTATCTTCTTTGAACAGTCGTTATACTGAAGAACAACCGGCTTTGAGTGGAAATGGTCGCTTTTTGGCTTTTGTTTCTAATCGAAATGGTAATCAGCTATTGTTGATGTACGACTTACAAACCCAAAGTTTTATCTCCACACCTGGTTTAAACCGACGCGAAACAATTGCTGAAAGTCCTAGTTTGAGTTATACAGGTCGTTATATTTGCTACATTACTAGCGATCAAGGTAGACCAGTGATAGCACTTTACGATCGCGCTATGCAACAATCACAAATCCTTACTCCCACCTATCGGGGGTGGGTCAGAAATCCTCAGATCAGTCCTGATGGACGTTATGTTGTGTTTGAGTCTGCTGGTCGTGGACAATGGGATGTTGAAGTTTTAGACCGAGGTCCGACTGTGGAGTTAGATATTCCCAATGGTTCAACTGTGAGTAATTAAAAATTAAAAATTAAAAATTAACAATGATTGATGATTCCTCAATGGTACAGTCCCCAGAAAATTCTGTGGAATCAATCCAAAATCTAAAATCCAAAATCCAAAATCGAACGACCAATTACAAATTACCTATTATTTTATTTTTAAGCTCTAGTTTATTAACTGGGTGTTTTGGTTATCCTCGTATATTAAGTTATCCTTTTGATCCTGGTGGTCGGGGTCTTAATAGTCTTTCGCCAGAGTTAAATCCACAAATATCGGGAAGATATATTGTGTTTACTACTGAGCGTAGAGGTAGTCAAGATGTCTATCTGTTTGATACTGTGACACGGAATTTGGTGGATTTGCCAGGTTTAAATGCCTTTGATACTATTACTTCCCATCCTTCTGTGACTCAAGATGGTCGTTATATTGTGTTTGCCGCGAGTCGTCTAGGGAGAAAAAGTATTTTTATTTACAACCGGGAAACACGCCAATCTAGGAATTTAACTCCTAATCTACAAGCGGAAGTTCGCAATCCAACCATTAGTGCTGATGGTACGACAATTGCGTTTGAGTTTAGCAACAATGGTCAATGGGATATTTTACTATATGACCGTTCTGGACAACAGTTGAATATCCCACAAGACCCAAGGTGAGTACAATTAAAAATTAAAAATTAAAAATTAAAAATTTATTGCACTCAAAACTCAGGACTCGGTACTCAGGACTCAGGACTCAGCACTCAGCACTCGGTACTTTGTACAGATTCGATGAGCGATCGCACTTGTTTTGTACCTTCTGAGGGTTCAAAGGAGAGGGGAAATTTACCCCGGACAAGCATCCGCAAACCTAGAGGTGCAAGACTAAGTAAACCTTTCAAATCGCGGAAATAGTTACCAACTACTTGGATCCCAAATTGGCGTTCATCTATCCAACCACCTGCTTTAACTAACTCAATCAATACTTTGCGGTGACGAATTGAACGGCTATCGCTGGCTTGTTTGCGATCAAGAATTTCTTGTTTAATTTTGGTAATTTGTTCTAATGGCGCTACTTCCATTGGACAAACTGAGTCACAGTAAAAACAGCGAGTACAACCCCAAACTCCTTTAGTTCCTTCGTTATAGTTTTCCAAACGATTTTCCGTATTACTATCGCGGGAATCTGCTACCATGCGATATGCTTTGGCAAGGGCATGAGGTCCCACAAAGTCAGAATTGACTTCACGGGCATTGCATTCTGAATAACAAGCACCACACATAATACAATTGCCAGTTTGATCGAGAAGCGATCGCTCCTGTGGTGTTTGCAAAAATTCTTTTTCTGGTATTTGTCGTGCTGCTGTACTTACATAAGGAGCAACTGCTTCTAAATTATTCCAAAAACTGCTCATATCCACGACCAAATCCTTAATTACGGGCATATTACCCAAAGGAGCGATCGTGATTTCATGAATAGTATTGTTTTGGGTTGGCGGCGATGGAATTTTTTGTAGTCTAGCCAGTTCACTGCCTACATTTTCCTTACAGGCTAAAGCCGAACGTCCATTAATTCGCATGGCACAGCTGCCACAAATGGTGTTGCGGCAATTTTTACGAAATGCCAGAGTTCCATCTTGTTCCCACTTAATCCGATTTAGGCAATCAAGGATTGTATTTCCTGGTTCTACCTGCAAAGGATAAGTTTGTACAACAGGTTCAGAGTTTTGTTGTTGCCGAATAATTTTAAAAATAACTTCCATTATTACCAACCCAATTCTAAAATTGCTTTATCTGCTCCACAAACCATGAGTACAGGCAGGTTTTTGGAAAAAATTAGCCTTTTATTTCCGACTAGTGGCTAATAACCTGACGCTGAAGGCGTTCATGATTTTAGTTCCAGGATAACCATTCAAATTTTAGTTGTGGAAGTGTTGTCAGAGAAATTTATCTTCTGCCAGCAAGCCGAAAGCAAAAATTAATCGTCAATCGGGTTTTGGCTAACAGCCAAGAGCGGATAGCTCAATGCTTACCCAACACAAGTTTACTATCTACACTTCACACTTATTTAGTCAAGTCCTATTTGTAAAAAGTCATCAAGCAGTAGTGAAGTAGAAATTTTTTAAATATATAGAAGTGTTAAAGCGGCAGAGAATAATCTGCTGATGGCAATCAAACAGCGGATAGATGTGGTAGATTGATTTTTCTCTAGAGGTGGATATTAATCTGAGAGATTTTGGCCGATGGTGATAAACATGATGGTTTCATACCCGCTGCTTTTTGTCTCATCTATATCAAGAAAACCTCCATTTAACTTCCTCACTCCCAATTGCTCGTTTCCATGAGATTATTTTTTCTAAAAGTCTTGAGTCAATACTCATGACAGCATAAAGCATGGTTGAAAATCTAGACTGCTTTTTCTCTGCCCAAGTCCAGGGATTTGAAAAAAAATTAATTTGTAAATTGTATTTTAAATTAAACAAATATTTTGCTATTATTAGTCCATGATAGTATTTAATATAAAATTACGAACTCACAAAACCAGTTACCAATCACCGCACAAGTGCGGTGGCTACTGCTTTGTTTATTCGTAATGTAGAGACCAGAAATTTATGTCTCTACTGGCAGGACAAAAGGGTGTATGTCCGTAAGACCATCAACAAATACTATGCTGTCCTCAGCTTGAGACGATGAGTAGGGACAACCCTACAACTCAAGGTCAAGAAAGGCAAGCACTAGCAGTAAAAAACCTGCAATTTATTGTAGCTACGACTTTTTTTGGAGTAGAACTAACCTGATTTGTAAAGGTGGCTTAAAAATACACCGCTACAGCAACGCCAAAAGATAAAAAAAATATTCTGATTTCTGATGGCGGATGATGGTTAAAATTGCTGTAAAATCACCGAAATAAATGTCTGTGACAACTACGACCTCTAGTTTAATATGGATAATCTGACCATATATAGAGGTACTTTGTCCGCTTAAATCAGCAGGAATTCACAATCACCCTCAAGTCTTCAGTGGCTTTGTAAATTGGCTAAGAAGCCAAGTTCAAAGGATAAGACTAAATTGATGATCAGTTTGGAGAAATTAAGGAAAATTTGAGCATAATGACTGAAACTGCAACCGCCCCATTAACAGGAAAAGCACTGCTGGCTAAAGTAAAAGAGCTTTCTAATTTACCACGCCGAGAACGAGCAAAGCAGTGTGGCTATTACACCGTTACTAAGAATAACCAGGTGCGGGTAAATCTCACCGATTTTTATGATGCTTTGTTGTCTGCTAGAGGTATTCCTCTGAGTCCAGAAGCTCCTAAAGATGGTCGTGGTCGTGAACCGACATATCGTGTGAGTGTTCATCAAAATCGTCAGATTGTGATTGGTGCTACTTACACCAAAGCAATGGGCTTAAAGCCTGGTGATGAGTTTGAAATTCGGCTAGGTTACAAGCATATTCACTTGATTCAGTTAGGCGAAAGTGATAAAAAATTAACCGCACCAGATATCGACACTGACGAAGCCGATTTAGAAGATGAAGAGGAGAATTAAGTTTCTCTGATGGTAGGGGTAAGTTTGAGATCAATGCTTGATAACTTGTCCCTACTGCTACAAGTAAATAGTATTTGTAGTTTATAGCAGGGAACAGGGAATCGGGAACAGGAAACAGTTTGAAAGTCTTTTTGGATCGGATTTTTATGATTACTGTCTGTTCTCATCCAACTGAGAACCGCTATAAGAATTTATTCACACAATAAAATACGATTTGACCTCTTAAATAAGTCACAAATTGTAGTAGAGTCTTGAATAATCATCAAGAACTCTATTTTTACCTGAAGTCTATCGTGATTTTTTGGTCTGTCTTCTTATCACTTTTAGAGCCATCGGTCAATACATTACTGGCGTTACTAAAAAATTCGCCAGTAGTTTTTGTTGTCATGGCTTTTTTTGTTGTTTGGGTAGTGTGTTGGTTGCCATTAGCGGGAATAATTGCTGTTGTCCTAAATTGGCAAATTAACAAACCTTTACAATCAGAACAAAAAATACCTTTATTGGTATCTCTCTATTTATTAGCACCCCTAATTATGGGGGGAATTAATTGGCTAGGATTAGGATCTTTTGCTGATGATGGCCTAGTGGTCAACCTTTCTATTTTTGCTTCTTTACTGCTGGGTTTTAGCTTAGGTGTATTAGGACTTGTAATAGTGTTTACTGGCCAATTTTGGCTAGGGTGGTGCTATTTAGAAAAATCAAATATCAAATTAATCCCATCTATTTTGCTGCCGATTTTCTTGGTGGCTTTGTTTGTTGGTGGAATAGAAGAGTTAGTTTTTCGGGGTTTTTTGTTAACTACTTTAGAGAAAGATTATGCAGTTTGGATAGCAGCGATTATCTCTAGCTTGATTTTTGCTTTACTGCATTTAGTGTGGGAACAACAGGAAACTTTACCGCAAATTCCAGGATTATGGCTGATGGGAATGGTTTTAGTAGTGGCTAGGTTAGCTGATGGTGGTAATTTAGGGATAGCCTGGGGACTTCATGCTGGTTGGGTATGGGCGATCGCTACCATAGATACAGCAGGACTCATTACCTACACTGGAAAAGTCTCAGAATGGGTGACAGGTAAAAACAAAAAACCCCTAGCTGGGTTAGCTGGGGTTCTATGCGTTCTGGGAACAGGAATAATTCTTTGGTATTTTATCTAACAAAGGCAGGAGGCAGGAGGCAGAAGGCAGGAGGCAGAAGACAAGATATAAAATTTTTACCAATGCCCCACACCCCACACCCCACACCCTACACCCTATTCTTTAACCGCCAAAACCAGGAATTAACTTCTTCAAGGCGCGACCTGCTACATCACCATATCGCAATTCACCACAGAGGATTTTACCCATAATTTGAGCGCCAGAGGGACGCTTAACACCGACTTTGTAGCCAATACCAGGGAAGCGATAGAATGCGCCGGCTAATTTTTGCGCCCAGGCCATATCAGTTCCCCACTGTTCATTAATAGCCTCGGTGTAATTTTCCAAGGCATTGATATCACCACTCAGAGCATCATTAATAAATTTTGCTGCTAGGACACCGCTAAAAATGGAGGGGCGAATACCTTCTGCGGTAAAGGGATCAACGACACAAGCGGCTTCACCAGCCAAAACTGCATTTTGAGTATGTAGCTTTTGATTACCATCCCACAAGCAGATAGGATGACCATACTGCTTGCTGGTTTTGACATCTACATTAAAGGATTGGGCGTATTCATCCAAAATTTTCTTAAAGTCTTGAGGTTCGCCACCAATAAATGTACCGACACCGATGGAGTAACCATCAGCTTTGGGGAAGTTCCAGATATAGCCGTTTTTCAGCAAGCCAAACTCGAAGTGAGCCATATTTTTGTTGACGACTTCAGCGGCAACTTCAGCTTCCAATGCTCCTGCTAAACGACGTTTACGGTCTTTAAAACCTAACCATTTTGCCATTGGACCTTTTGCACCATCAGCAGCAATTAAGTAACGACCTGTAGCAGATCCATTAGCTGTGTTGACTTGCCAGTGATCAGTTTTAAATTCAATGCCTGTGACTTCTGTATTATCTCGGAGTTCAGCCCCTTGGCTTTGAGCTTGCTTCACTAGAAAATGGTCAAAAACGTCTCGCCGCACCATCCACACTGGTTCTTTAATGCCGATTTTAGCCTCTACAGGATCACCTAATTTCCAGGTGAATCGCAAAGAATCTACTTTGACAGAAATTGCGGGGCTAAAGTCAAAGTCGAACCATTGAGCGATCGCTGGTGACACACCACCACCACAAGGTTTATATCTGGGCAGGGATTCTTTCTCTAAAACCAATACCGAGCGTCCCTGCTTGGCTAGATGATATGCTGCTGTTCCACCCGCTGGGCCAGCACCGATGATGATGCAGTCGTACATAATGGCTGAATTTTTGGTTTTTATTTTGATTAATTGATTTCCCAGTATATATAAGGGTTTCCAATTTTTTGTAAAGTTTCTATAAATAAAGGGAACAGGGAACAGGGAATAGGGAACAGGGAACAGGGAACAGGGAACAGGGAACGGGGAACAGGGAACAGGGAACAGGGAACAGGGAACAGGGAACAGGGAACAGGGAACAGGGAAAATTCTTCCCCTACACACTACACCCTACACCCTACACCCTACACCCCACACCCCACAGCACTCGGTACTCGTTACTCAGCACTGCTTAGACGGTGGTGATGTCTTTTTCCTTCTCTGTCAACAAGTGATCAATTTTTTCTGTGTACTTGTTAGTCAGTTTTTGTAGTTTGTCTTGCTGATCTCGTGATTCGTCTTCGGAAATTTCCGCAGTTTTTTCCTGTTTGCGAATGGAGTCGAGGGCATCACGGCGGATATTGCGAATACCGACTCTACCTTCTTCGGCATACTTAGCAGCAAGTTTGACAAATTCTTTGCGGCGATCGCTTGTTAAGGGCGGAATATTGAGTCGGATCACAGAACCATCGTTACTAGGGGTTAAACCCACATCTGAGAGAGAAATTGCCTTTTCAATCAGGTTCAAGCTGCTCCTATCATAAGGCTGAATTAGGATTGTTGAGGCATCAGGTGTGGTGATGTTTGCCAGAGATTTTAGTGGAGTAGGTGTACCGTAATACTCCACCTGTACTTTATCTAGTAGACTCGCATTGGCGCGACCAGTGCGAATGGTATTAAAAGCCTGTTGAGTTGATTCAACAGTTTTTTGCATTTTACTTTCAGCTTCAGCTAATTTCACAAGAACCTCCCACAAGGGTGCCTATAGATTCTCCCATAACTGCTCGATGGATGTTTCCTCGCACCGTTAGGTCAAATACGAGAATGGGAATATTATTTTCTTTACATAAAGCAATTGCGGTACTATCCATAACTCGCAAATCTTTAGCCAAGACGTGGGCGTAGGTGAGGGTTGTATAACGTTTGGCATCAGGATAAATTTCGGGATCAGCGTCGTAGATTCCGTCTACTTTGGTAGCTTTAAAAATCACTTCTGCTTCAATTTCTGCTGCTCTTAAGGCGGCAGTGGTATCTGTAGTAAAGAAGGGATTTCCTGAACCCGCCCCAAAAATTACCACTCGTCCTTTTTCTAAATGGCGAATAGCTCGACGACGAATATAGGGTTCTGCTAATTCTTGCATAGCGATCGCTGTTTGTACTCGCGTCTGTACCCCTATTCGTTCTAGGGAGTCTTGCAGGGTCATGGCGTTCATGACGGTGGCAATCATGCCTATATAGTCTGCTGTTGCCCTATCCATGCCCGCCGATGCAGCTTTAACGCCTCTAAAAATATTCCCGCCGCCAACGACAATAGCGACTTGAACGCCAGTGGCTACTACCTCTCCTAACTCTTGAGCTATTCCCTTGACTACTTCTGGATCAATGCCATAGCCCATGTTGCCCATTAAGGCTTCACCGCTTAGTTTAAGTAAAACCCGTCGGTAATTCGTTCCCATGAAGTCACGCTTTATCAAATAAGTTGCAATTGCCTGCTCAATAAAACTTAGACAATGCTAATAGCATTAGCTATACATTGCTGTTTATTTCCCGCTTCCACCAAGGTAGAAGGCTACTTCTTGTCTACGGGCGTAACTTCCGCCAGAGCCTAGCGTACAAACAATTATGGTGTATTCAACAGGTTATTAGCCGCATTTTAATCTCTATATCTCTTGATTATCAATGTTGAACATTGAATATTCTGACATTGATAAACACAGGTTTTGAGTTTTAAATCAGCGCAGTTGTTTACCACATAATCAACATAGTTTCTATGATAGATACCACCTGTTAACTATAAAATATTTAGTAGGAATTTACTCCTGTCTCCTCAATTCAGACTCCTGACTCTTGCAGTAAGTGGATTCAGCCGAAATAGTTAGATAATTAAATATCTCATGATACATCTATTTGCGCCATATTAATGGTGTACCTGCCTGTTGTGTTTGTTCTGGCTGGATTTCTTGACCTTGAAATAAAGAGGCGATCGCATTTTTCAAATAATCTACCCCCTTGATTAATGGGTCTGTCGGGTGATCGTCAATTTGACCTTTGTAGCGCAGAATCCCCTCATGATCAATTAAATAAGCAGTTGGTGTGCTAATTGCCCCAAAACTGCGAGTCACATCTTGGGTTGAGTCCCATAGATATGGGAAATTTAACTGATGATGCAGGGCAAAAGTTTTCATGTTCTCAAAGGTTAACTTCGTGCTAAATTCTGCCTCAGCATTCATATCATTGTTGCCATCAGTACCATTGAGTCCTATGAGTGTAAAACCGTTAGGAGAAAATTCTGTTTGAATATTTTTGAGCCTTTCCAGATATAAATCCACATAAGGACAGTGGTTAGACATAGAAATTACGCATAGGGCGCGTAAATTTTCTCGATAACGGCTGAGATGGTGGACATGATCATCAATTCCAGGCAATTCAAAATCCGGAGCATAACTGCCAATAGGAGTATCTATTGTTTCTAGTATAATCATTTTGTTTTGCTCAAAGGAACTAGGAACAGAAACTTGTTTAAACCCGATGTTAGTTTTCAGGTGTAAAACTACGCCTGAGCTTTTTTTGTATATTCAATTAATTTTATATACTAGTCTAGTCCACGTAAATTGTAAAACTACCATATCTAGTGCTGATAGTAGTTTAATAATAAAGGAAGTAAGAAAGCTTGACCACTTGCTAGTTGTTTTCACTCTGTCACACTAGCTTCATGACTAAAAAACATTATTTCTAATTCCATAGCAGCGATTGATTTAGGCATAGATAATCTAGCAACCTTAACATCCAACCAGCCGGCATTTTTACCAGTTCTGGTTTCCGGGCAGATTATCAAATCAATTAATCGTGATTACAATCTTTATTACCTGCACATCGACAGACATCTAAACGATTACAAAAACTATAGGTCGTTTTTTTCAAAAAGCAAATAGGATTCCTATAGTTAAGTTAAGCAAATTTGAATTTTTTATGACAGCTTCTACAACTACTCTTACCTCAACAAAAACTTGGACTTGGAAAGGATTCCCTATTTGTTACCAAACTCAAGGGAACACCGGTCCTGCGGTTGTTTTAGTACATGGATTTGGTGCTTCATGGTTACACTGGCGCAAAAATATACCAGTTTTAGCAGAAAATTGTCGAGTTTATGCCATTGATTTGATTGGTTTTGGTGCTTCGGCGAAACCCGAACCAGGGGTAAAAATGATCTACACACTGGAAACCTGGGGACAGCAAATAGCAGATTTTTGTCGGGAAGTGGTAGGAGAACCTGCGTTTTTAGTAGGTAATTCTATTGGCTCTATTGTAGCTATGCAAGCTGCGGTAAGTAACCCTGATATAGCCTTGGGAACTGCCTTACTCAATTGTTCTCTCAGATTATTACACGATCGCAAACGGCTCACTTTACCTTGGACAAAGCGTGTTGGTGCGCCAATTTTACAAAGAATTTTATCTATTCCAGCAGTGGGTGAATTCTTTTTTAGTCAACTAGCTAAACCAAAAACTGTTAAGAAGATTCTTCTCCAAGCTTATGCCAATGGGGAAGCAGTGACCGATGAATTAGTAGAGATTCTGATGGCACCAGCAAAAGATCCTGGTGCTGCGGCTGTATTCTTGGCTTTTACAGCTTATTCCAGTGGACCTTTACCAGAAGAACTTTTACCTGTATTACCTTGTCCAGCAATTATTTTGTGGGGAACAGCTGATCCTTGGGAACCTATTAATTTAGGTAGAGAGTTAGCTGATTTTCCTCAAGTACAAAAATTTATTCCATTAGAAGGAGTGGGACATTGCCCCCAAGATGAAGCTCCAGAATTGGTAAATCCCATTTTACTGGATTGGATTAATGAGAGATTGCTTAACTTTTAAACATTCAGTAATATGTTTTTTTGTGAGGATTATTCAGGATTATGCAAGTTATTTAGGTAAATAAAAATTAGTCTGATGGGAGTAGAAAGTTCTGTTTGGATACAACATAAACGCCTCATAGAAGTTATGGAAAATTGATTTATAGGAGTTTTACTCCCCCTTTAACGAAGGCAGAAGGCAGAAGGCAGAAGGCAGAAGGCCGTTGTTGTAACGGGGATTTATACCCCGCTCCAAAAACTTTGGACGAAGTCCGGTTTTAAACCCGATTGTTTTGATAAAATACATCGAAGAAGGATAAAATTCTCAAAATAATAGATAGATTTTACGAAAGTTATGAGAATTTTATCCTCTATTGACCGATGGCAGAGTTGAAACTATTGGCAGGTTTTAGCCATCCCAACCGCCTCCGCCTCCGCCTCCATAGCCATAGCCGATCCAGCGGCAGCGTCTACATAACCAACTTCCTCCACTTAGAAGCTCTTGTTCTTCGGTGGATAATTCGGTAATCAAATCAGATTTGATGACTTGCTTTGAAGTCATTTGTTCAGAAATTATTTTCTCAGACATGATTGTTAGCCTCACTTACTTACATAATAGATGTTTAACATCTATTGATTATATTTATAAATAGATTCTTTTCTAATTAAATGATTCTCAAGGTATAAAATTAAAATAATATTTATCTATCTTATAGCAGAACAAATAATACACCAATGGTAAATTTAATTTATTTATTGTATACAAATATTTAATTTTATTTACACTAATTTTTCAATAAAAAAGAGAGAAAGAAAAAAGTTTTTTCTTTCCCTGTTTATCCTTAGTATATTAGTGATATTAGTCTTCGCTATCTGAGATTAATTAGAAGGCTGAGACTACACAAAACCAAGTGCGTGGATTTTTAGCACTTAGGCTTTGATGAAGTATTTGGGACGGTAGTAGGTGGGACGATAGGATATGATTTTGTAATCAGGTTTATTATCTCTATCACCACCATAGCCACTACTTTGATCGCCTCTACCAAAGCCACCACATTGATCACCTTGACTATCGCCTCCACATTGGTCATATTTAGGACGCATTGAACGGCAGAATCCTCCAGATAAAAGCTCTTGTTCTTCTGTGGACAAATTCACGAGTAAATCAGAATTAATGAGTTGAGTTGACATCGATTTTAGCCTCACGTACTTGCTGAGGTGTTATACACCTATAGCTTTAGTTATAAAGTTGATTATGTTAATTTTAATTAACCTAAAGAATGAGATTTAGTGGTAATAATTTCTATTAAAACTATCAGTGATTTTTGAGTAAATAGATTTTGTCTGTCTTGCGTTACATACAGCAGAATATGGCTTACGCCACGCTACGCTATCAGGAGTCAGGATTCAGGAGTAAAACTGGCTTGGTGTATAGGTTTCAATTTTGATTCTGTACCTCATTGATCTGCAATCTGCTGTATACACATATTTGATGAATTCAATAAAATTTATCAGTCTTTCACATGATGTAAATACTTTCAAATAGGGAGATGTGTATGCTGATGGATAGATTTTATTGTCATGACTAGGACTTACGCAAAAAAACGAAAAATCAAGGGTTTCGACAAAGGGGTAAAGTGATGGAAAAATCAAGGTCGAGGAGAGGAAAACCCCTACACCCCTACACCCTTACACCCCTACACCCAGTCGTCACAGATAACTTCTGTGCGTAAGTCCTGAATATAATTCCTTGATAGTTGATAATGGATTTACTCATTCATAGTTTGATGGGAATTCGGCGTTGCAAATAAAATAGAATATCCTATAGTGAGTTGGGATAGTTTATATTTAGTATGTTCTCCCGTATCCTCACCTACACCAATATTTAAATTACTATCTGCTTCTGTATCAATGTCAGTTTTCTGCAAAAAGAAGTTAATTGCTTTGAGCAGATTCATGGATTTTCCACCAGTCAAACTTTCTTGTTCTTCTGGAGATAAATCTCTAAATAATTGATGCTGGTTATATGGATAATTTTCAGACATAGTATTACCTTGGGGGACTGAAAAAAATTTACATTGATAAAAACTTTAAATGCTCTCCTGGTTGCATGAGAAAATTCTCTAGTGTACCTTGTATTTGAACTTTACCTTTATCCAACAACACTATCCAATCAGAACGATGCACCACGCTCGGACGATGGGTAATAAGAATTGTAGTCTTCCCTTTGCGGTGTTCTAATAATCGATCTAATACATGAGATTCGCTAACTGGATCAAGTCCAGCAGTTGCTTCATCTAAAATCAGAATAGGTGGATCATTGAGAATACCTCTGGCTATAGCTAATCTTTGTCTTTGTCCACCAGAAAGATTTGCACCAAATTCACCTAACACAGTTTGATACTTATTTGGTAGTTGACTGATAAATCCATCTGCGTCAGCAATATGACAGGCTTCGACAATTTGCTCAAAAGGAATATAGGGCATTCCTAAGCGGAAATTATCAATGATTGAACGACTCCAAAAATGCGGTTCTTGAGGTACATAAACTACTTGTTGTCTGAGACTATCGAGAGAAATATCTTGGATATTATAAAAACCAATGCGGATATTGCCAGAATGAACTGGATATAACCCAGCAATTAGTTTTGCTAAAGTGCTTTTACCGCAACCTGACTGACCAATTAAAGAAATTACTTTACCTCCAGGAAGTTTGAGGGAAAAATCTTCTAATAAATCAACTCTACCAGGGTGGTGAAATGTAAGATGAGAACAACGAATATCCGCATCACTGGAAATTGTCACAGTTGGTTTTTGACCGGCAATTACTTCCGGAGTCGAGTCAATAACTTCTAAAACACGAGAAATTGCTATTTGCGAGCGAAAATATTCATCTACTAACCCAACTAATGTGCTAACTAACAAAAACACATTAACTTGCAGAGTGTTAAAAGCCAACATCTGCCCAACACTTAAATTTCCCTGAATGACTAACATACTTCCTAGCCAAAGTAAAATAATTCCACCAGTGCTAGAAAGTAGTTTAGAGAAAGTTCCATTGAGAATACCAATTTGAATAGTGCTGAAAGTAAGATTGCTCAACCGACCAAAACGACTTTGAAATTCATCCCAAAATTGAGGAGCAGCATTTGTAGTTTTGATAACCTGTGCGCCCTTGAATGTTTCTACTAAAACACCTTGATTTTCTGCACCCAAAACCAAAAGACTACGAGTTTTTTGTTGGAGGATAGGTAAAAACGGCAGAGTGGCAAGAGTTATTAACCCAATAATCAAGAGAACTACTACAGTTAACTGCCAGCTATAAAAAAGCATCAAACACAAAGACACAGTGGCCATAAAAAACTGGCTAGGTAAAAAAACCACTATCTGGGATACAAACTGATTGATTTCATTGATATCTCCTAGTCGGCTAGTAATTTCACCACTACGTCTAGCTTCGTAATAATTCAAAGGTAACTGAAGAAGTTTACGCCCAAATTCCAAGACTAAACCTAATTGTAGCCGTTGAGCAAAGTGAGCAATCATGATTGATTGTAGTGCTTGCAAACTACTACTAAAAACGCTCATGATCATCACGGCTACCACGACAATAGTTAGTAAGTCGATATCACCACGGATCAGAACATCATCTGTTAGTAGTTGAATGAGAACAGGAGTTCCTAGACTAAGTAAACCCAAAACAATATTGATAGACAATACCTGAGTTAGTAAACCACGATAAGGCCAAATGCGCTGGAAAAAGCGCCCAAAACCATTTTTAGGTTTTTCTATAGGCTGGGCAAAAAAGCGGTCTGGATCTGGTTCTAGTAGGAGCATTACCCCGTTCCAAGCTTTTGTTAGCTCTTGACGGGTAATATAACGGATGCCTACTGCGGGGTCAGCAATTACATATTTTCTACCACGCTGATTGTATAAAACAACCCAGTGATAACCATGCCAATGAATAATTGCTGGTAGATGTACTTCTGTAATTCTGTCAATCAGTTCTGGTGCAGCTTTCACTGCTCTGACATTAAAACCTAGTGTTTCTGAACCACGTTTTAAACCCAACATTGTTGTTCCTAACTGTCCAGTTCCTACCGCTTCTCGACACCGATTAATGCTGAAAAAGCGTCCGTAATGCTTACAAATTGACACTAGACAAGCTGCTCCACAGTCCTCTTCACTGGCTTGGAGAACGCATTGATAATTTTTTTTTAAATTAAACATAGTAAATAGGGAATAGGGAATGGGGAATAGGGAATAGGAGTATGGCTAACGCCACGCTTCGCTATCAGGAGTATGGCTAACGCCACGCTTCGCTATCAGGAGTATGGCTTACGCCACGCTGCGCTATCAGGAGTTCAGAAGAATAAGAAGAATTTATTTCTCCCCTGCCTCCCCTGCCTCCCCTGCTCCTTTTCATCTTCTCTGTCACCTGCTTTTGCCTTTAAATATCTGCGATTAATCTTGCTTTTCTGAGAATGAATTGAAGTATGGTTTCTTCGCGGGTAATAATACTAGCTCGACCTTCCATTCCTGCTTTGAGATGACATTGGCGATCGCCCTTACCCAGGTATAGTTGTTGTGGTTGAATATTTACTTCGTAGGTAACTAACTGAGGTGCGTTGGGATTTGCGCCATTTTTGACAGTGGGTAAGGCATCTGGAGCAACGCTGATTACAGATGCTTGGAGAGTACCGTAATCTGGATAAGGACAAGCGGAAACTTGCACAACTACTTTTTGTCCTGGTTCAACTTTATCAATATCTTGAGTCTGGACATGAGCTTTGATTACCATTGGTACATCAAGAGGAGCAATTTGAGCGATCGCTTCACCTGATTGCACTACCTGGCCAGGATTACGAAGATTGAGTTTCAAAAGTGTTCCTGTAATTGGCGATCGAATTACACTTTTATTCAGTTCAGAATCTATCTGTTCTAGTTCTTTACGAGTACGAATCAGTTGTTTTTGTAATTCAATTCGTTGCTGAAGAAGAATTTCCTTGTCTTTTCTTAAAGCTGCTAAATTAGCATTACCTTTTGCTCGCTCCTGCTGAATTTGTTCAAAGGCGATAATTACATTTGCATCATTAGGATTGATCGCAATTTGAGCTTTGTTTAAGTTAAGTTCGGCAACTTTTAGCGATTGCTCCCTTTCTTCCAGTAAATTACTAGCATTGGTTTTAGCTTGTTCTAATTTTGCCTCGGCAGACCTCACAGCTTGTTCTTTTTCTTCTAGGAGATTACGAGAAATTGCTCCTGATTGAATAATAGGTTGTAATCTATCGCGTTGCATTATAGCTAAACGTAAAGCTGCCTCTGCTTCTTCTATAGTTGCTTTTAAAGCTCTTTCTTTTTGTAATCGCTCGAATTGTGACCTAGCAAATTGTAAAGCTACTTGCGCTTGTTCCATCTCACTGTTAGCTTTTATTCGCTGATCTTCATAATTGCGTTGAGTGCCACTGAGTTGAGCTTGTGCAGAAATAATTGTGCGATTAATTAAGCTGACTTGAGCAGCAATTTGAGTATCTATTTCTACTAGCTGGGCATCCATTTGCCTGAATTGTAATTGACTCTGTTGAATACTATTTGTTAATTGACTTTTTTGTGTTTGTAGGTTGAAATTATCAATATAAGCAAGAACTTCACCTTGATTTACAACTTGATTTTCTTTAACTTTGATTGTTTGAATAGTGCCAGCAATAGCAGATTGAACAACTCGCAAGTCTCCTACAGGTCTAATACTCGTAGGTACTTTAATTGTGACATGGTAATTCAGAACTGAAGTTAATCCGACTCCAGCTATAAAAATACTCACTAAAATCACTCCCCCAATATTAGTCCATTTACCAATTTGAGGAAGGAATTCATTCACGTCTATTAAGTGGAGTTGCTCTGGATCTGGTTCTTGAGGCTCATTTATAACATACTTTTCCTCACGACGCAGAAAGTTCACAATGTTGCACCTTTAGTTAGAATTGATGTTTCAATAATTGACAATTACCCCTCCTTAAAGGATAGAGAATTGAAAGTAAGGAAAGGTTTTTCTTGATATTTCTCTTGAAAACTAGAGATTTTAAACTAAATCAACCAATTATCACTTGTCAATTATCAATTATAAATTGATAATTTCTGTTCATCTAATCAAGCATCATGCTCTATAATTAGTGCTAGGGGAAAAGAAAGATAAACACCATCGGTACAGCAATTATCTTTCTTATATATCTAACGTAGTCAATGCGTTGGCATTATGGAGGAGGAAGCTCAAACTCCCTCAAAGTCCTCACTTACGTTGAGCGGATGACAATACCCTCCTCCTGCCCCCTTTTTATTGGCGACCAATAATTGCCAATAATAACTCTCAGATGTTTTCATTCCCATATTCGATTATGTGATTAATATCCGTCCTTGGGTAGATGAAATAAAATTTGTGAATAGGTTTTTTGATTGACCTATGAGAATAATGAACTGATGTTTATATTACCTAAATCTGTGACAGAGAAAGGATTTGCTAGATCCAAGCTAAAAAAATCTTGTGCAGAGTTACTAGTTTCTTGTGTTTTAACATTAGAATTAGACGTTGTATTACCAGATGGTTGATTACTACTTGTTCCTTCTACATTTGTAGTTTTTTGATTAAAATTGGAACTGGTGGAGTCGAAGCCTTGACCACCAGATAGTAATTCTTGTTCCTGATCAGATAAGTCAACCAAAAACTCAGATTTGCATATTTGCATTAACATTGATTTCCTCCTCATTTTAGTATTCTGGAAATAAAATATTGCAGAAACTACAGCAGCAGTCAGAAGTAAAACCCAGTTAGGACATAGGGAAAATACATTAATTTTTTACTTTCATTTGCTGCAATCAGTTGTCAGTTTTTTCCTCTGCTTCCCATGCACTACCCCAGGGAATGCTGTATCACACTAAGGAAAAAAATTCTGGATTATTCGGATTAGTCAGCACCATCTACATTCATGATTGTGATGGTGCTGTTAAGGGGAAACAGAAGCAAGTGATATCTGCAATGATTAGCTATTCAGTTTTGATCAGAAATCTGATTAATTTGAGAATTCCTGCTCACCATTGTCTACCTAAATCTGCGAAGCTATTTAAGTAGTTAATGATGTGATAGCTAGTCTTTGCAAATCACTTGGAGTAATGGTTAACTATCTTAACGTCCTGGGGCTGCCCCTTGTCCAGGTGCTGCTCCAAGTCCTGATGCACCTTGTAGTAGTGTTTCGGGTTGTTGTAGCACACCTGGTTGTTCACCTGTTGCACCTGGTTGTTCACCTGTTACACCTGGTACAGTTGGGATGCCTGTTTGATCAGCGCCTCCCCCAGATGGTAATCCGTTGGTTCCGTTAAAACTAGGTGCATTGCCTAAAGGTGTAACATTAGGAGGAATTAATCCACCTAAGCCCAAGAAATCTTGTGCAGCGGTGTTGATAGCATTGCTTGCACCTACGGAAACAGCTGTACTACCTTGAGGGCCGGAGGTGGCTGCACCTCGTAAGGCTGACAGTTTGTTAGCGTAATTACTGCCAGCTAATTCAAAGTCAGCACCACCAGTCACTAGCTCTTGCTGCTCATCGGATAAAGCAACAAATAAATCGGAATTATTGATTTGATTTAACACAATTCTTAGCCTCACTTACGAAACTAGGTGATTTGTCACCTATGCAACTAACTATAAGCATTGTTTGTCAGGAATTCATAAATCTAAGGTTAGAAAGTGCAATTTATAGTTTTACTTCTCAAAGCAGATATAAAATTTTTTAATTTTTACCGATATAGTAATACTCTGAGAGGAGTTGTCTTTAATATTGGATGTATTTTCATTTATTTGCTATATAGCAATCCAATTTGATTGATGAAATTACTTGTGGAGATAGGGAATAGGGAAGAGGGAACAAGAAAGAAGGGAAATGTGGCTGGTAGATGTGTACAAAATTTTGAAGTGTAAAGCACAGGTGGAGTCAAGAAAAATCAAATCAAAGAACTATAGGAGTAACTGCGTTAACATATAAGCCAAAGCTGCACTACCTAAAGGAACTGTTAAATTATCAATACCCAAAAATGAAAAAGCTTCTAAAAGAGTAGCTACAATCGCCACAGCTATTGATATTATCCAGATTTGCCAAATGTTGCTTTGTGTTGCCAGTAAAATAGAATTACTAATTAGGAAACTAATCAAAGTCATGGTTAAAGAACCTTCCCAGCTTTTCTGTGAGCCAAAAAGTTTATATTTATGTTGACCAAATTTTTGCCCAATTAAGGCTGCTAGTCCATCTCCCCAAGCCATAATTAGAATTCCTAATGCAGCATATTGGGGTAGCTGTAAATACCAGAACCAAGCGACTAAAATACCAATACTGACAGCGTAAAAAAATGTGCCGAGACTTTGACGACCGACGCTGTTAATTCCAGGCAGAATGGGGAAAATGTAGGATAATAAGGTGATGATGCTGGCTAAAATTGCAGCTGTAATGCCAAGAAATGCGGGGATATTTAGCCACCAAGCCAGTAAAATGACATTACCTGTACCAATATGTACTATTTTACGGATAATTTCCGCTTCACTATTAGTAAAACGACTAACTACCCAAGCGATGAGGATGATCAGTAAAACCCAAGCTGAGGCTGAGGTTATTTGCAGCCACAATAGGGGCATAGGTTCTAAACCGGGAAATGTAATCAACACGGAAATTTCTTTACTTCTGTAATTACTTTAATAGATTTAGCTATGAAGATATTATTAATTTGGCTGATTAAAGGCTATCGGTTATTCATTTCTCCTCTGTTTCCTCCAACTTGTCGCTTTCAACCAACTTGTTCGATGTATGCCATACAAGCAATTGAACGCTTTGGCGTACTACGTGGTAGTTGGATGGCAACTTTGCGGATTTTACGCTGTCATCCTTTTCATCCTGGTGGTTATGACCCAGTACCAGAACTAGGGGAAAAATCTAGTTGTCAGCATCATGAATAAAATTAGGGTGTAGGGTTGTAGGGTGTAGGGGAATAAAAAATAACCTCCTGCCTGTTCCCTGTCACCTTCTCTATATGTGCCTTTTGTCAACCCAAGCCACTATAAAATGTAGGTATTTTAGATGAATCTGGTTTAAAATAATTTATACCAATTGAGTTGATCTAAAAAATGCAACCTATTCAATGCAGATGGATTGGGATTTTTTCTGGGTTAATGGTTTTAACAGTGCCATTGGTAGCAAAAGCTAATGATCCTGGTCTTTGTTACATGAAGACATCATCCGGTAGGATTATCAGTCTGGGGGAAATGTGCAAAGTCCCACCACAAACTGAAAATGTTTTTTTAGTTCCTATTAAGCGTCGTCAGGCTAAGACACCAATTATTGATGTTAAGTTTAATGGTGGTCAAGTATTTGAGATGGTTTTTGATACTGGTGCAAGTGGTATTTTGATTACTCAAAAAATGGCAACATCTCTAAAAGTTAAACCGGTGGGAACTACAAAAGCTAGTATTGCTGATGGTAGTGTGGTTGAATTTCCAACTGGTACAATTGCTTCTGTAGCTGTTGGTGGTGTTGTTGTGAATAATGCACCAGTAACAATTGCACCTAAAGCTGGTATTGGTCTACTGGGTCATGGTTTTTTTGAGAATTATGATATTAAAATTCTCGAAAAACAAATTGAATTTCATAAGCGTAAATAGGGTTAAATTTGTCAGGATTGAGAGTCTAAAATCCAAAATTGGCTATGCTTGTATTTACAGAAAAGATGTTTTTACACAACAAATAGCCGTGATAAATTATTCAGATGCTAGGGATTTTGATTTCCAACTCCTGACTCCTGACTGCCAAATTCTTAATAAATCCAAAATCTAAAATCCAAAATCTAAAATCTAAAATTAATGCGACCTTATCACCAAATATTAATTGTTGAATGTGGTGAACCATTGCAGAGGATTCCCCTGGAATTATTTGCGGTGGAATCTCCTCATCCCTATGAAAAGTTGGGTGCTAACTATGAGGGATACTCACCTTATTATTTACGTGAGAGTGTGATGAAAAAGTTGATTGAGGCGCAGAATTATTTACAATTGCTGCATCCTGGTTGGTATATTCAAATCTTTGATGCTTATCGCCCTGTGGGTGTGCAGCAGTTTATGGTAGATTACAGTTTTGCAGCAGCTTTGCGAGCTAGGGGACTGAGTACAGAGGAATTATCACATCAGCAGCGAGAAGAAATTTGGCAACAAGTGTATGAAATTTGGGCTGTACCAAGTTTAGATATGAAAACTCCTCCTCCTCACAGTACAGGTGCTGCGGTGGATATTACGCTGGTAGATAAGAATGGGGAAGTTGTGAATATGGGTTCTGCGATTGATGAGATGTCAGAGCGATCGCACCCAGATTATTATGCTGATAGTAATCAAGAATATCATGCCCATCGTCAATTGTTACGAGATGTCATGTTAAAAGTAGGATTTCAACGCAATCCGAGAGAATGGTGGCATTTTTCTTTTGGTGATCAAATGTGGGCTTGGTTATGTAATCAACCTCATGCACGCTATGGGAGATTGATATAGATCCTATAAATCAAATATCATCAGGATTCACCCAGATATTCTCAAACATTAATCACCATACCCAAAAATATTAACCACAAAATCCTGTAAATCCTAAAATCCTGGACATCCTGATTCTGACAAAAACAATCTGCGTTTTCTATACTGTAAATCCTTATAAATACTCTCAATAAACAGATTTTTGATATCTAACGCACCACTAAATATGCTTGTTGCGTAAGTCCTAAATTTAAGTTTTTTTCACATTATTAAACTAGCTTATTTTATAGCGATCAGCCTCTACCACTTTGGATAAAGTGATCGCTTTCTTCATATTTGCTAAAGCTTCTCCATCAGTTTTCTATATCCTAGAGGCGATCGCTACCAAAACAGTAATGATAGCGATTACCTATTGATCAATTAAATATCATCAGGATTGATACCTAATGACCTTAAATAAGCTGCTAATTTCTCTTTTTGTTGTCGTTCTTGTTCAGCCATTTCCTCAGCTTGTTGTTGGGCTAAAGTTGCTTGTTGGGCAATTTCCTCTGCTTGTAAACGAGCTTGTTTTTCAACAATAGCTCTTTCATCACCAGTCAACAGCAAATTTCCCGCTTCATCCCACCAACGTACCCAGGGTACACCGTCATCTTCTATTAAACCTAATTCCACACCCATAGGAGGAATGGCAAAATTTCCTCTTTCATTTGGGAGCATCTTTTGATAACTTCCATCAACTAAACGATAAACCTCCAGTAATGCCTTTCTCGCTTCAAAAATTGCATAGAAAGGAATACGAATTGCTTGTTCATAAACCCAGAATTTTCCGGCTTTTTCGGTTTCACCGGGAGGAGTTGTGTCTCTTTCTTCTGCACCATTTCCCGAAACAAACTCAATTGCGATTAATGGTGCTACAAATTCCTTCCATAACACATAGGAACGTCTATATTCTCCATTCAGTTTTGGCGGTACATTAGGTACATAAAACCAATCAGGAGCTTCTGCACCTTTTTCTGGTGGTTCAGTCAAACGCCAATAAATACCGCTATCTTGACCAATACAATAGTTACCATCTGGATGTAGTTTCTGCAATACTGGCTCAATAGAACTGGTTAAAACAATACTTTGTGGATGCTCCTGAAAATTTTTCACGAAAGTGCCATCTGAATCTGGTAGTTGCCTATGATCTGGTAATGTAAATTGATGTGTATGAATATCTTGAATTGGGGGAGTAGTGGGATTAATCACTGCTTGAGTGGTTTCCATAGTCACTCCTGGATATATATTTGTTTAATTTTAACAGTGATAGGGATTTCAGGGTTTAAATGCCTGAAACCCATACCTCATCTTTTGTATAACCTGTGAATGTTTAACAGCTTATATCAATAAATTTTGCAAAATATAACTAGATAACTCCAAAAATCCTTCTCCTTCAGGCGCAGTTGTTATGTATGCTGGTTGATATTGTAACTGGCTGAAATATTTGCTAACATTTGCCACACCAACAGAAATCGGAAAATAACCCTGATCAAATAAACTTTCATCATTGGGACTATCACCAACTGTAACAATTTGTGATAGTGAATATTCCGGGAAATATTGACGTAGAACTTGTAGCAATCCTACAGCTTTATCCTGTCCTTGCGGTTTAATATGACACTGCACGTTGCTATAAGTAAAACCCCAACCCTCTTGTTGACAAAGATGACTGAGATGTTGTAGTTCAGCTGGTGTCAAAGAATCAACATCAAAAGTCCAATCGGTGACACGAAACCGATTATCAGCAGATTCCCTGATGTGAGGAAATTGACTTTGTAATTTAGTAAATACTCTGGCTAAATCCTGACGATGGTTAGCTATGTCAGTAATAGGTGTTAAAGATATAGGTTCAGGTTGTCCAGATAGATAGAATAAACCGCCATTTTCTGCTAACGCACCCACCACCGGCATTAAACTGCTTATTGCATTTACCCAACCCGCTGAACGTCCGGTAACAATCAGTACCTGTAATCCTGTGGCTGCTAAATTTTCCAAAGCTTGCAATAGTGAAGATGTGAATTTTCCCTGGCTGGTTAAAGTACCATCCATATCTGTGGCTACGAGACGAATATTTCTCAACTCATGAGAATGGCTAATATGTCTGGACATATAAAAATAGGAATTGGGGAATTATGATGTAAAAAAATACTAACAATACAGTAATGTAATATTGACACCCTTTGGTCTAAAGACACGGATATTTTTGTTACTCTTCGAGTAGGCTTTGCCTACAATGAGTCCACACAAACTAAACCCCTTTGGCTTACCCTGGGGTTTTTTGTTACATCCTCGGCTTAAAATACATTCAAACCTAAAAACTTTTTGGGTTTTTAAATTTAAATTTTGGGGTTTTCAGCCTATTTTCTTATAAAAATTTGGGTATCCTAATCATACAAGAGTAATATCTTTCAATTTACTAATCATGCTTAATACCATGCTTCTAGCCCAGTCTTCAGGTGGGAAGACTCAAAAGGCAGTCAAAGCAGTACCAGCCAATGAGTCTCAAATCACACCTTTATTAATGTTTTCCAGTGGAGGACTACTTTTTGCTGTACTGGCTTTGATTGTTTATGGCAAATTTTTAATGCAACAGTATGAAAAAAAAGTTAAGTTTGAAAAATTTCGCACGCGAGAACTAGAAAAAAAGCTGAAATTGGCGCTGGAAACCATTCGCAAAATGGAAACCAACCCCGATTTAGTCCACTCCAGAGACTTTAACCTTGACTATCTGCGAATGCGGATGTCAGAAGAAGTATTTCATTTTGGCGTTGTTAATCAAATTAAACTCAAGATTAAAGATAGAATTTCTATTGCACTGCGTCCTGGACAGTCTCAACAGGGACAAGTGGGGATTGCCAGCAATACTGGTAGACAAGTAGATGAAATTTTTGATGTCGAGTATGAAACTGGTGTTGCACCCAATATTGTTAAACGAGTGTTATTTCGGATTCAGATTCGCTTGATGAAGTTACCCACTCAAGCTACTTCTGCGACTATTAGTCAAATCATGGATTGTATAGAAACTTATCTTAGTCCTAGAGAAGATGATGATTCATGGCAGCCGACAATTCAAGGTCGAATTGTTTATATGCACTGGGATCAAAAGGCAAAACCTACTCCTCTGCTGGTTTTAGAACAATCAAATGAAGGGGTAAATGTTACTTTCCGTACTACTCGCCAATCCAATGCTTCTGCATCCCCGAATACGCCAACTCAAAATAAGAAGGTACAAGGTTCTTAAACTTCTCCTGCTACCTTGTGACTACTAACTACATTTTGGGCATTACGAGTTAACAGCCCGTCTTCCATTTCGACAATGCGATCTGCTATGTCTAAAATCCGGTTATCATGGGTGACTAATAAAATAGTAGTTCCTTGTTCTTTAGCCAGACGCTGCATGATTTCTACCACATCACGTCCTGATTGTTTATCTAATGCAGCCGTGGGTTCATCTGCCAGCACTAATGGAGGGTGATTAACGAGAGCGCGGGCGATCGCAATTCTTTGTTTTTGTCCACCAGATAAATTGTCTGGGTAGTAGTTCATTCGTTCTGTTAACCCAACTGCCCCCAGCATTGCTTCTGACTTCTGAATAGCGACTGATTGAGAAATACTTTGATTTAATTCCACTGCCATTTGCACATTTTGTCTAGCAGTTAAGAAGCCTAATAAGTTGTGAGCTTGGAAAATATAACCAATATTGCGCCGGATTTGTACTAATTTACTTTGACTAGCGCCAAATAGTTCTGTACCTAAAAATTTCAGACTGCCTTCTTGTACAGAACGTAGTCCACCAATTAGGCTCAGTAATGTAGTTTTACCTGAACCTGATGGACCAGTCATAATCACAATTTCTCCGGCATATATTTCTAAATTGATATCAAATAAAATTTGTTTTCTGAGCGCCCCTTTACCATAGTAATGGTTAATATTTTTAATGGAAATTACAGGTTCTGTGGTGATCATAATAGGGAATGGGGTGTGGGGTGT
>NZ_LUFH02000037.1 GCF_001586785.1 Sphaerospermopsis aphanizomenoides BCCUSP55
AGTCGTGCAAACTAAATTTTATATTTTGGAGAGGGAACAGGGAACGGGGAACAGTTAACAGGTAAGGAATCCAGAGATTTTTGTTTGTCTCAAACATGTTAAATTAATTTTGCTCAGGTACTTAACTCATCTCTAATAATGCGTTAACTCAAGATTTTGCATAAATGACAGAGAAAGATTGATGCTGAGGCGAAACTACTAGCAAAGCATAATGTTATTAATTAATTTATTTATTTATTTATGAAAATCATTACAATCAATATTCTTTTTAAACTTAATTATTGGCAACAACGCCGAGAATTATTAATAGCAGGACTAAAAGCTGAAAATCCTGATATCGTTGCTTTACAAGAGGTGAGTTTACCAGAAGATACAGCTAATTGGATTGCAGAACAATTAAATATTCCCCATATTTATAAAGCTGTACCTAAAGAAGTATGTGGTAGTGATTTACCTTTTGGTTTATCTATTCTCAGTCGTTATCCGATTTAAAAAACAGCCGCAATAAATTTAGAACATCAGGGAAGAATTGCTCAGTATGCACAAATTCAGTTAAATGATAACACATCTTTTGTTATTTGTAATGGTCATTATTTTTGGTATCCCGGTTCACATAAAAAACGCAATAAACAAATAAAATTAATGTTAGATTGGTTATCAGAGTTTGATGATCAAATACCTGTTATTTCTGTAGGAGATTTTAATGGTACTCCTGATACTTCGGGAATAAAAATGATTAAAGAAAAATATCGTTCAGCTTATGAAGTATATCATGGAATTGAGCCAGAATATACTTGTCCCACACTTTTAGGTCAAGACAAACTGAGTTGGAAAACTAGATTAAAATACTTTTGGAGACGTTTGATTTTTGATAGAAGTTGGAAACCTTGGAAGGGTACTTTAGATTATATTTTTATTAATCAGCGTTTACAGGTGCGAGATTGTCGAGTTATTCTTAATCAACCAGCAGCGAATAATCGTTATCTTTATCCTTCGGATCATTTTGGGATTTTTGCAGATTTGGAAATTGTTGATAGTTAGATTTTTTTATCTCACGCAGAGGCGCAGAGAGAGATTAAGAGGTATGATGGTATTAGAGATAAGGGTGAAGTTATGACTATTATTACTAATTTAAAGCAACTCTATGAAAGTGATGAAAGTTTATGGTTGGAGGAGACTATAGAGTTATTAAAACAAAGACAGTTTAATCAACTAGATATAGAAAATTTAATTGAGGAATTAATTAGTTTGGGAAAAAGAGATTTAGCGAAGGTGAAAAGTCTTTTGAGACAAATTATTATTCATTTATTATTATTGCAATTTTGGCAGGTAGAATATGACAGAAACCATCGTCATTGGATAGGGGAAGTTAAAACTTTTAGGTATGACTTAAATAATCATTTGACTACAAATTTAAGAAATAAGTTAGAGGATGATTTAGATAATATTTATCACAGTGCGGTTGATTTTGTGGAGAGTAAGACTGATTTATCTATTTTACCAGAAAAATGTCCTTATTCTTTGGGTAAGTTGTTAGATGATGATTATTTACCTGAAAGATATTCATGAGGTAAAATTTTAATTTCTTTGCGTCTTTGCGCGAAACTATCAAAATTTTGTTTTTTATTGGGTTTCGTTCCTCAAAACAACCTACGTATCGGATTTATATACGTCCATATATACGTCCAACAATAACTTCTAATCTTTCAAAATCTATATTGCATCGTTCTGATTTACCTGATAATAGCATTAAACGTATTGGAAGATGTCCGGGTGGTGCTACATTTGAGTAATAAATATCCGAGTAATATATACACTCATCTGCGTTACGCCAACCTACTTGATCAGCAAAGTTTTTTTTGATTTCATATTTATTATAAGTCATATAATTTCTGTCATGGCGACCTATAATTTCTTTCCAAATGCGTTTTTGAACACTAAAACCAAAACGTCCATTACTGTATTTTAACCAAAGTTTATTTATATTATTTAAGTCCTTTCTAGGAAGAACCTTAATATGTTCTGCATCAAAATGATTTTGAAGATAAGTTTTATATGGTGAAGTGTTAGGTAATTCTTTTTGAGCTATGAGATAGATAATTTTAGCTGTTTCTAAATCAGCTTCTTGCCATTTTCTAGCTTGCAATAATTCATCCAGATTCTTATAATACCCAGATACTACTTCAGTGAAATCTTTAGAAGACGTATAACTATAACTTGTAGCACTTCTTACAGCTTCTTTCGCTACCTCTGTTTCATCATTAGTTTTTGCAGCCTTGACACCAAAAGATTTTTTCCATGTGAAAAGCTTTTTTCTCACTTGAGGCTTTTTACGAGCTTCCTCTGCTAATTCACTTGCAACTTGTGTTTTAGCCTCTTCTTCACTATATCCTTGATTTTTTAGATGATTAACCAACTCACGAAGTTCAGTAGCAAATTCTGAAAAATTTTGATTTATACTAATATAATCTCCTTGTATCTCAATATAATCGCCATTAATATTTTCGTTGTAGTTACCTTCACTATAAATATTTATATTTTCATGTATATCATCATCTAAATAGCTTTCCTCCAAAATATTTTGTTGGTCTTTACCTCTAACTCTAACAATATATAAATATAATCCTAACCCAAATATAATTATTCCTAAGATTCCGAAAACAATAGTAATAATAATTTGATAGTTTGCAAAAATATAATCGAGCAATTGTTTTACAAAATTAATAATTGTTATGTATACAGCCCTAATGAAAGCTATACTAAAAACCAGCAATATAATTTTCTCTACCCAAGAAAGCCGATTGATCAGAAGATAGAATTGTTTCAGTATTTGGACAATTTGTTTTACAGTAATTTTCATAGATCAACTTCTGATCATTGCTTTATTGCTAGTAATCCAAACCTTAAAATGGCAAAGGAATACCCAATAACGCAAAAACTAATTTTATGACACCTACTGTAGTTTCTCCTATAACAGCACTTGCAGAAGCATCACGTATAGATTGACCTAATTTAATTAGCTTACCTTTCTCTTGAGGATTCTTTTTAATTTCATTTACCCAGTCTTTCGCTACTTTCTGTTGCGCGTCTTGGGGATGATAGCCCTGATTTTCTAGCTGGCGTAATAACTCTTGTATCTGAACAGCCGCTTGGGATAAGTCCTGACTAATATTGACATTGCCATGTACTTGCAAGTAAGGTCCTTCTATCGACTGGTTAAAGTTGCCACCCGAAGATAAATGTATGTTATAAGTAATATTACGGTTTTGTTCGTTCATGTAAACAATTTATTGTTCATAGGTTGGTATTTAATTATATTAACCCATGACACGATATTTAACTAGACTATAAAAACTTTTAATACTCCATGCGTTGGCATATCTTGAGTAAATTCAGTTATCATTTTGCTTTCCAACTACCTCTTTTCCTGCTCTCTCACCCAACTCCTAAACCTCTTAATAGTTGCATTCCTCCCATTAATTCCACTATTTTCCAAATATCGAGGAATCACATCAATTAAAGGTAAACCAGGAAAACTCAAACTCGACTGAGACACCACATAATTACCATCTACTAAAACATTAATTTGCAACTTCCCATTTTCAAACCTCCACAACTCAGGAACTTGCAAAGCTTGATATATATTTGGATGAGTGCGAGAGGTAACATCAATTTCTAAAGCTAAATCTGGAGGAGGATCAATAGTTAAATCTAACCTTTTCTTACCCCTAACTAAAGCCTCATTTTGAATATAAAAACATTGATCGGGTTCTATCCCCTTTTCCATAAATTGATTTTTGAAAGTCGTAGAACCAAGACTGAGAAATTCAATATACAATTCTTCTAGTAAAGCTTTAACTAAATCACTAATAATTTCTTTATCAAATTCATGTTCTGGTAAAGGAGTCCTACTTACTACTATTCCCTGATAATAAGCAATTCTAGCTGCACGATGTTCTCCCAATTCTTCCAGAATTGCTTCTAATTCTGTCCAAGTGACATTTTCTAATAAAACCCTTTGTCCTGGTGGTACATGAATGCGCTTTAATTCCAACAACATCCTTTCCACTCCTGGCAAAATAGCGAACTTTCAATATTCTATAAAATTAGTATAAATCTCTTTTTCTTCTCTCCGCGCCTCTGCGTCTCTGCGTGAGAAAAACCTCATATCAATCCCTTGGGATTTTAAACAAAAATATCAAAAAGTCAAAACAATGTCAATATCAATCGCCCAAAAAACCAAAACTCGTAAAATTATTAGGAATCTATATCAATATTATTGAGAATAGGGGTAATTATTGCGAACCGGGAGTTCTTAAACTTTTTTTGGAAACCCAGAGATAAGTTGATTTAATAGAACGCAGATGGACGCGGATAAACGCAGATAAAAAATGAGGGTGGGTTTGTTTTTCCCACCCTGGATAAATTAGCGTTTCGCTAACTTCTTCGCCATCTTGCGGAGACGAATAGATTGAGGTGTTACTTCTACCAATTCATCAGGTCCGATGTACTCTAATGCACGTTCCAAGCTCATATCTATAGGTGCTTGCAACTGTACTAGTTCATCACCACCTGCTGCACGGTGGTTAGTCAACTGCTTGGTTTTGCAAACGTTCAATTCTAAGTCTTGAGGACGGTTGTGTTCACCAACGATCATGCCTCTATAAACCTTGGTTCCTGGAGTAATGAAGAATGAACCTCTATCTTCTGCGTTTTTCATGGCGTAGAAAGTAGAAACGCCTTCTTCAAAAGAAATTAAAACGCCTTTGTTGCGGGCTTCAATATCACCAGAAAGTCCGCGATAGTCAAGGAAACTGTGGTTCATGATGCCTTCACCACGGGTCATCCGCATAAATTCACCACGGAAACCAATCAAACCACGGGCAGGAATGACAAACTCTAATTGAGTGCGATCGCCCGCAGTGGGTTGCATATCTTGCATTTCCCCTTTCCGTTGTCCTAAACGTTCAATACAGCTACCAACGGCATCACCAGGAACGTCTAAAACCAGAAGTTCGTAAGGTTCGCAAGGTTGACCATTAACTTCGCGGTAAATTACTTGAGGCTGAGAAACTTGGAATTCGTAACCTTCCCGACGCATGGTTTCAATTAAGATACCCAGGTGTAATTCACCCCGACCGGAAACGTGGAATTTATCAGGGGAGTCGGTTTCTTCCACTCGCAAAGCTACGTTGGTTTCTAATTCCCGGAACAAGCGATCGCGCACTTGACGAGATGTAACCAGTTTACCTTCCTGACCTGCAAAGGGTGAATCATTCACCCAGAAGGTCATCTGTAAAGTTGGTTCATCCACTTTAATTAGTGGTAACGCTTGGGGTTCATTAGGATCTGTAATAGTTTCCCCGATATAAGCATCAGCAAAACCAGCGACCGCCACAATATAGCCTGCGGTTGCTTCCTGTAATTCCACCCGCTTCAAGCCTTCAAATCCCATTAACTTGGAAATTTTAGACTTGACAATAGTACCATTTTCTGTTATCAACGCTGCCTGTTGTCCAGCGCGGATCGTACCGTTATGGATTCTACCAATGACAATCCGTCCCAGATATTCAGAATAATCCAGGGTGGTTACTTGCAATTGCAGAGGTTTGTTAGCATCGCCCACAGGTGCGGGAACATGACGGAGGATAGCCTCAAACAAAGGCTGCATATCTACCGCTTCTGCTTCCAAGGTTTCCTTGGCGTAACCTGCCATGCCGGAAGCGAACAGATAGGGGAAATCACACTGATCGTCATCAGCGCCTAATTCCAAGAACAGATCCAACACCTTATCAACGGCAACATGAGGATCAGCTTTAGCGCGGTCAATTTTGTTAATTACAACAATAGGACGCAATCCTTTCTCCAAAGCCTTTTTCAGTACAAAGCGAGTCTGAGGCATCGGTCCTTCGTTAGCATCAACAATGAGGATGCAACCATCAACCATGCCGAGTACCCGTTCTACTTCTCCACCGAAGTCAGCGTGTCCAGGGGTATCAACAATATTGATCAGGGTTTCTTTATATTTAACCGCAGTATTTTTGGAAAGAATCGTAATTCCGCGCTCTCTCTCCAAGTCGTTGGAGTCCATGACGCAATCCGGAACGTCTTCGCCTTCGCGGAAAATGCCGGACTGTTTGAGGAGAGCATCAACCAAAGTGGTTTTACCGTGGTCAACGTGAGCGATAATGGCGACGTTACGAATTGGGAGCGTCATAGAGAGTTTGGGTGTACTTTAGTGTTTTTAGATTAAGAAATACAATGTTTGGCTGTTCTAACAGAAGTGGGGATGTTTTGCCAATTCTGTAACGAACCTTTAATAATTCTAGCGTAATTGTCACAAATATTGTTGTTTTGACAAGAACTAGCAAGAGTGTTTTTGAGGTTTAGGGGTGGTTATTGGGGTTATCGACAACTAAACCCTCATGAACTGCGGCATTATTCAATTCTTGATCAGCGGATATAAAAGTTAACGGATGCAAATTATTTGCTATGCAAAGATTATTTATGGCTTGAGCAGCAGCGAGTTGAACTGCGTCATAGCCGCGTAAACCATGTTTTTCTGTTAATGTCATAGCTGAATTAATGATGTTATCTGTAATTTCAATCACTTGATATTCAGATTGGAGATCATTTTTTAATTGAGAATATACCGCTTTAGCATCTGTAGGAGAGATATTTCCACCCCTTGCACGTCTACTAATCGCCGCAGTAATTTCTACAGCAGTAATGGCTGCAATAAACACATTATTTTTTAAGCTAGGATGAAACAAACTCTCAACCCAAATTGAACCTATTTCCGCAACATAGCGTTTAACTAAAGCACTACTATCAAAGAAATAAACAGTCATTTAGCAGCGTTCCTCAATTATAGTTTGAGAAACAGGTTTACCCTGTACCTGAATTAGTGTTCTTTCCTGTGGTTGTGCAGTGGGTTGTTTAATTTCTTTCACCAAACCAGAATTTAAAAGTGCTTGGTGAAATTGTGTGATTTGATGAGCTTGTGCTTTATCAGTCAGATATATTTGAATGGCTTGATTAAGCTGCTGTAGTTCATCCTGTTCTAAACTATTTAGCTGGTTAATAATTTCATTCAGAAGAGTTTTTGGCATAGGTTCTTAGTTTGTCACATTAGGATTTTCTATTATTTTAAACCGATCACAACCTTTAATTAGCACTTACATCTAAAATTGTGCCAAAATAAACTGATAACTCTATCATTCTACAGATTATGGTTTGGTTATCAGGACAGCAATTACAAAACGGTAAATATACCATAGAAAAGAAACTGGGACATGGTGGTTTTGGAATCACTTACCTTGCTAAAGACAAAAAGGGTAATCCAGTTGTGATAAAAACCCTTAAAGATACAGATGTAGACAGTGATGATTTTGATAAATGTCTGCAAGATTTCATCAATGAAGCGATAAAACTAGCTAAGTGTAGCCATCATCCTCACATTGTCAAAATTTATGAATGTATCAAAGAGGGTGATATTTGGGGAATGGTAATGGAATATATAAAAGGGGAAGATTTAGGAATTTTAGTAAGAAATCACGGCATTTTATCTGAAGATTTGGCACTAAATTACATTCAACAAATTGGTGAAGCGTTAACCGTAGTTCACAGTAATGGTTTTTTGCATCGAGACATTAAACCACAAAATATAATGATACGTTCTGGTAAATCAGAAGCAGTATTAATTGATTTTGGGATTGCACGTGATTTTACACCTAATTTAACACAAACACATACGACACATAAAACATTGTTTTATGCACCTCCTGAGCAATATAATCCGCGTGCTAAACGAGGTGCTTTTACTGATGTTTATGCCCTAGCAGCAACACTATATAAAGTCTTGACAGGAAAAGAACCAGAAGGTGCTGTATCTAGAACGATGGGTGAACCACTAGCACCACCAAATAAACTCAATCCAAACATTAGTGATAGAGTCAATAGAGCAATTCTCAAAGGACTAGAATTGAAATCAGAAAAGCGTCCTCAGTCTGTGCAAGATTGGTTAAAGCTTTTAAAGATACCAGACGAAATAGTATCATATATTCTGGAAACAGAAAATAGATCAAAATTTATTGAACTGTTATCAAAATGTACCGAAGAAACTTTAAAAGTAATCAATTTAGCATATCGAGAAACCTCTCTATTGGGTCATAAGTTTATTGGAGCAGAGAGTATCCTTTTGGGTTTGATTAATGCAAATACTGGATTAGCTGCATCTGCACTAAAGAACAATGGTGTAACACTAGAAAATTCACGTCTTGAAGTTGAAAAAATTGTTGGTAGAGGTTCAGGGGTTCGCATAGAAGAAGTGCAATTTACCCCACGTGCAGTCAGAGTTTTAGAGCTATCACATCAACTATCTATCCCAATGATGAATGAGCGAATTTTTCCAGAGCATCTTTTGTTAGCTTTACTTTCCGAAGGTGAAGGTGTAGCAATACGTGTTTTGGAGAATTTAGGAGTTGAATTATCAAAATTAGAAAACTTTATATTAGAAAATATAGAACCCTGATGTTAGCTGAGAGAGTATATTTATTTTACTTTTTTACTCTCTCCTCTTCTTCTTACTCTTCCTTCGCGCTCTTCGTGTTCTTCGTGGTTCATTCCTTATAAACCTCAACACCAAACCAGAGATTAACAAAAATGCTACAAATATTATACTTTTACTATGTGGTAGTGATAAAATTAGTCAACAGCAAGATATTAACCAAGCGATAGAATTTTAGCTGATTCGCTCGAAAACAAAACTCAATCACTCTCAACAAATATCATTGCATGGGCTGAACAACCAGCCCAAATTACAAACTTAGAACTATCAACCCACATCAATCGTGATGCTGATGAAATCTGATTCCCACAAAAATATCATAAACAAACTCCAAGAAATCCTGCTTCTGCAACAAACCGGAAGTTTGCGGACTACCCTTTTCATCCAATAACGGCTTCATCACATAATAAGCAGGTTGGTAATTATACCAAGGAATCGAAGGCCATAAATGATGAATTAAGTGGTAATTCTGCCCCAAAATCAGCACATTGAGAATTTTACCAGGATAAACGCGAGCATTCTTCCAGCGACTTCTTTCTACAAAGGGACGATGGGGTAAATAATCAAAAAACAACCCCAATGCTATCCCCACTACAAACGCCGGAATAAACCAGAAATTGAGAATATACCCCAAAAAGTGATACTGGACAGAAATATAAACAATAGAAACCACAATTAAACGGCTAATAAACCATTCCAGTAGCTCATACTTACGCCACAATTTGCGCTGAAAGAAAAATACCTCATGGTATAAAAACCTCACCGCAATCAACCATAACGGACCACCTGTAGACACATAATGATCAGGGTCATCTTTAGGGTGGTTGACATTACCATGATGCTGTAAATGTACCCGTGTAAATACTGGAAACGCAAAAGCTAAAATTAAGGCGCTACCATGACCTAACATGGCATTAATAATGCGGTTACGATGAGCAGACTGGTGACAAGCATCATGAATCACCGTCCCAGAACAATGTAAGGCCAGAGTATTAATACTAAAACATAACCAATGCGGCCAATCCCACAGCCAGTAACCAAAGTTAGATAATACCAACATCATAACCACCACAAAAAACAGCAGTAGTGTGGGATTAAAATCACCGGGAGGTGCTAAAAGTTCCTTGGGGGGGATTGTCAGTGGCTTTTGTGCCTCCGACGTGAGCATTATTATCTCCTTGTTGAGCAAATATTACAAATATGAGCAAATATTACAAATATAAGATAAATCTTAGTAAAGAGTAAAGTTATGTAAAGCTTTGTATAGCAAGTTTTATCCCCAAACTTGCCGATTAGCAAATAAATGGAGCTATGATCCCAGACTATAACAGTGCTTGGATAAAAAAAGCTCTCCTAAAGTCAGGTTGCAGAGCAGATTGGTGTACGATCTCAAATCTATACCGCAACTACCACTTTCAACACTGCTCGCTTAAGAGCCTTAAATATAAGCAGCAGGGAGGAAAGAAACTTTCTCTTTCAAAAGAGAGCTTTGAAGCCAAATTAACCAATTATCAATTGTCAATTATCAATTGTCCATTGATGATAAAACAGTGACTGAAAAGAGCGGTCGCTGAACTTACGATTATTACCCAGATAGATCCAAAAATCCTGAAACCACCCCATGACGCAATTAAGAGATTCTCTGCGCCGAACCAAAATTGTTGCTACTATTGGACCTGCTACCAGCAGTCCAGAAATGCTCAAAGCAATCATTGAAGCTGGTGCAACCACCCTACGGCTCAACTTCTCCCACGGAACCCATGCTGACCATCAGCGTAGTATTCGGTTAATTCGGCAAACCGCGTTTGAACTCAATAGACCAGTAGCCATTCTCCAAGATTTGCAAGGTCCAAAAATTCGCTTGGGGCGATTTGAAAATGGTTATATAATTTTGGCCAAGGGCGATCGCTTTACATTAACCAATCGTCCAGTAGTCGGTACACAAGAAATTAGCTGCGTTACCTACGATTATTTAGCGCAAGAAGTCCCCGTCGGTGCCAAAATACTCCTCGATGATGGACGAGTAGAAATGGTAGTCGAGGAAATTAACAGTGACAAAGGAGATTTACACTGTCAAGTCACCGTAGGCGGTAAACTTTCTAATAACAAAGGCGTTAACTTTCCCGGAGTTTACCTATCCATCAAAGCCATGACCGACAAAGACCGAGAAGACCTGATGTTCGGTCTAGACCAAGGCGTAGATTGGGTAGCACTTTCCTTTGTCCGCAACCCCCAAGACATCATCGAAATTAAAGAACTTATTTCCAGCACCGGCAAAAACGTCCCCGTCGTTGCCAAAATTGAAAAACACGAAGCCATCGAGCAAATGGAAGCAGTGTTATCCTTGTGTGACGGTGTAATGGTGGCTAGAGGTGACTTAGGAGTAGAACTACCAGCCGAAGATGTACCAGTGTTGCAAAAGCGACTAATTGCCACAGCTAACCGTTTGGGAATTCCCATCATTACCGCCACCCAAATGTTAGATAGCATGGTCAGCAACCCCCGTCCTACCCGTGCAGAAGTATCCGATGTAGCCAACGCCATTCTGGACGGTACAGATGCAGTCATGCTTTCCAATGAAACCGCAGTTGGTAGCTACCCAGTAGAAGCAGTAGCCACAATGGCGAGAATAGCAGAACGTATCGAACAAGAAGAAGCACAAAACTCCTCTCGTCAGACAAGAGATAACAGACGTTCCATTCCCAACGCTATCAGTCAAGCTGTAGGTCAAATTGCCGAAAATCTCGGTGCAGCAGCAATTATGACCTTAACCCAAACAGGCGCTACAGCTCGCAACGTTTCTAAATTCCGTCCTAAAACCCCAATTTTAGCCATTACACCCCATGTCAACGTAGCTAGGCAGCTACAAATGGTATGGGGAGTTAAACCATTACTGGTGCTAGAATTACCCTCCACTGGACAGACATTCCAAGCCGCCATCAACGTCGCTCAGGAAAAAAACCTCTTAACAGAAGGTGATTTAGTAGTAATGACTGCTGGCACCCTGCAAGGCGTTTCTGGGTCAACAGACCTGATTAAAGTAGAAGTAGTGACAGCAATACTAGGTCAGGGAATAGGACTAGGACAAGGTTCAGTCAGTGGCCGCGCAAGGGTAGCTCACACTGGGATGGATGCGAGTAACTTTAACCCAGGTGATATTTTAGTCGCACCCCGTACTGGAGTTGAGTTTGTAGAAGCAATTCGCAAAGCCGGCGGTATTATTACAGAAGAGGAAAGTCTCTCCAGTCACGCAGCAGTCATTGGTTTACGTCTTGGTGTACCAGTGATTGTCGGTGTTAAAGAAGCAACACAAGTCATCAAAGATGGAGTGATTTTGACCCTAGATATGCAACGGGGTTTAATTTACTCTGGTGCAGTGGGAACACCCTAACCACCTTGAAGGATGAAAAAAGATTTTGTTTTTCATCCTTTCATCCTCTGTGTACCTCTGCGCTAACCTCCGTGTTCCTCTGCGTTTAAATAACTAAAAATAAGTAAAATATATTACAAAATTAATAAATACGTACTATTGACATTAATGTTGAAGATGCAGGAAAAGCGATTTGGGAATCGCTGAAAATACCGCATCTTCTGGTTAATCAAAAAATCGTTTTAGCTTTATAGCCACAGTCTGCAAAATGCAATCAAGTATGGCTATAAAGTCCATATTTGTCCTGATGGACGGGATATTTGCGAGAATCTTCTAAAAGATAAGCACAGCGCAATTTTGCTTTTTTTAGTAACAATCGCCAATATTGCATTTGATGTTGTTTACGCCGCTGTAAACCAGCGGCAACTTAACGCCATCTAGTGCGTTATTTTTTAGCAAACCTCAGAGTTTCACACTCGTTCTTATTCAGTTTTTTACTAATGAAGGGAATCTAGTGGGAAATCCCTTCACAGTCTGTGGAAAAACGGTATTTGCTGAGGAAATTCAACAACACCGCTGCATACTTTGTGAACTCAATGAGGTGGATGGAATGGGAAAATGCTCTTGATTTAGGTAAGAGTCGATAGTTGAATAGTCGCCGTTCTGCTATTGTCTGGAGTGCCATTAATAGTGTGGCACTAAAGACTCTAGAGTTTAGACTACTCAATGCAGAATCAGATGTCACCAGTTACTTGTCTTTGATGCACTTGATCTGCTAACTCTTGACGGCTTTGATCATCAAGCCTATCAATTGCTAACATTCCCATGAGGATAACCTCTTTTAAGGTCAAACGGGTAGAATGTGCCTGTTTTTGCACAATCTCTTTAATAATTGGACTTACACCAATTGCAGTACTTGCTCTAGCCACGGAAATAAATGGAAACATTAATGACTTCGCATAAATCTTAGCACTTTAAACGACGTTATTGTCTATATAAAAAAATTTAACAAACTTTTTTTTTGCAGTCCTTTTTATACTAGCAGCGGCAAAATAACGTTCTGACGGGGGATATTGATACAGCACTTGGAAAGTAAAATTTTCCTGAATTCAGCCAGATGCGGCTGTCATAAGGAAAAGCAGTGAATACTTACAAGGAAACAAACAACGATGAAGGAACCTTATCTGTTGGCAGCAAGCTTGTTGACAGGATTAGCAGTACCAACATCAGCTATTCCCAAGATGTCGAGTCCCCCACCAGAAAATACTGGTTTCCTGGAAGATTTAAAACCAAGTTCACAGTTACCAGTGGAGAAAAAAGTTCCCTCGAATGTTGACATTTCTTTACCTGAATTTAGCAGTCAAGCTGTCTCCAAAGCAGGAAGGTCAAAACCACGAGTACGTGAAAAATTTATCTCTAAGCCAGAATTTAGTGGTCAGCCTGTATTAACCTCAACCAGTTCGCAGCTAAAAGCCAGCCATAAAGTTACCCTGAGTGCTGACAAGATATCAGCAGAGTTAACTCACTATGTTTCGCCCAGACCTAAAAAAATGTCACTGAACTTCAGTTCTCAAAAAATTAAACAAAATTTGGTAACTGGAAGTCAACTGTATTATTTAAGATTAGCGTCTTTGAAAACTGGTCAGATATACACCCGTGTGGATGATGAAGATATCCAGTCTTTCTGGAAGTCGAGTAAAAAACAGAAACTTAGTTATGAAGATTGGAAAAGTTTACTAGCGATGGAAGCCAGGGCAATTTCCCAAGGACAAGGTGCAAATCGTTTGAGTATCTTGGTGGGTGATTCTTTGAGTATGTGGTTTCCTAAAGAAAAACTCCCTTCTGGTAAGCTGTGGCTGAATCAAGGCATATCTGGAGACAGGTCAGAAGGTGTATTGAGAAGACTAAGTGCATTTTCAATCACCAGACCAGAAGTAATTTATCTGATGATTGGCATTAATGATTTACTCAATGGTGCTAGTGACCAGACGATTTTAGTTAATCATCGCCGGATTATTAGCAGTTTGCGCCAGACTCACCCAAAAAGTCAGATTATGGTGCAATCCATTTTGCCTGTTAACCGCGCTCAAATTTCTAACCGCCGGATTCGTTATCTCAATTCTAAAATTGCCGTAATTGCCAAGCAAGAAGGCGCTTATTATCTAAATATCCACAATTGGTTTACTGACCTAGATGGTAATCTGCGCTCAGACTTAACCACTGATGGTTTGCATTTGTCACCACAAGGATATGATGTATGGCGATTTGCCCTGCAACAAATAGAGTACAAGATTGCTCAAAGTCTGTGAAGAAGAAGGCAAGAGGCAAGAGGCAAGAGGAAAGTAACTAATTTTGATACTTCATTTAGCTGTAATCTGCTGTAAAACTTGATTTAATTTGCCACTGCGATAGCCTTCTAAATCTAAGGCGACGTAAATAAATCCTAAATTCTGGAATGTACTCACCAGAGTAGGTAAATCTGTTTTTAAGACAAAATCTGGAATTTTTTCGGGTGGTAATTCAATTCTGGCCGTGTCTCCTTCTGACCGTACTCGCAAGTTATCCCAACCTAAATTTCTTAAATAAATTTCTGCTCTACCAACTCGTTGCAATTTGGCTATGGTAATTTCTTCACCGTAGGGAAAGCGCGAACTTAAACAGGGTTGGGCGGGTTTGTCCCACCAAGGTAAACCGAATTGTTGGGAAAGTTGACGGACTTCAGCTTTGGTGATGCCGACTTCTGCTAAAGGCGATCGCGCACCTCTTTCTTTTGCTGCTTGAATTCCGGGGCGATAATCATGCAAATCATCGGCGTTGACCCCATCGACTACATAAGGATATCCTAACTCTAATGCTAAAGGCTTGAGTGTATCGTGCAGTTCACTTTTGCAAAAATAGCAGCGGTTCACTGGGTTTGAGGTGTAGTTGGGATTTTCCATTTCGTGAGTCTGGACAATTTTATGGGCTATCCCCATGGTTACGGCTTGCGCTGAAGCGTCTGCTAATTCTTCTGGTAATAGGGAAGGAGAAACAGCAGTTACAGCCAAAGCGCGATCGCCCAACACATCTAAGGCAATTTTGGCTACTAATGTACTATCAACCCCCCCTGAGTAGGCGATCAAAGCCTGTCCCATTTCTGTAAATAAGGTTTTTAATTGTTCTAGTTTTTCTGTTAGTGTCATTTTCTCAAAACCCTAAAAGCACCCAAATCAATTATATTGTAGTTATTTATTTGTTTCCTGGCAGATCAGAATGTCTGCATCATAACGCTGAATATGAAAGGATTTTTAAGCTTTTTTTTGTTGGAATTAATCAATAACATCAACATCATCAAGCAACTTCCTTTCAGCAGTAAAATCCTCTAAATGTATATTCTCAAGACTCGACTTTTTGACTACATATACCTGCAATACGCTGTATATTCGACTATCAAATATCAAAAATATGACTTTAGATCATGTAATACCAGCGATGCAAAATGGTTTAATTATTCTTTAGCCGAGCAAATAAAAGATAGAAATAACCTTGGCCAATTTTGCCAATTATTCCACTTCCCTGTATGATAAATCACTAGTAACAAAAAGTCCATTTGGTATCAAAAGACTAGACATAGCCTGCTATACAGTCAATCATGGAGGAAGACAAATGTCACACAGCCCAGGACTGTACATTATACTCGTCAGTGTTCACGGTTTAATAAGAGGTCATAATCTAGAACTAGGAAGAGATGCAGACACCGGTGGACAAACAAAATATGTAGTCGAACTGGCCAACACATTAGCCAAAAATTCCCAAGTAGAAAGAGTTGATTTAGTTACCCGGTTGGTTAATGATTCCAAAGTTAGTCCTGACTATGCCCAACCAATAGAAATACTTTCAGACAAAGCCCAAATTATTCGTCTTGCTTGCGGTCCAAAACGCTACCTCCGCAAAGAAGTTCTCTGGCCACATTTAGACACCTTTGCAGATGAATTACTGCGACATATCCGCAAAGTGGGAAGAATACCAAATGTCATTCATACACACTATGCAGATGCAGGATATGTTGGTAGTCGGGTGGCTGGGTGGTTAGGAACACCCCTTGTCCATACTGGTCATTCCCTGGGACGAGTCAAGCAACAAAAATTACTGGAACAGGGAACCAAACAAGAAGCAATTGAAGAACATTTTCATATCAGTACCAGAATTGAAGCCGAAGAAATTACACTGGGTGGTGCAGCCTTAGTTATAGCCAGTACGAATCAAGAAGTTGAGCAGCAATATAGTATATACGATCGCTATCAACCGGAAAGAATGGTAGTGATTCCCCCTGGTGTAGACTTAGATCGCTTTTACTCAGCCGCAGATAATTGGCACAACCCACCCATTCAAAAAGAATTAGATCGCTTTCTCAAAGAACCCCAAAAACCGATAATTATGGCGATTTCTCGCCCAGCTATTCGGAAAAATGTCAGTAGTTTAATCAAAGCCTATGGCGAAGATCCTGAATTGCGTAACCTCGCTAACCTGGTAATTATATTGGGAAAACGAGATGACATCATGACCATGGAATCTGGTCCCCGTCAAGTATTTATCGAGATATTGCAACTAATAGACCGCTACGACCTCTATGGTCTGATGGCTTATCCTAAACACCATAATGCTGACGATGTGCCAGATTTATTTAGACTCACAGCTAAAACCAAAGGAGTGTTTATTAATCCAGCCCTAACAGAACCATTTGGATTAACTTTAATTGAAGCCAGTGCTTGCGGTGTACCGATTATTGCAACTGCTGATGGTGGACCCAGAGATATTTTAGCAGCTTGCGAAAATGGTTTATTGATTGACCCCTTGAATATCCAAGAAATACAAAATGCCCTCCGCACAGCCTTAAAAGATACTGAAAAATGGCAACGTTGGTCTAAAAATGGCTTAGTTAACGTCCGCAAACATTTCTCCTGGAATAGTCACGTTGACAAATATCTAGAAAAAATCAGCCTTTTCCCCCAACGACGAATTCAATCTTTACTCAGTCCTCTCCCCGCATCTCCAGCTGCTGAACATCCAGAATGGAATGTACCAGATACAAACCGTTTACCAACCGCTGACCGTTTCCTCGTTTGCGAAATTGATAACACCCTTTTGGGTGACAAAGCAGCCCTAGAAAAATTGATTCAGCGCATTCGTCAAGAAGGACATACAACCGGAGTAGGAATTGCCACAGGACGCACATTAGAAAGCACCTTGAGTATGTTGGAAGAATGGCGCTTCCCCATGCCAGATTTATTAATTACATCCGCAGGTAGTGAAATCTATTATGGACCCCAGATAGTCACAGATACAAGTTGGCAAAAACACATCGGTTATCAATGGCAAGCCCAAGCAATTCGTCAAGCCATGAAAGATATACCCGGTGTAGAATTGCAACCACCAGAAACTCAACGCCAGTTTAAAATCAGCTATTTTGTTGATGAAGCCAAAGCACCTAACTACCGAGAAATTATCCGCCATTTGCGTCGTCATCAACTGCCTGTGAAAGGGATTTACAGCCACAATATGTATCTGGATTTATTGCCTATTCGGGCTTCTAAAGGAGATGCAATTCGTTATGTAGCTTTGAAATGGGGTTTACCTGTGCAACGTTTCTTAGTGGCAGGGGCATCAGGTAATGATGAAACCATGCTTGGTGGTCAGACTTTAGGTGTTGTAGTAGGCAATTACAGCCAAGAAATTGAAAAACTGCGGGGTTATCCACAGATTTATTTTGCTCAAGGTCATTATGCTTGGGGTATTTTGGAAGCGTTGGATTATTATGACTTTTTTGGTGGTTTGTCGCAAAAACAGCCGGAGATGATGATGGTTTAGGTTGTGATTAGATTATAAGCATTTGTTGGGTGGTGCTACAGCTTAACCCAACCTACAAAAATTCTTAACCAAACCTATAGGGTTATACCATTTCCTGATGAGGCTGCGCCGAATTTTTGGTTTTCTATTTTCTTCCTCTGTGTTCTCTGTGCCTCTGTGGTTCGTTTCTTTCTAAATTTGGCGCATCTTTATACAGAATTGGTATTAAGTAGTCGTGCAAAATAAATTTTATAGTTAGGAGAGGGAATAGGGAAGAGGGAATAGGGAATAGGTAAGGAATACAGACATTTTTGTTTTCAATCAATATGTACAATTAATTTTGCTTAGGTACTTAATACTTAATCTTAAATTAACTAATCAATAGTCTAGTTATAATTTTATTGATATAAAATTCCAAATGATACAGTAAAAGTCAATAGTATTCAACAGTATTTACAGCTACTTATTTGATAAGTTAGCTGATTTATATCCAGTCGCTTTTGGAAAATTTTAATACTAGTTTCTAATCACGAATTGGTATTAAGTAATTTCATCAAGCATTAAGAGTCCATATTTAAAATCTATAAATGCCTATTTAAAGAATGCTTTTATAGACTACAAAGCACATTTTTTAGTCCATCTTTTTCTGCATTGATAAATTTCCCGAAAATGGCAGTACCTATTTTTTAGGTTTTGCTAATTAGGAAGACAAATTGAAAATAAAACAACACAGTCAATCAAGGATAAATAGGTGATTTATGGCAGCTACAACTTTAACTCCCGGTGATATTGCGATTATTGGTTACACGACTAATGGTAGCCCTGATTCCTTCTCATTTGTGAATTTAGTGCCAATCAGCGCAGGTACTATAATTTATTTCACTGATAATGGTTGGACTGGTACAGGTTTTAGAGGTTCATCTGCAACCGATGGTGATGGCAATGAAAATTTAATAAAATTTACAGCTAATAGTGATATTGCGGCGGGAACAGTTATTCGTAGTATTGACACATCTGCTAATTTTACTTGGACAAAAACAGGACAAATTGGAACTACTACATCAGGCAGTTATAATGATTTATCTTTGGGTCAATCGGGTGAACAAATAGCAGCATTTCAATCTACAAATACATCAAACCCGATGAATTCGGGATTTACAGGTATATATCAAATTGATAATACAGGAACATTTGAAAATGCTACTAGTTCATCTGAAGGTAATGTAATTCCTGGCTTATCCCAAAGTAGTAATACGGCAGTCTTATTTAACAATTTAGCAACTTACGCAGCATTCAATCTTAACACCCTCAGCGGTGGCACAAAAGCTGATTGGCAAGCAGCAATTAATAATGCAGCTAATTGGACTTTTAATAATAATGGAACTAGTTTACCAACTGGTAGTATTAGCGTTTCTAGTAGTGTTACCAACACAGCCCCCACAATTCAGGCTGATATTATTAATACAGTTGATGATCCGGAAATAACCACACTTTTCCTGAATGTTTCTGCCAGTAGTCCCAGTACAAATCCTGCAACTTATATTAGTGGTGTAATTAATGATCCCACAGATCCAGCTAGTACAATTGGGATTGAGTTTGATATTAATGATGCAGAAACACCTAATTCCCTCACCATAACAGCAGTCAGTAGTAATCAAAGCGTTGTAGCTGATAGTAATTTGGTCATTTCGGGAAGTGGAGGTGATAGAAATCTCAAAATTACTCCAGTAGGTGTAGGTTTTGCAGATATTACAGTTACCGTGAGTGATGGTACACTCACTAATTCCTATATAATTAAGTATGCTGCTTCGGAAGCAGGAACAACTAACAGCCGCTTTCTAACAGGAACTGCCGATGCTTCCACCGCCATTGCTGTAGACTCCCAGTATATGCTGGTGGGAGACGATGAAAATCAAGTTTTGCGACTTTACAATCGCAATAATTCTGGTTTAGCCGTTGCAGGTTTTGACTTTACATCTTCTTTAGGACTGACAGATTTATCTGGTGGTGTACCCAGAGAGGTAGACATTGAAGCTTCTACCCGTGTAGGAAATCGAATTTTCTGGATGGGTTCAGAAAGTAATAGTGATTCAGGTAGTTCTCGTCCTAACCGCGATCGCATTTTTGCCACCGATATTTCCGGCACAGGCGCGAATACAACTTTAAGTTACGCTGGTAGATACGATTTTCTCAAAGAAGATATCATTGCTTGGGATGTCAATAACCTCCACGGTAAAGGTACAAATTACTACGGACTAGCTGCTAGTGCAGCATCTGGTGTAGGTTCTAAACAAGGTGACGGTTATAACATTGAAGGGCTAGAAATGGCTCCTGATCATACCACTGCTTATGTTGCCTTCCGCGCTCCTCAAGAACCCACCACTAACAGAACAAAAGCCCTGATTGTTCCTGTTACTAACTTTACCAGTTTACTATCCTCTACTGGTGGTACACAAGGATTCGCAACTTTTGGCGCTCCCATTGAGTTAGATTTAGGTGGTCGTGGCATTCGGGAAATTAGAAAAAATACCGCCAACCAATACATTATCATTGCTGGCCCCGCCGGAGATGCCGGAGCAGCCCCCAATGACTTCAGATTATACACTTGGACAGGCAATCCCATTGATGCACCCGTACTTCGAGCAGCAGATTTAACAGCTTTGAATGCTGGAGGTAGCTTTGAATCAATTGTTGAAGTACCCAACTCTCTCACCGACACTAGTCAAATCCAGATACTTGTAGATAATGGTGATAAAGTTTGGTACAACGACGGCACAATTGCCAAAGAACTCACTCAAAACAACTTCAAAAAATTCCGTAGTGATATAGTGACAATAGGTGCAGAAGTCTTATCTTCCCCCACAGTCACAATTGCTGCCACAGATGCAGACGCAGCAGAAGCCAATGCTAATCCAGGAACTTTGAGAATTACCCGTACAGGCGATACCTCCTCAGCCCTGACTGTTAATTACACCATTGCTACAGGTGTAGGTCAAGCTGCCAATGATGGTACAGACTACAACCCAAATCTCACGGGTACTGCCACAATTGCGGCAAATAGCTCCTTTGTGGATATTACCATCACACCTATTGATGATCTAGATGTAGAAGGTAATGAAACAGTAACTCTCACTCTGAATAACAATCCTAGCTACACCTTGGGGACAAATACCACTGCCACAGTTACCATTGCTGACAACGATAGCACCTCACCTCCTGCCAACCTTGCACCAGGAGACATTATCTTTAATGAATACGTCTCCGATAATGATGCTAATGGCAATGATTTCTTTGAATTACTAGTTCTCAAAGATAATGCTGACTTGCGGGGATTACGAGTTAGTGATAATGAACTTGTTGGTGGGGTTCTCAATAATAATGAATCAGTTTTTGTCTTTGGTAATGATTCATTTTTGAGTAATGTTCCCAAAGGTACAGTGATTGCAGTTTGGACAGCAACAACCGGAATTTCCACAGATACTCTTGTCAATCCTGCCGCTAATGACTGGAAAATGGTACTTGCACCAGGAACAGGTGTAACTACTAGTGTAGATGGACTGGGTGGTAGCATTAATACAGGTTTATCTACTGGTGGTGAAGCTCTTTACCTCTATTTACCGGGAGGAGATGGTAACAGTAGTGGAACTGACAATATTTACCTAGACTTTATTTCTTTTGAATCTGATGGTGGTGATGCACCTACTGGATTAGTTGACCTTAACCTCCCCAGTCTGGCTGATAATGCTTACTATACAGGTAATACTGCCTCTGGTAATGATTCTGCTAGTAACTGGATTAGGTATGATTTTCCCGCCAATACTACTAATTTTCCCACACCAGGAGATGCTAATCCCAGTCAAAATTTGAGCGATTTAAGAAGTGGAGGAACAAATACTCTTAATTTAAGTATTTCACCAAATACATTCTCAGAAAATGCAGGTGTTAATGCCGCTACAGCTACGGTTACTCGCACAGGTGACACAACTAACGCTTTGACTGTTAATTTGAGTAGCAATGATACATCAGAAGTAACTGTCCCCACTACTGTAATTATTGCCGCAGGACAAACCAGTGCTACTTTTAACGTTAATGCTGTAGATGATGCTGTAGTTGATGGTTCTCAAAACGTTGTTATTGCCGCCAATGCCAATAACTTTGTTGGTGCTACAGCTAATATAACAGTGACTGACAATGATTTTGCTATTGCCAAAATCCATGATATTCAAGGTAATGGTGCAACTTTTAACACTGCTTTTAGTGGGACACAAACAATTGAAGGTATTGTTACTCGTGCATTTCTTGGTGCTTCTCAACTGAACGGTTTTTATGTTCAAGAAGAAGATGCTGATGCTGATGGTGATTCTACGACCTCAGAAGCTATCTTTGTTTACGACCCAACGGGATTATTTACAGGTAATGTGGGTGATAAAGTCCGAGTCACAGGTACTGTAGGAGAATACACTAGCACCAGTAGCGGTGTCACCAGCAGTTTAACCCAACTTTCTAGTATTACCAGTGTTGTTGATTTAGGTGCTAATGTTCTACCCACAGTCACAAATATTCAGCTTCCTGTTACTAGTGTCACTGACTTAGAAAGCTATGAAGGAATGTTAGTTAATCTCAGTGCGGGAACTGGGAGTTTGACAGTTACTGAACATTTCCAATTAGGTCGTTTTGGCCAGGTTTTACTTTCAGCTACAGGTGCTAGTAACCAATCAGGTACAGATGGCAGGCTGGAACAATATACACAATTTAATGCTCCTAGTGTCAGTGGATATGCTGCCTATTTAGCTGAGATTGCTAAACGGGAAATTATTCTTGATGATGGTAGCAGCACACAAAACCCTGATCCAATTCTTTTTGGTCGTAACGGTCAACCTTTGAGTGCATCTAATACTCTGCGCGGTGGTGATACTGTAGATAGCATTACGGGAATTTTAGACCAGCGTTTTGAAGGTTATCGCATTCAAACATCCACAGGAGTTAACTTTACAGGTACTAATTCCCGTCCTCATACATCCCCAAATGTGGGTGGAACTTTAAAGGTTGCTAGTTTCAATGTTCTTAATTACTTTAATGGTAATGGTGCTGGTGGAGGTTTCCCCACTCCCAGAGGTGCAGAAAATCTGACGGAGTTTAACCGTCAACGGGACAAAATTATCCAAGCAATCATTAATTCCGGTGCAGATGTAATGGGATTAATGGAAATGGAAAATGATGGTTATGGTTCTACTAGTGCGATTCAAGATTTAGTCAATGGACTCAATGCGATCGCCGGTGCTGGTACTTATGCTTTCATTAATCCTGGTACTAGTTTGGGAACAGATCAAATTACAGTTGCATTAATCTACAAACCAGGCCAAGTAACTTTTGTAGGTGCAGCAGCAACAATGGCTGATGGTTATGGTACAGGTGCATTTGATGTAGTTGGCCGTAAACCTTTAGCGCAGACATTCCAGCAAAATTCTAATGGTGAACAATTTACTGTCGTTGTTAATCACTTCAAATCTAAAGGTTCAAGTTCTGGTGGTGTTGGTGATAACGACATTGGAGATGGTCAAGGTTTCTCTAATGGGACACGCACTCGTCAAGCACAAGATTTAGCTGCATGGTTAGCAACCAATCCTACAGGTACAACTGACTCAGATTATTTAATCATCGGTGATTTGAATGCCTACGCCCAAGAAAATCCCCTGACAACTTTAGCAACTGCTGGATATAACAACCTACTACCAAATACATCTTACTCTTACGTATTTGATGGACAATGGGGTTCTTTAGATCATGCTTTAGCTAATAGCAGTTTAGCAGCACAGGTGACAGGGGCGGAAAAATGGCATATCAACAGTGACGAACCTACGGTTTTAGACTACAACACCAACTTTAAATCAGTAGGACAACAAACCAGCTTATACAATGCTGACCAATATCGTGCTTCTGATCATGATCCGGTAATTATAGGACTGAATCTTTTATCTGCACTTCCTATCATCAGTATCAATAATCCAAGTGTGACTGAAGGTAATAGCGGTACAACTTCTTTAACATTTACCGTCAGTTTAGACAAAGCTAGTAATCTTCCAGTTACTGTTAACTATGCCACAGTCAATGGTACTGCCTACTCTGGTTATGATTACACTGCTGCTGGTGGTACACTCACCTTTGCTGGGGAAGAAACCACTAAAGTTGTTAATGTGGCTGTAATTGCAGATTTATACCACGAAGGTAACGAAACTTTCCAACTACAACTGAGTAACCCCAGCAATGCTACCATCAATACTGGTTCTGGAACTGGCACAATTATTAATGACGATGCAGCACCTAGTTTGAGTATCAATAACATTAGTGTGGCAGAAGGAAATAGTGGTACTCGCTTTGCTACCTTTAATGTGAATTTGTCTACAGCTTCTGGTCAAACTGTCACTGTTAACTATGCCACAGCAGACGGAACTGCAACAGTTGCTGATAATGATTACACTCCCACCAGTGGAACTTTAATTTTTGCACCGGGAAGTACCTTACTAACTGTTAGTGTTCCTATTGTGGGCGATTCTCAACTAGAATCAGATGAAAGCTTCTATCTGAATCTTAGCAATGTTAGTGGAGCTACCCTGGCTAATAGTCAAGGTGTTGTTACTATTCTTGATAATGATGCATTTACATCTGTCACTCTCACAGGAACATCTGGTAAAGATACTCTCACGGGTGGAGATGGTGACGACAATATTTTTGGGTTGGATGGTAATGATACCCTCAATGGTGGTGCTGGTGATGACTTTATCAACGGTGGGTTAGGAGCAGATATTTTGACTGGGGGTTCGGGTGCTGATAGTTTCATCCATAACAACTTTAATGAATCTCTATTCGCAAACCCTGACCGGATTCGTGATTTTAATCCTGGTGCTGGAGACCGGATCATTCTCAATAATCTTCCCACTGCTGTCTTCAATGCTGGCATCATCAACTCCAGCAATTTAAGTAATGCTGTTGTCGCTGCTTACAGTGATGCTGATCCCACAGTAGCAGGTTCACAGGTTTTAGGAACTAATCAAGCTGTATTTTTTAGCTTTGGTAGTAGTGCTGCAACCCGACGCACGTATCTATCAGTTAACAATAATACACAAGGCTTTAATGCCAGCAATGACTTGTTTATCGAGGTGACTGGTTTAGTGGGAACTCTACCGACAGGAGCATTAACAGCAAGTAACTATTTTGACTATTTTGCAATTTAAGAATAGGACACAGAAGCAGGAAAGAGGGAATAGGCAATAGTTTATTCTCTCCTTGTCTTTTGTAACTTTTTTGCACACTTAATCAAATCAACTCTCAACAGCAAATGCTAACTAAAACTCATTTTCTCAATCGTCGAATTCTCCATTGGAGTTTAGCAACTTCTGCTACTCTTACCATTATTGCCAGTCTCCCTGCCAAAACTTTGGCTTTAACTGGTTTCACTGGTGATTATGACCCTAGTAACTGGACACTGACAAACACCAACGCTGATGGTAGTGTTGATACAACTAATGCAGCTAGTGGTTCAATTGATTTAATTGGTGGAGATGATGGTGGCGAATCTCCAGGTACAACTGACTGGACTATTAATATAACTCCTTCTAGAGCAGGTTCTGTGAGTTTTGACTGGAGTTACTTTTCCCTAGATATTCCTGGTAACGATACAGCAGGTTATTTGCTCAATAACATATTTTACCAATTAGCTGCAACAGATGGAGACTCCAGCACTGCACCTGTCACCTTTTTACTCAACCCTGGTGACACCTTTGGTTTTCGAGTTGCAACCGTAGATAATTTAGGTGGTCTAGGAATATTTACTGTTCAAAATTTCAACGTCCAACCAGTAGCAGTACCTTTTCAATCTTCGCCAGTAATCGGTTTAGCAGTGTTAGGTTTAAATGGATTGTATCGGCAGTGGCGGAAACGATGTTAGGTTTAGTTACATTATCGGCTTGACAATTTCAGTAAAATCATCTATTTTAATGTGGTGTGTTCAAATTTATCGACACACCTCGCCCGAACCTTGAAAACCGCATAACTTCGTTAAGGTGTGTCGATTGCTTGCACCATAAGGCTTTCAGGCTGCGATTTTGACCATTTCTAGAAATTTTTTTTCCATTTTCCAGAGGTGTGTCGATTAGGGTATCTGAAACCCTTGCTCTGTAAGGTTTCCAGAAGTGAACTCTTTACAAACCCGCTCCCCCGAAAGGGGATGGAAACCGTCATCACTAACTGCATCGCAGGAAAACCTGAATCCTTTACAAACCCGCTCCCCCGAAAGGGGATGGAAACTTCTTCTGTTGGGGTTGTCCTTACATCCCCGCAGGAAAAGGAACTTTACAAACCCGCTCCCCCGAAAGGGGATGGAAACGCCTAAAACCGTTCTCAGAGACATTTAATAAACCACCTTTACAAACCCGCTCCCCCGAAAGGGGATGGAAACGGCAGACGTAATCTGCCTGGGTGGTTTCTATAAAAACTCTTTACAAACCCGCTCCCCCGAAAGGGGATGGAAACGTAATCGGTGCAATATAGGTGTTTTGATCGCCAGCTTTACAAACCCACTTCCCCGAAAGGGGATGGAAACCCAAACTGACCACCGTAGGTTTTTACGCCTACTACACCTTTACAAACCAACTTCCCCGAAAGGGGATGGAAACTTCAAGCCATGCAAGCACGCATCGTAAGGGCGTTTTCTTTACAAACCAACTTCCCCGAAAGGGGATGGAAACCCAATACCCTAATTACCAGCAATTCTCATTTTGAAAAAAATAAAATGAAATTCTCTTAATTTAAGTGTAAAACTTGTATCAAATTATCATTTTTTGGTAGATAGTTATCATCCGATGCTGGAGATAGATAGGGTTTTAAAAATCTTGAAAAATTCAGACATGAAGAATTGATTTCAACTTCGCACCAATTAACTTCGAGACTTGAGTCTTCATCTTTTAAGGGAACTCTAGAAGTTTGACACTATGGAATAGTTTTAATATCTGCTAGTCCAAACCTAAATGTAGCTTGATAGCATCATTGACCAAATGGATCAACTCTTGACTTAAACACCCTACCACATCTCCTAAAATGCGCTGTTTAGAAATTGTCCGTATTTGTTGCGCTTGTACCTTAGAAGTTTTAGACAAACCCGAATCTTCTGGATTTAATAAAACTTCAAAAGGATAAACACGACTCATATTAGATGTAATTGGTAAAATCGTCACCGTAGTAGAGGCATTATTATTAGCATCATTACTAACAATGAGTACAGGACGGCGTTTATTCATTTCTGACCCCACTGCGGGACTGAGATTTGCAAAGTATATTTCACCACGTTTCATCTGTCAGCCCATCACCTACAGTTAAATCCCATTCTGGGTTAAATTCCGCTGCTGCTTCCCGGTAAGCTTGTTCTAACTCCTGATAACGCAGTAATTCTATGGCTAACTCAATTACTTGAGAACGAGATTTACAGCCTTTAGTCAATTTATAATCTTCAATAAACTGCACCAAAGAGGATGGTAAGGAAATGGAAAGTTTTTCAGCTTGCATAGTATTACCAAAAGGTAATTATATTTTTCCTACTTTATAGTAATATAAATAGTGGGAGTAATACATCTAACATCAAGCAATCAAGAAAATTGATTGATATTAAACTGCTAATACATTCATTTTTCTTTATAAACCCGCTTCCCCGAAAGGGGATGAAAACTCTAAACCCTATTTACTAATCAAATCGCTTTTTTCATCCTGCTAATCCTTTAATCCTGGACATCCTGATTCTGACAGATTCTCCAAAACTCCCCAAAAATGTCATCATAATAAAGGTAAAAATTCACTGGAGATAAAGCCACGGTTTACGCACGCCCTTTAGCCCGGTTAATTGAACAGCTGCAACGTCTCCCCGGAGTTGGTCCCAAATCCGCCCAGCGTCTAGCGTTGCATATTTTGAAGCGCCCAGAATCAGAAGTTGAAGCTCTTGCACAGGCTCTAATTGATGCTAAAAAACAGGTAGGCTTGTGTCAGGTTTGCTATCACCTCTCATCTGAACCTGTGTGTGATATCTGCCGCAATATCAACCGAGATAATACAACTATCTGTGTAGTTGCAGATTCTCGTGATGTGATTGCATTGGAAAAAACCCGCGAGTATAAAGGTAAATATCATGTTTTGGGTGGGGTAATTTCTCCTATGGATGGTATTGGACCCGAACAGTTGACCGTCCAAGCTTTGGTAAGGAGAGTCAGTCAACAACAGCCAAAAGAAGTAATTATGGCTATTAGTCCTAGTGTGGAAGGGGAAACCACTACTTTATATATAGGTCAGTTATTAAAACCTTTTACAAAAGTTACACGGATTGCTTTTGGTTTACCTGTGGGTGGTGATTTGGAGTATGCTGATGAGGTGACTCTGGCTAGGGCTTTGGAAGGACGACGGGAGTTGGATTAATTGGTAATTACAGCTATTTTCAGGTAAATGAACCACGAAGACACGAAGAACACGAAGGAAAGAGGTTCTCTATTCCCTGTTATAAATTTCTCAAATATGCTGACGCTGACGCAACGTAAACTACCTGATGCTAATATCACGGTTCATTTTACTCTGGAACTAAGTGCAGAAGAACGCACCCGCAGCCGTCACCGATTTACTTTAGCTGATGGTAATGAGGTGTTTTTGCGTTTACCTAGAGGTACGGTTTTACATGATGGTGATATTTTGACTGATGAAAATGAAAGTAATTTTCTGAAAGTTGTTGCTAAATCTGAACCGGTTTTAACTGTGGTTGCAAATACTCCTTTGTTATTAAGGGCTGCTTATCATTTGGGAAATCGTCATGTTCCTGTGGAAATTACAGTGAATTATTTACGTTTGTCTCCTGATCCAATTTTACAGGCAATGTTGATAAAATTAGGTTTGGAAGTTAAGGAGGAAATTGTACCTTTTCAACCGGAATTAGGAGCTTATGGAACTCATCACGCTCACTAATTTTCATTTTTTATCTATTCTGCAATTGGCTAGTCCGGCTTTACCTGTGGGGGCTTATAGCTATTCTGAAGGTTTGGAAATGTTGGTGGAAAATGGCACTATTTCTAATAGTAAGAATTTAAAAGATTGGCTAGAAGCTGAGTTGAAATATGGATCAATTCGCCTAGATGCAGCGGTGATGATGAGAGGTTTACAAGCTGCTAATTTGGGAGATTGGGAAGGTATAAAACGCTGGAATTTGTGGTTGTCTGCGGTGAGAGATACGGAGGAGTTACGGGCTTCTAGTTGGCAAATGGGCCGATCGCTCTTACAATTGTTAACTAAACTCGCACCGTCAACTGTTCCCTTGGCTGCTGCGGTGGGTTATCCTTGCAATTATGCGATCGCTTTTGGTATTGCTTCTTCTCACTGGCAAATTAACCACCAAGCTGCATTATTAGCATATCTGCATAGTTGGGTCAATAATTTGATTACTGCTGGAGTCAAACTTATTCCTCTCGGTCAAACTGCTGGACAAGAATTACTATTAGAATCACAAGCTTTATTAAGTGATACCATGTTGGAAATTCTCGCTTTGGAGGATGATGACCTGACTTGTTGTAGTTGGGGATTATCGTTAGCCAGTATGCAGCATGAAACCCAATATACAAGGTTATTTAGGAGTTAAGAAATAGGTGACAGGTGACAGGTGACAGGGAACAGGGAACAGGGAACAGAGAATATGTAATAATTTCACCAATCACCAATTATCAATCACTTATGAATGCTTTTCGAGTTGGGGTAGCTGGCCCTGTAGGTTCGGGAAAAACGGCTTTAGTAGATGCTTTATGTAAAGCACTGCGGGAAAAATATAACTTGGCAGTGGTGACAAATGACATCTATACTCAAGAAGATGCCCAGTTTTTGGTACGTTCTCAGGCTTTGGAGAGCGATCGCATTTTGGGAGTAGAAACAGGAGGTTGTCCCCACACTGCTATTCGTGAAGATGCTTCCATGAATTTAGCCGCAATTGAACAACTGGAAGAAAAATTTACAGATTTAGATTTAGTCTTTTTAGAAAGTGGTGGTGATAATTTAGCTGCTACCTTTAGTCCTGAATTAGTAGATTTAACACTATATGTAATTGACGTTGCTGCTGGTGATAAAATTCCCCGCAAAGGTGGCCCAGGTATAACTAAATCGGATTTATTAGTCATTAATAAAACTGACCTTGCACCCTATGTTGGTGCTGATTTAAATGTGATGGAACGAGACGCAAAGAAAATGCGTGGTGATAAGCCTTTCATTTTTACTAACTTAAAAACCAAGGATGGTTTAAACGAAGTAATTCAATTTGTGATTACACATAGTTGCTAAATAAAAAAATCAAACTTCTTCATTTCCAAAAATATATTTGCTACATCACCTATCTAGAGTTTAGATTAGACAGAAAAAAGTCCTCCGATTTTGGATTTTGGATTGACCAGAATAAATCCAGAAGATTGTAGCTTCTTTCTGCTGGACAAAGAAAGGCATCACGGAAAAGACAGACTTTTTTCCGAAATGTCATGTTTTGCTTTTGAATAAATTATTAATTCAGCTTTTCCGATTCTCGGTTATTTGTCGAAATCAATTTTTTATAACCACAGGATAAATTTATGACAGTTGATTATTCTAAAGCCTTAAAAATGGCTATTTGCAGCAAAGAAATTTATCAAGATTTTTCAAAAATTATTTTTAGCGGTGGTTGGCAGGAAAACCCCATTTTAATTAACGAACAATCTACTGATACCCAACTAGCTATTTTAGCAGATTCATCAGGAATTACTATTGTTTTTCAAGGTAGTAATTCATCATTTGACTGGCAAACCAACTTTGATACAAGTCAAGAACAGAAGGAATTTGATCAGGCAATAATTCGCGGTCAAATTGTTGCCCAACAAGATAAAACTTACCCATATAAAACAGATAATACTTCTGGCTCATTAATGCATCGTGGCTTTGCTAATGCTTACTGTTCAGTCAGAGATCAGATTCACGAATATATCAAAAATAACAATATTTCTAATGTGACTGTAACTGGACACAGTTTAGGAGGTGCATTAGCAACTTTATGTGCAGTAGATATTCAATACAACTTTGCTCAACAATTAACTTCCATAGAAGCCTATACTTTTGGAGCGCCAAAGGTAGGAAATAATGGATTTTGCAAATCTTATAATGAAAGAGTTCCCAAAAGTTATAGATTTGTTCATGGTATGGATATAGTACCAGCATTACCAAGATGGTGGCAGGGATATGATGATGTAGACAAAGAATTTCGTATAGGTTCAAGATTTAGTTTAAATTTCATTTCTGCCAGATTTAGAGATCATGGTCTTGATGGTTATATTAATATACTCAAAGAAAGATCAAGCAAATTAGGAAATTAAGCAGGATGTAGGGGATGGGGCGTAGACTAGGGTCGTAGTTTTAACACTCAAATTTTTCTTTATTCCCTACACCCTACACTCTAACCCCTACACCCTAGTTCCGTGAATAGCCACCTATTAAGGTGCCAGGGCATTACCGCGCAATAAACTACCAATTGTTTTAGCAGTAATCTTCAATTGAGTGATGGGGTTAGCTGGAACTACTGTTTTATACAAATAGCTATCAAATGTCAGCCGTTGTACATCCAAATCATCACACATTTCTACAAATGCTTCGCGGGTAGCATCGGAACGATAGAAAACGGTTTGGAGAATATCCAATACTTTGTAGGTGAGTCCGTATTTCTTATCCCAACGCTTGAGATAAAGTTTCAATTCTTTTTCGGTGGGGATACGCGCACCGCTGTTAGAAACTTCCACAATGGTTTCTGCACACATCCGGCCAGATTTAGCTGCAAAGTAGATACCTTCACCAGAAGACTTGGTAACGTAACCAGCAGCATCACCTACCAACGCAATACGTCCTACTACACGACGAGGACGGGGATGTTCAGGGATGGGGTGAGCTTCGACTTTGATGATTTGACCACCAGCCAATTTTTCCGTAGCACGGGCGCGAATACCAGCTTGCAACTGTTTGATGCTGGCTTTGTTAACGTGCATTGTGCCAGTACCCACTGCTACGTGGTCATATTTGGGGAAAATCCACGCATAGAAGTCAGTGGAAACGTCATCACCTACATACATTTCGGCCATGTCGTTGTAGTAGGCCATTTTGTCTTGGGGTAGACGAATACGTTCTTGGAAAGCGATCGCATAATTATAATCCCCTGCATCCATTTCTTTGGCAATGCGGGAATTTGCACCATCAGCCCCAATTACTAAATCTACCTTTAAAGTTTTTGCAATCCCTAGCGCCCCACCTTCAGAATGGTCAACGTAATGGATTGTATAAGGGTCGGTGTTGTTTGTGGGTATATCAACTTTATGAACAGTGGCGTTAATTAAATTAGCACCTAATTTTGCCGCCCGATTTCGCAAGAACCCATCCAGCACCTCACGGCGGCACATTCCTATATATTCTTCTTCATTTACCAGATTGATATCTACCTCACGATTAGAGGGAGAAATCATTTTCATCTTCCGTACTCGACGGTCGATAATCTCTGGTGGTAGGTCAAACTCGCTCACCATACATAGGGGAATAGCACCCCCGCAAGGCTTGGCGTTGTCCAGCTTGCGCTCAATTAGATAAGTTTCAATCCCAGCTTTTGCTAATGTTTCAGCAGCAGATGAACCAGCTGGGCCAGAACCAACAACAGCAACCCGTAGTGTCAAAGGTTTTCTCCCAATCTTCACGTTTACCGAAAGCATCCTATCATGTACTTTTAGTTGATTTGGCGCTCAAGCTTGGGGTTTTGACAGAATTGCAATATTCCTTAATATTTCGACATATTTATCCTTATTACCATAATAAATTTCTTTATGCTCAATAGATAAAGGTCAATGATAAAAAATAAAGGGAACAGGGAACAGGGAACAGGGAACAGGGAATAGATTCTAGGACTTACGCAGAAAAACGAAAAATTAAGGGTTTTGACAAAGGGGTAAAGTGGTGGATAAATCAAGGTTGAAGAGACGAAAACCCCTACACCCCTACACCCTTACACCCTTACACCCAGCCCTAACAGATAACTTCTGTGCGTAAGTCCTGGATTCATCCAAAACTCCTGCTCCCTACCTAATAGCATGGTTGTATGTAACAAAATATGCAAATTTCTTTATTAGACTCCCTATCACGAAAAATCAGTGTAACAGCGATCGCAGGCTATCAAAGACACATTTCCCCGCATAAAGGCTTTCAATGCGCTCATCGAGTGTTGTATGGTGGTGATTCTTGCTCCCAATTCATTAAACGAACAATTGCACAAGAAGGTTTAAAAGTTGCTTTTACCCAATCTCGGCGAAGATTTCAAGCTTGCAAACAAGCAAATCTAATTCTTAAATCCCAAGCTGAGGAACTAGAACCACCTACAGAAACAGAAGAGGATACTCAAACAACACAACCTCAACCAATAGCGCCTAAATCCTCTTGTCAAGATAGTTTTGATGCTGTGGATTTAGGAATTAATTGTGCTGATTTGAGTTGTGACTGTTCAGAACTACTGAATATGACTCCTGATTGTGGTTTTCTTGATTGTGGTGCTACTGATTGTGGTGCTTTGGATTGTAGTTCTTTAGATTGCAGCGGCCTTGATTGTAGTTTCATTGATTGTGGTGGTTGTAGTTGGTAATTTCCTTAATCCAAAAATGACTGTATATGATATAAATATAAAATCCAGTAATCCTACCTAAAAACCGTAGATTATTTGCAGAGGTATAAAACCAGTGGGCATAGTAGTTGAAAACGTATCCAAGCAATTTGGCAGTTTCCTCGCTGTTGATCAAGTCAGTCTAGAAATCAATAGTGGTTCACTAGTTGCTTTATTAGGTCCTTCAGGTTCTGGGAAATCTACCCTGTTAAGGCTAATATCAGGTTTAGAAATGCCAGATAGCGGCAAGATTTTTCTGACTGGCAAGGATGCTACATATCAAAGCGTACAAGAAAGAAATATCGGATTTGTATTTCAGCACTATGCTTTATTTAAGCATTTAACTGTGAAACAGAATATTGCTTTTGGCTTAGAACTGCGTAAAGCCGCAAAAAAGAAAATTCAAGGAAAAGTAGAACAATTATTAGAATTAGTACAGTTAAATGGGTTAGGCGATCGCTATCCTTCCCAACTTTCTGGTGGACAGAGACAACGGGTAGCGTTAGCTAGAGCATTGGCTGTAGAACCTAACGTATTATTACTAGATGAACCATTTGGTGCTTTAGATGCCAAAGTACGTAAAGATTTACGTGCTTGGTTACGTCGTCTCCATGATGAAGTTCATGTTACCACTGTTTTCGTTACCCACGACCAAGAAGAAGCAATGGAAGTCTCAGATGAAATCGTGGTCATGAATAAAGGAAAAGTGGAACAAGTGGGAACACCCGCACAAATTTATGATCACCCCGCTTCAGCCTTTGTCATGAGTTTTATCGGGCCTGTGAATGTGTTACCAAGTAGCTCGAAAATTTTCCAAACCAGTGGCTTTGAGTCAGCACATCCAGAAATATTTTTGCGTCCCCAAGATGTGATCGTGGAAAGAGATGCTAATGGGACAACTGCACCTGCTATAGTCAGTCGTGTAATTCATTTGGGTTGGGAAATTCAAGTAGAGTTGAAGCTAGATGATGGGCAAAGTGTTACCGCTCACTTAACACGCGATCGCTATGACGAGTTAAAGTTAGAAGCTCAAGAGCGTGTATATGTCAAGCCCAAAGACGCAAAATCTTTCCCCCTTTACTATTCTATATAACAGCAGTAGGGGAAAAGGCAGGATACAAAAGCCAAGAGATAATACATTATTCTCCTGTGTTCCCTCACACCCTACACCCACAAACATACTTCAGCAGATGCTGAAACTCCCTATCTTTCTTACCTTCTGGGGTATGTTTGCGTATTTTAGTATAAACTTAATATTAATTAAATTGAAGTTATACGGATACATTCGGAAATTTAATGGTTAAAATTGACTATGTGTTAATTTTCTCAACCATATAACTTATATGTCATTTGATATTGTTGGTGCTGCTGTCGATTTTGTTACTCTCACTACTAATCGAATTGTTTCAGCATTTACTAGCCAAACACTTGTTAAAGAAAATAAAATTAATTTACCGGCAACAGTTCAAAAGGTTAGACAAGATCAGCGTGTAATTCAAGCAGAAATGGATTATTATAAGCGCAGAGAAGCTAGAAGAAAAGAATTTCTAGAAATTCAGGAAACACCTGTTAATACAGATATAGAAATCACACCAGTATTTGAACGAGAAGAAAAATTACAAAAAATTAAGCAGGAAGAAATAGAAGATAGAAGCAAGTTAGGTGCATTATATTTAGATTTAAGTCGAGAGACAACCGCTAAAGAGATTGAATTTAAACAAAAAGAGATTCAAGGTATTTTCGATCAGCAAAAGTGGCCAGGTATCTTAAGTCGTGATGAAGCCCAAAGAATTTTCATAGATGAACAAAAGAAGCCACGCTTACTAATGTTAGTGCCACCTCCAGATATTAGTGATGACTTTCCAATTTCATTCCGTGATAGTCTCAAAAAAGAAATTCGCAACCAATTAAAACTATTTTTAGAAAAATACTATCCGCTGCATGGTGACTATTGCCCTGTTGAGTTTTATGGTAAATATTTTGAGCGTTCAATTTTTGATGCTGAAGTTAAGCAGTTAGAAACAATTTTATCTGCCATACCAACTGCAATTATTTACACCGATATTACAGACCACGAAGTTTATTTCAATGTTAAATTTTGGGGTCTACAAGAACCAGTATCTTTATCTTTTGAACCTTGGAACTGGGAAGAAGTAAAAGGACAGCTGGAAGAAGTTGGCAGCGATCAGACTAAGAGTTTGCGAGCAATTAGACAAACTATTGTGATTTTACACAAGCTATTAGCAGCATTTTTAGCAGATTGGTATTACTTGAACATCAACCCCAATTATGAACCTCAGCTATTTAAATTAAGCACAGACTTTCCTTCAGTTTGGACTGAGGAGATGTTGCAGAAACTCAGAGTTATCCTCCAGAGATATAGAGCAGCTTATCACTACGAGTTAAAAACATTAGCAAATGTGGAAATAGAAAAGCCCAAGTTCTGGCATTGTATCAATACACTTTATGGTCATTCAAATTATGTTTTTTCGATAGCTGTCAATCCTGATGGCAAAACATTTGTGAGTGGTGGTGCAGATAAAAATATTAAAATTTGGGATCTACAAACTGGTGAAGTTCTTCACAACTTGACTGGTCACTCTAACTATGTCTGTTCAGTCGCTATATCTGCTGATGGACAAACACTTGCTAGTAGTAGCTATGACAAAACATTTAAGTTATGGCATTCCTTAAAAAGTAAAACTTTTATTGAACATTCAGGTTGTGTCACTTCCGTAGCTTTTAACCCTGATGGTCAGATTTTATGTACTGCTAGTTTGGACAAAACTATTAAAATATGGGATTTAAGTACAGAAAAGTTGATGTTCACTCTCAATGAACACGAAAACTATATTAACTGTGTAGTTTTCACCTTAGATGGACAAAAGTTAATTAGCAGTGATGCTGACAAAACTATCAAAATATGGAGTGTGAAACAAGGAGTAGAAATCATTAGTATTCTGGAACATACAGATGGAATTAATACTCTAGCTGTTAGTCCAGATGGAAAAACCTTTGCTAGTGGCAGTCATGACAAAACAATTAAACTTTGGTATCTAGCAACAGCAGAACTCATTCACACATTCGATGGACATACTGATTCTGTCACAAGTGTTGCTTTTAGCCCAGATGGTAAAACTTTAGTAAGTGGTAGTAATGACAATACAATTAAGCTTTGGAATCTGGAGTCACAAGAATTAATAACTACTTTGTCAGAGCATTCCTCAACTGTCCATAGTGTAGCTTTCAGTGTGGATGGAAATAAGATTATTAGTGGCAGTGCTGATAATACAATTAAGATTTGGCAATTTGATTAATTGATGGCAATAAAAAGGCTCAAGGGTTAATTAGCTTACCCTTTGCCTTTTACCATGTTGAAACTCAAAGAAAAAAGAATTACTAGAAAAATGCTTCAAAAGCATCTGCTGTCAAGCACGAAAACCAAGAGAATTATTCCTTTTTGAATCCTCTTGATTCATAGACAGATAAAAACGGAGAAGGAGGGATTCGAACCCTCGGATGGACCTTACGATTCCATCAACAGATTAGCAATCTGCCGCTTTCGACCACTCAGCCACCTCTCCAGGTCATAGATAATAATGTTAGCAGATGTTTTTGATTTGGTCAATAGTTATTTTGTCAGAGAACAGGTAACAGGTAACAGGTAACAGGTAACAGGTAACAGGTAACAGGTAACAGGGAGAAATATTTACCTTCTGCCTTCTGCCTTCTGCCTCCTGCCTCCTGCCTCCTGCCTTCTGCCTTCTGACCATCTTATAACACTTGCGATCGCATCCAAGCTGCTGGCAAGGTAGTTAATTTTTGCCACTTGGGGACGTAAGCACGTTGACTGAACACATCATACTGATTGCGCTCAATCACATCTAAAATTTGTCCATAGAGCATGGATGCAGACCATACAGGCCAACGGGCATCAGCCGCTAAGTAACTAATACCTCTATCGGCTTTGGTATAAAATTTGCGGGCGCGTTCTATTTCAAAGCGCATTAGGGAACGCCAACGGTCATCTACAATACCTTTAAAAAAATCTTCTTCGGTGTAGTTGAATCTTGCCAAGTCTTCTAGGGGAATGTAGATTCTGCCTCTACGTGCATCCTCCCCCACATCCCGGAGAATATTGGTAAGTTGATTGGCAATGCCTAAAGCGATCGCTTCTTCGGTGGGAACATAAGGTTGTTGGTTTTGATGCCAGGGTGCTGTATAGATACTGGTATCTATGCCCATGATTGTAGTTGACATCAATCCCACAGTCCCAGCCACTCGGTAGCAGTAGAGATATAACTCCTCAAAGGTTTGATAACGACTGCGATATAAATCCATGCGCTGACCGGCAATCATATCCCGAAAGGGTTGAATGTCCAGGGAAAAGCTTTGGAGTGTGTCTACTAAAGCTACATCGTAATTATCTAATGGGTGTCCTGCAAAAATTGATTCCAGCTGCTTTTCCCATAGGTCTAGGGTTTCTGGCGTGGTTATAGCAGATGCGGGGCCATCTACTAATTCATCTGTTCGGCGACACCAAGCATATATGGCCCAAACAGATTGACGCTTTGCCGGACTCATCAGCAATGTACCCAGGTAAAAAGTTTTGGCATACTTAGCTGTGAGTTCCTGACAAAGTTTGTAGGAATCGTCTACAGAGACCAGCGTTTTCATGCGCGGGGGGGAATCAGGCAGTTGCAGCATTCGTTGCGGGCAGTCGAGTTAGCGTTTGCAGGTTGGAAGAATTTGCTACCGATGGCGCTATGCGATCGGAGATCGCCTGTGCTGTTAGCTTACCAGAAAGTACGGCTCCCTCCATACTGCCTAGATAGCGTTGCATGGTGTAACTCCCGCTCAAAAAGAAGTTGGCTATAGGAGTTTGTTGGAGTGGACGATACTGTTGACGACCAGGGGTCGCTTTGTAAACTGAACGTGGCGTTTTGACAACGTGAGATTTCAGCAGTTTTGCTGGGTTGTCTCCTGTAAAGTGGTCGGGAAAGAGTTTTTCCAACTCGGCCATAGTAGCAAAGACGATTTCCTCGTCGGATTTACTAATCCAATCTTTGGCGGGAGCTAGAACTAATTCCAGCATTGAGCGAGAGGAGTTAGCATATTCACGACAAGTGTTGCTCATATCAGCATAAACGCTGAGGAGGGGAGAGCGCGAAAAAAGTAGGTGATCAATGTCTGTTAACTTCCGATCAAACCATAGATGGAGGTTAATTACTGGTACACCTTCTAACCCTTCCAGCTTTTGGAAAAATTCCATCTGCTGCCAAGGTTCTGGCAACATGACTTTTAATGGGTCAACCGACATGGCTGATACGTAAAAGTCTGCTGTCACCACTTCATCTGGTTCTCCATTTAACCCGCGTAGCAAGAATCCTTTTACTGTACCATCTGGGTTGAGCAAAATCTCTTTTAAGGGTGCATTCAGTCGGACTTGTCCACCCCGCTCGGTAATGTAATCAACTATGGGTTGGCAAAGTCGTTCTGTGGGAGAACCATCCAAAAAGGCAATTTTGGAGCCATATCGTTCTTGTAAAAAACGATTGAGAGCAGTTAATAAAATTGTGGAGGAAACTTCGTCGGGGTTGATAAAGGTTAGTGCCTTGGAAGCAGCTATAAACACATCACTGGCTACCCGCTCACCAACACCTTGCCTTTTTAACCAATCCGAGAAGCTGTATTTGTCCATCTCTTCAACATACTGTTGACCGCGAACGATGGCTGGAAGCAACCCAATAGCGAAACGGATCTTCTGCTCCCAAGTCAACATATCGTTGTTGCGAAGAATCGAGGCAATGATGTTAAACGGAGAGGGAATATCTGGAACATCAAAACGTGAGAGTGTTCCGGGTTTATCTGGTTGATTAAAAATCAGTGTATGCTCTTTCCACTGGAGTCGGTCTTCAATGCCCAACTCCTTGAACAATTGCAGCATATTGGGGTATGCCCCAAAGAAGGCGTGTAACCCGGTTTCGTACCAGTCGCCGTCAGAGTCTTTCCATGCTGCCACTAGACCACCCAATACATCCCGACGCTCTAAGACAATGGGAGTATGACCTGCATCTACGAGATATTTCGCGCAGGAAAGCCCTGCTAGACCAGCACCAGCGATAGCTACGCTGCACTTCGTGTTCGCTACTAGCATTTAAACCTACTGTTTTTCAATATTTCTTAATTGTTTTGTCGTTCTCATTATACTTTGCGTTCTGTTACATTTGACCTTGTTTCTGGAAAAAGAGGGTGTAAGGTGTGGGGTGTGGGGCGTGGGGTGTAGGAAGACGTTAATAAACCAATGCCCAATGCCCAATGCTTAATGCTTAATGCTTCTGAGAGAATTTTAATTGTTATTTTTTAAAGTTATGTCAAGATCACAACATATCCAAAGCTTTGGTAATCACTTGATTCTCGGTGTTTCTGGAACAACCCTCAGTGATGAGGATAAACGGGTATTGAGTGAGTTAAAACCTGTTGGGGTGATATTTTTCGCCAAAAATTTTCTCGATGGTGTACCATATCAGGTTTGGTTAGAAAAATTTAAAGAATTACAGCACAGTATTCGTGAATATACAGAACGCGATTTACTCTTCACAACCCTAGACCATGAAGGTGGAAGAGTTGTCAGAACACCGTTACCAATTACTCGGTTTCCTCAAGCTTACTTATTACAATCTCATGCACAAGAAGTAGCAAAAGCAACAGCTTTAGAATTAAAATCTCTAGGAATCAATCTTTCTTGGTCTCCCGTTGCTGATATTTTCTCCAACCCCCAAAATCCAATTATTGGATCTCGTGCTTTTGGAACTACTCCTGAAACCGCTGGTCAACTGGCGCGGGAATATTATCGGGGACTCAAGGAAGGAAACATTCTCGGTTGTGCAAAACACTTTCCGGGACATGGAGACACCAGTCAAGATTCTCACGTTGAGTTACCAGTTCTCTATTTAACTGTGGAGGAATTACGACAGCGAGAATTGATACCGTTTCAAACATTAATTGCAGAACAAATACCGCTCATTATGACCGCCCATATCTTGTTTCCACAAATAGATCCTGAAGTTCCAGCTACATTATCAAAAACAATTTTAAATCACATTCTTCGGGAAGAACTAAATTTTCAGGGTGTGGTTGTTTCCGATGATTTAGATATGAAAGCTGTGTCTGAGATGTTTATGCAGTCGGGAACAGTAGCCCGTGCTTTTCATGCTGGTTGCGACTTATTTATTGTTTCTCGCAATATCAATTCTTCGGCAATTGAAAGAACATATCAAATAGCTGAAGATTTTGCTGCTTGTTTGAGTAACGGTAGCTTAGATGAAAATGTTGTAGCCACAGCAAGGGAGAGAATTGAGAAATTATTGGCGCTGACTCCCCAGTATCCAGTATATCCACTAGAAAAAGAGGCTTTCCTTAAGAATGCAGAATTAGCAATTGCTTGTACTTTGCAGGATGATCACTAGCAAATTGGGTTATTGATCTAAACTTTAATAAACCACTTTTGGCGATACATTAAAACTGCAAAACCGTACCATAAAAATACAGTAACTAAACCAAATAAAAACGAACCATTGAAATTACCCGCCCAAGATGCAAAAATGTTTTGGTAAATCCAATTGTAAATACTGATGGCGCTGTCACCTGTACCGAGTTGGGTTTTGGCTGTGATTTTGATTAACAAGACGGAAGCAACAAAAAGTGCGATCGCATTCAATCCCATGATCTCAAAAGGTTTACTCCAACGTTTTATTAACCTGACTTCTATCAATTCATAACAAGCTGCTAATAACATTAATGCCCAGCCAGAGGTAAAGACAACATAGGAACTTGTCCACAATTTTTTATTAATGGGAAATGCTACATCCCAAATAATGCCAATTACCAAACAACACAAAGCAAATAAAACTAAATCCATGCTGGTTTGTGAATTAGCCTGTTTTTTATTTCTGATCCAGTCTCCTGCAAAATAACCAGCTAATACACTAACTATAGCGGGAATTGTACTAAATAATCCTTCTGGATCTCCCATGAAATTAAAACCATCACCTTTATATAAATGTGGTTGGGGAATAATTAATCTGTCAATAAATGCGCCAAGATTACCTTCTCTTGTCAAAATTCCTGCACCATAACCGGGAACAGGAACATACATCATTGTTAACCAATAACCAATGAGTAAAACCCCTGCTAATATCCATTGACTTCTGCGCGGTAATTTTAAAACTATTAAAGATGCAAACAGGTAAGAAATACTAATTCTTTGCAATACCCCCATCACTCGCAGACTACTAAAGTCAAAAGTCCAAACACCTTTATTCCAAAAACCATTAAGTAGTAATCCTAAGACAAAAAGAATAGCAGCGCGGCCTAGGATACGTAAATAAACCGCTTGAGTAGGTTTGTTATCGGCGGTGTACTTGGATAGTGAAAATGTCATTGCTACACCAACAATGAACAGAAAAAATGGAAATACTAAATCAGTAGGTGTGCAACCGTTCCATTCAGCATGGTCTAAGAGTGCGTATTTATCATCTGCGACTCCTACCATGTTGACAAGAATCATACCCGCGATGGTAATACCACGAAACACATCCAGGGAAGTTAGACGCATAAGCAGAAGAGTTTTTTTGATAAATATCTACCCTACTCCAGCCGATGCACGTTATCAAGAAAAATGTATAGACTAAGTTACAAGGTAAACTTTTGTTAAGTAATGTTGGAATTGTGAATTTTTTACTATGTCTATCAAAGTTAAAGATACAGCCCCTGATTTTAGCCTACCCGACCAAAACGGTTCTACAGTTAGCCTGAGAGATTTTCGCGGCAAAAAGGCTGTCGTCCTTTACTTTTATCCCAAAGACGACACACCAGGATGCACTGCGGAATCTTGTGCTTTCCGAGATCAATATGAAGTGTTTAAAGCTGCTGGTGCGGAAGTTATTGGTGTCAGTGGTGATTCTAGGGAATCGCACCAAAAATTTGCAGCCAAGCACAATTTACCTTTTACACTGTTGAGTGATCAAGGCGATCAAGTACGTAAAGTTTACGGTGCAACCACCGCGTTTGGTTTTATTCCCGGCCGGGTGACTTATGTGATTGACCAAAATGGTGTAGTTCAATATGTGTTTGATTCCATGTTGAACTTTAAAGGTCACGTTGAGGAAACCCTGAAAACGTTGCAACAGTTGGCTGCAAAATAAGAGGATTTCCAACGCAGAGGGACACGGAGGTTTACGCGGAGGTTCGCAGAGTATATTCTCCGCGTTTCTCTGCGTTTTACTCAGCGTTCCTCTGCGTTTTAATTAGGCTTTAGACTTCTCTGGTAGAGCAACGTTAGCTGTTTTGCCGTTCTTGCCGTTGGTATAACCGTTACCATTGCGGGGTTGAATTACGCCGTAACCACCGTGGTTGCGTTCGTAAATAACGTTAATCTCTCCTGTTTCAGCGTTACGGAACATATAAAAGTCGTGTCCTACTAGTTGCAGTTGTTCTTGGGCTTCTGCAACGGTCATGGGGGGCATGGAAAAATATTTGGTGCGGACAACTTCTCCTGGTAGTTCGGGGGTGCGATCGCCTATTAAATCGTTTACTGGTTCAGGAACTACCGCTTCATTAGTTGGTATGGGTTGGGTTTTGTGATCTTGTCTTCTTTCTTTATATTTACGCAGCTGACGAGCTATTTTATCCGCCACTAGGTCAATACTGGCATATAAGTTTTCGCTGCTTTCCTCCGCACGGATGACGCTACCATTAGCGTAAATAGTTACTTCCGCTGCTTGTTTTGTACTAATTCGGGGATTGCGAGCCACGCTTAAATGGACATCCACTTCGTTTGTGATGTTCTGGAAATGATTAACTGCTTTTTCAATTTTTTGATGCACATATTCGCGTATAGCATCGGTAATTTCTATATTTTTGCCGTGGATGACAAGCTTCATGTAAACTCTCCCGCTCAATATTTATTTGATGTGTATGTGTTATCTATGAACAGAGATTGCGGTAAGGTCTATCACTGCCGCCAATACAAATTATTAACTTCTTTTGATGTACGGCTGTAGCATCTGCTCTCAGGTTGCTGCATCTTAATGATAAGTACCTCTAGCCTTGATTTACCTTGTTAAACTCTGTGTGGCTATCCAACTGATTACTATACAATTGGATGTCCTAGGAAAAGTCCTCCATCAATTAATCTTAACTGTTTTGTAACTGATTTTTCAGTGGGAGCAACCTTTACAAATCTAGGAGTAGTTGCTCTTAATATCCTGCTGTTGGATGGCTCACTGTTGATAGAGAATCAAAGCCTGGAGCAGCAGTTTTAATTCTGATAAATGTCAACAATTTCTGAAGATTCCATCAGCCATTTTATTTATTTCTCTTGTCTTGGCTTGATGCTGGTTGTAGAGAATTCCTCCTAACACCTTTGAGGTTATATATTCAAACTAGCACTTTGTTGTTTACATAGCTAATTCCCTTGACGTTCCTTTAAAATCCTTTGCATAGCTTGACATTTGTTGACTCAATGCTTGGTTTCTTTAAAATATTTGGTCATTTACCCAATTGATTTTTTGCATGATCTATAGTAAAGCACCCCAACAACACCCTTGTTTGTTATTTAACAAAGAATTAATGCCCTATTTAGATTCTCTGCAATGGCAGCGATCGCTCCTCATAGAACGCATCCACAACCCGAACCTAGAAGACGTACTCATCTTGCTGGAACATCCCCCCGTCTACACTTTGGGACAAGGTGCTAACCTAGAATTTCTTAAATTTGACCTTGACAAAAGTGAGTATGATGTGCATAGAGTTGAGAGGGGTGGCGAAGTCACTTACCATTGTCCTGGGCAATTGGTAGGGTACCCCATTTTAAATCTGCAACGTTATCGTCAAGATTTACATTGGTACTTGCGGCAACTCGAAGAAGTCCTCATTCGCGTTTTAGCACATTATGGATTACAGGGAGAACGAGTTCCTGGTTTTACTGGTGTGTGGTTAGAAGGCTATAAAGTTGCTGCTATAGGCATTAAAGTGAGTCGATGGGTGACTATGCACGGCTTTTCTTTAAATGTTTGTCCGGATATGACAGGCTTTGAGCGCATTGTTCCCTGTGGTATTGCTGATAAGGCAGTCGGTAGTCTAGCTAACTGGATTCCTGGTATCCAATGTCTAGAAGTTCGTTCTTGTATAGCAGAGTGCTTCGCTGAGGTATTTGGCGTAAAGCTAGTCAAATCTCAGTTTTACGAAGATATATAATCTTGGTTAAATTCTCGAAGAATTACATAAATTTTTCAATAAGATTGTGAGCTAGGTCACTTATTAATCACAGTGTTCAAATTACAATAGGCTCGTTTGTCAGAAAATATAGCAATCAGCAATCAGTGATCAGTAGTCAGCTTTTTAAATCTCTTCTCTGATAGCAAAGCTTAGTGCAGGTCTTTCAGGATCTGAGTATACCAAGTCTGTGCTGATTACCCAAATGTTATATGTTCAATTTTTGTATCACTCAACTTAAAAACGTGCTTGTGAATTACTCCAATAATCTACAGGTAAACTTTTCTCCATATAGCACCCTGAGAGAACGCGACTGGGAAGCTTTAATATCCCTCTTTGAAAGAGACGACAGCGATGAAATTGAAGAGGAAATTAAAAGTAAATTGGTTTGGTTAGTACCTGAACCATGTTGGGAAGATAATCCCTTTGAGTTCTTGCGTGAGTTTCTTTAATTGCTTCTTCATTGAGAAATCACAGTCATGATAGATACAATAGTCATTCAATTTACCCAACCACAAATTTGAGGTAAGTCTTTGCAAGTTGTGTAATTTTTATATTTAAGCAGGTTTTGGTTTTCAGTATTGGAGTAAAAAGGTTTTATGAAAGCGAAAAGATTAAGGGAATTCAGGGAAAATAAGAAACAGATATGCCCAAGAAAATTAGAGAATTGAAAAGTTTATTGTTGCAAGCTGGATTTACTTGTCGTACAGGTAAAGGTAGCCATACTAACTGGTATCATCCTTTGCTACCTGGGAGAGTGACTATATCAGGTAAAGATGGAAATGATGCTAAAACATACCAAGAGAAAGACGTTAGTAACGCACTCAAAAAATTAGAGGAAATTAAAAAATCTCAAGAGGAAGAAGAATGAATTATCATTACACAATAATTATTCAATGGTCTGATGAAGATCAATGTTTTGTTGTCAGTCTTCCTGAATGGGGAGAGTTTTGTCATACTCATGGGGAAACTTACGAGGAAGCTTTAAAAAATGCTCAGGAGGTGTTAGAAATGTTGGTTGAGTCTTGTTTGGCAGATGGTGAACCTCTTCCCGAACCGCAGGTTTTAGGTAAGTCTTTAAAGGTGGCGTAATTTTCATATTTATCACATTTATGTAGGTTGGGTTGAATAAATTAAACCCAACATCAATTAATTTTTGTTGGGTTGTTACTACCTACACTAAACTAAAATTTTATTTATTTTTATTTTGCTTTCATTCTTTTTCCGGCAATATAGCTGTAGACAAAGCGGTTAGGAAATTAACCAAAACTAAAACTTAGACACTCCAAGGCTTTTACCACTGTCACCTGTCACCTGTCACCTGCTATACCTAAACTGTATTAAAATATAAATGGGATTTTCAGAAATCAAAGACAGTCAAATCTTTATTCGCATCTTTTAGATTCCTGAAACCAAACCAAATTCTTAATTTCTTTACTGTTACGCCTCTACTGCAAATAACCAATGCAGAAAGTTTTCACCAAACATCGCCTAATCTGGGCAATTTTACTTCTAGTTAGCGCCTTGGCAATAACTCTTTTCGTTTCCCTTTCTCAAGGTGCAGTTCCTTTAAATATGTCCGAATTTTACCAAGCACTGACACGCCAAGGCGACCCAATTAAACAAACAATTCTGTGGGATTTACGGCTACCTCGCATTGTTGCAGCCTTAATTGTTGGTGCAGCTTTAGGAATGTCTGGCGCACTGTTACAAGGAATGTTACGTAATAGTTTAGCTGACCCTTTTATCTTGGGAATTTCCGCTGGTGCAGGACTAATTGTGATTATTATGATTGTGTTGCAAGTCTTCCCGATAGCGATTCCTGTAGCTGCTTGGTTGGGGGCAATTTTAACTTCAGCTATAGTGATTTTTCTCGGTCGTGCTGGTGGGGGAATTTCTGTAGAAAGATTAATTTTAGGAGGAGTTGCTGTTAGTGCTTTATTTGGTTCTGTGCAGAGTACGTTGTTATTAATGGCAGAAGATGGACAAGTTCAAATTGCCCTGAGTTGGTTGGTAGGAAGTTTAAATGGTCGTGGTTGGACGGAAATTTCTACAGCTAGTCCTTATATTATTTTGGCTTTATTATGTGGGTGTTTGTTGGCGCGATCGCTCAATGTTTTAGCTTTAGGTGATGATTTAACTGTAGGCTTAGGAGTTTCCTTAGTGCGATCGCGTTTATTAATTGGTGGTGTTGCCACTTTATTAGCTGCAAGTGCTGTTAGCATCGGTGGTTTAATCGGTTTTGTTGGTTTAGTTGTTCCTCACGGTGTGCGTTTAATTGTCGGTACAGATAACCGATTTGTTTTACCATTATCAGCTTTGGCTGGTGCATGGTTACTGACATTTGCTGATTTACTTTCTAGATTAGGTGCAGTAGAACTTCCTGTAGGTTCAGTGACAGCTTTGTTAGGTTCTCCTTTGTTTATTTGGTTGCTTTATCGTCGTTCTAGTGATGTTAATAAGTTTTAATATCTAGTTAAATACTGATGATGAGGACGGACGCAGAGATTTTTGAATCACCAATTAAGGGAGATAATTACACACTCAATTTTATGGAAACAATCGGTTCTAAAACCGGACTTCGTTCAAAGTTGTTAGATCGGGGTATAAATCCCCGTTCCAAAAACGGACTCCTGCCTCCTGCCTTTGTTAAGTGACTCTTAGTAGGATTAATTTTCTTTATTTTCGCTGGGAGATCTCCGCCGTTGTTTAATCATTTCGCGTTGTTCTGGGGTCAGAATTGCCTGAATTTTTTGGCGTTGTTCGCGGGTAATTTCACTCACTTGTTGTTTTTGTTCTGTTGACAGATTTAGCGATCGCAGTTTCTTCATGGACAATTTATTGCGGCCATTACTATTAGCTTGTAATTCTTGTTGCTGTTCAGGAGATAAGAGTGCAAATATTTTGGCTTCACTTTCCTCTCTAATTCGTTTCATTTCTGCTTTTTGAGTGTCAGTTAAATTGAGTTCTGACATTTTCTCGGAAGCTTGATTTATATCTCTTGAAGATGATGGATAATTTGTGCCATTTTCAGATGACGGAAGATTTGTTCCACTTTCGGTAGAATTATTGGGAACAGAAACTCGATTAGGAGAAGATAATTGACATCCAGTAGTAAGAAGCGCAATGGCTAAACCCACAACAGGTAGAGTAAAAATACTCAACATCCGTTGATTTTTCATGAATTGATACTCCATAAATACATATCAATCTAACAGAGATATACTATTTTTATATCAGTTATTTTGGGGATAGTACCAAAAATTATAGTTGCTGTTAACAAATTAAAACTACCATCTCTATCTCCTTAAATCAAGTTGATATGAGATGGTATTTGCAACAATTAACAAGAATACTCAGACCCGGATTTTATTTTAATATCGTCTTCCTGAGCGAGATTCTTGTTTATAACAATATCCTCTTTCTCGACGGTTGTCTTGTCTATGACGATATTCTCTTTCTCGACGGTTGTCTCTTCTATAGTTGTTATCTTGTCTATGATGAGTTTCTTGGCGCTGATCTCTAGAATTGTTGGGATTATCAGCTAATGCGGGGGAGATTCCTATACTACCTAGTGTAACTAAACCAAGTGTACCAAGCAAGATGAGAGATTTGTGCAAATTCATAATAAGTATTCTTGACAGTGAAATTAGTTTGAGGGTTGTTTTATTCAACCTACTTAAAGCATAAAATTATCGTTGCATATTCATGTAGGTAAAAAGTCATTATCTAATCATGACCAAAGTCATGTTTCGATGATATTATTAAATAGTAATTATGTGGAAAAAATTCGTATTATCTGGTAAAATGCAAAAAGCATAAAAATTGTTTTTCTCAATTATTAACAATGCCTCTTGAATTACAAAATCTTACGGGTGGTTATGCTGTTTCACCAATTATTGAAAATGTCAATCTATCTTTGCAAACAGGAGAATGGTTGAGTTTAGTTGGTGCTAATGGTTCAGGTAAATCTACTTTACTTAAATTAATTAGTCGGATTCTCTCCCCTCAGCAAGGAGTAATCTTACTGGATGGGAAAGAAATTCACTCACTACCTGCCAATTTAGTAGCTCAAAAATTAGCACTTTTACCACAACAACAACCCATTCCTCCTGGTTTAACTGTACGTCAATTAGTGAGTTTAGGTAGAACACCTCATCAACCTTGGTGGCAATGGGAATTGACTGGTAATGATAGACAGAAAGTTGAGACAGCAATTAAAAAAACGCAATTAGAAGATTTTAGCGATCGCTTGGTTGAAGAACTTTCTGGTGGAGAAAGACAACGGGCTTTTTTAGCTTTAGCTTTAGCACAAGAACCAAAGGTATTATTATTAGATGAACCGACAACTTATTTAGATATAAATTATCAATTGCAATTATTAGAATTACTCAAAAATCTCAATCAACAGCAACAATTAACCATTGTCACAGTATTACATGAATTAAATTTAGCAGCCCGTTATAGTTCCCGCATTGCTTTATTAAAACAAGGTCAGATTTGGGAAGTTGGTACACCAGAGACTGTGCTAACACCTCATATTATTGCTGAAGTATTTGGTGTAGAAGCCTTAATTATTCAGACTCCTGTAGGATTACAAGTTTGTGCTATTTCTCCTGTGTGAAAATCATTCATATTATTGTTGTTATCTTTAATTTTTAATTTTTAATTCCCATAACCTATCAACAGTAACAAATTCATAGCCTTGTTGTAATAACTGCGGAATTAAAATTTGCATAGTTTCTGCCACATCTTGTCCACCAAAAAACCCATCATGCAGGACAATTAAGGAACCACCTTTTACCTGCCGAAGCACGCGCTGAACAACAACAGATACACCAGGACGCACCCAATCTTCTGGGACAACACTCCACATCACAGGTTTATAATTCCACTGCCGAAATAATTTTAAAGTCTTGGGTGTGAAAAAACCATTAGGAGGACGAACATCGCGCACTTGTTCAGGTTGTAAACCACAAGCATTGTAAATAGCAGCTTGGGTTTTTTCTAAACTCAACTTGAGGTTAGTGGGAGAAAGTAGAGGAAAAGATTGATGTTCATAACCATGTAGCCCTATCCAATGTCCTCCATCTTTAACCGCTTTAGCAATGTGTGGTGAACGGTTGACACAAGCACCCAACAAAAAAAAACTAGCTTTAATATTGTAACTGTCTAAAACTGCTAATACTTGAGATGTGTATTGGGGATGTGGTCCATCATCAAACGTGATAGCAATCTTATTACTATTACTATCGCCATTCCAAAGACAGTTAGGAAAACTTGGTTGGAGAATACGATAAATAGTTGGGAATAGAGGAGCAAATTGCATAGGAATTAGTAGTTGGAGGAAGAGAAGAATGTATTTGAGATTGTATTAAAATTATTGAATATGAATAAAACTCTTGCTTATTTTTGTTAATTCTGTAGTTGTAACCTGGCCTCAGACTATTCAGGTTATTCATCCTAATTCCAATATTCAAAATTTAGACGATAGCTGGAGGAAGTTTTAGCAACTCAGGAAATTCTTTTCTCAAGAAATGAGATGCCCTTCCCTTGATTCTGTTCATGATTTGAGATGGGTTATCAGTTGGTTTAGCGTTAATAAACAGGTGTACATGGTCTGGCATTATTTCCATCGCAATGATTCTCCATCTATTTTCATCCCACCTTCCGCACCCTAAACTGTCACACAACGAAAAATGGTCGTTTGGCGATTTGAGATTGGCGATCGCCACCTAAGATTTCAACGATTTTGTATCAAAATTATCATCAAAGGTATTCAAAAATCCGAAATTACCGATTGTGACACTGGGGGGTGCGGAATGTCGGTTTCATTGCAAACATCACAGATGATCTGCTGGAGTCTTTCGGCTATTACTCCGGTGAGAACTTTTTTTCGGCGTTTAGGTATAAAAACAAAGTGGTAGTTAAGTAGTGAAACTGCGTTGCCTTCGTGCCTGTATTCATCTGGAGAAAATTTAGCCATTCTAGAAATTACCCTTGCTTGGTATATATAGATAGTGTATATTAAACAATATCTAAAAACATTAAGGAGGTGATTA
>NZ_LUFH02000038.1 GCF_001586785.1 Sphaerospermopsis aphanizomenoides BCCUSP55
CCCCTACACCCTACACCCTACACCCTACACCCCTACACCCCTACACCCTACACCCCTACACCCTTATTTCTTTAGAGTTCATCTTTTACTTACTATTTGATGCCTAAAGCGATATCATATAAGTCGTCACTTCAGACATCACATGATGAACGCGCTATGAAGGCAGAAACCATTCGCACGACGTTAACTATCCCCAAAGAATTGTTAGAAGCCACAGATAAAGCAGTATTGGAGGGAAAAGCCAAGAGTCGAAATGACTTTGTGGTTAAAGCTTTAAAACGGGAGTTGGCAGCCCAAAAAAGAGCCGAAATAGATGCTGCTTTGGCAGAAATGACCAGAGATCCTGATTATCAAGCGGAAGTTTTAAAAATGGAGGCGGAGTTTGCACCAGCGCAATGGGAGGCTTTGCAGCTAGGGGAAATTCCAAGATGAGAAGGGGTGAAGTGTATGATGCGCGTCTGGAGATGACTGAGGGTTCAGAACAGGGAGGAACTCGCCCCGTAATTATTGTCAGTCGTGACGTGATTAATGTATCTAGCCCGGTAGTTTTAGCAGTACCTTGTACCACTTACCAAACTGGTAAAAGAGTTTACCCCACTCAAGTCCTAATTTTAGCACCAGATGGCGGACTCAAGAAAGACTCGATCGCAATGGCAGATCAGGTGCGGGTATTGTCCAAAACCCGCTTTTTGCGTTTGAGGGGGGTACTTTCTGAAGCGGTGATGACCCATCTGGCACAGGCTTTGTTAATTGCTTTAGATTTACCTGGATAACAGGTGACAGGGGACAGGTGACAGGTGACAGATTTTAGGTCTGTTTGTTTTATTATGCTGTTGATGTCCTGTAATCTTTAAATATTAACGAAAGGAGTGTAACAATTTCCGTGCATATCCATAGGCTTGAACAATGGCAGCATTCTCATGATTTTTCTGTTGACCAACATCATGCAGAGAGAAACACCAAAATAGTGATGCTACTGACAGCATTGACGATGTTGGCTGAGATTGTCGCCGGAACGATTTTTGGTTCAATGGCTTTGCTGGCCGATGGTTGGCACATGGCAACCCATGTTGCAGCGTTTGGAATTACGGTATTTGCCTATCAATATGCGCGGAGTAATGCCAATAATCCTAAATATACCTTTGGAACAGGAAAGGTTAGCGTTCTGGGAGGATTTACTAGTGCTGTTGCACTTGCTGTCATCGCTTTTGTGATGGGAGTTGAATCTTTAGGTCGTCTTTTTCAGCCGCAAACTATTCAGTTCAATGAAGCAATTGGTGTTGCTGTCATCGGGTTAGTTGTCAATATTGCTAGTGCTTTCTTACTGCAAGATCATCATCACCATGAACATGAAGATGATCACAATCATGATCATCACTCTCATCACGATCATCATGATCATAATCTTCGTGCTGCTTATCTTCATGTTTTGGCAGATGCACTAACTTCTGTTTTTGCCATTGTTGCTTTATTCGCTGGCAAGTTCCTGGGTTGGGTATGGATGGATGCAGCAATGGGATTTGTTGGTGCTGCTGTAATTGCTAAATGGTCTTATGGTTTGGTGCGTGATACGAGTTTAATTTTGTTAGATGGTGCAAGTGACAAACAAACAAAATTAGCTATTGTTAATGCTATTGAAGAAGATGCTGATAATCGGATTACAGATTTGCATATTTGGTATGTGGGTCAAGATTATTTAGCAGCTACAATTTCTCTGGTTACTCATTACCCAAAAACACCAGAATATTATAAAAACCTACTTCGAGATATTCCCTCTCTTGTTCACGTTTCGGTGGAAGTTAATCATTGTCATGGTGAGCCTTGTGTAGATATACACGCAGTTTAAGAGGATGTTGCGTGGCGTGAGTAATTTAGCCCCCCTTTCTAAGGGGGTTGGGGGGATCTCGATCAATTCTGATACTTTTCAGACATCCTCTTAGACCGAGAAGTGTCAATTCTTAAAGTTCGTAAGCCATGATATAATCATCCATCACAAACCCACCACCAAAATCTTTAATTTCACTGGCAATAATTCTGAACCCAAATCGGGTATAAGCTGTAATTCCTTTTTCATTCCTTTTATTGACGTTAAGGAGAATTTTTTGACAGTTCATTGCTTGAGTTTTTTGACAAACATGAGATAACATTATTTGTCCATAGCCGAAACCATGCAGCGAGGGTAATAGGTAACATTTATGTAATTTTAAACAATTAATATTCTCTTTTATTTCCGCACCATAGGATAAATAACCAACGATGTCAGAACTTTTCACCACTTTATCGTAAAATATTCCTAAATTATCAATTTCATTTTCAATTACTCCCATTCCATACATTTTTTCCAACATATATTCTATTTGTGGAATACTGATGATTCCGGGATAGTGAGTATACCGAATTTCTTGACTAACTTTTCTCAGTTCTTCCAAATCATGATTTAGTAATTTTTCAATTTTAATTGATGAATGATTCATAGTATAATTTATTTGATGTCCAATTAGTATGATAAAGCATTAGTGTAAATTTAGCGTTTTCAATGCTGACCGAAAAAATCTACCATGATTGTCATAAATCATTCCCAGGGATAATTCTATGAGTTACTATATCGCTCCCAGCTTTCTGGATAAACTTGCTGTTCATATCACTAAAAACTTTTTAAATATTCCCGGTATTCGAGTTCCGTTAATTTTAGGTATTCATGGTCGCAAAGGAGAAGGAAAATCTTTTCAATGTGAATTAGTGTTTGAAAAAATGGGCATTGAAACAACTCTCATCTCTGGAGGAGAATTAGAAAGTCCAGATGCAGGAGATCCCGCGCGGTTAATTCGGTTACGTTATCGAGAAACAGCAGAATTAATCAAGGTACGCGGAAAAATGTGCGTGCTAATGATTAATGATTTAGATGCTGGTGCAGGACGCTTTGACGAAGGTACTCAATACACAGTTAATACTCAATTGGTAAATGCTACATTGATGAATATTGCTGATAATCCCACAGATGTGCAGTTACCTGGAAGTTATGATGCTAACCCAATTCGTCGTGTACCAATTATTGTTACAGGAAATGATTTTTCCACACTTTATGCACCATTAATTCGAGATGGAAGGATGGAAAAATTTTACTGGGAACCTAACCGTGATGACAAGGTGGGGATTGTTGGTGGTATTTTTACAGAAGATGGTCTTTCTCAGCGGGAAGTTGAACAGTTAGTAGATACTTTCCCTTCTCAATCTATTGACTTCTTTAGTGCTTTACGTTCCCGAATTTATGATGAACAAATCCGCGAATTTATTCATCAAATTGGTTTTGAAAATGTATCTTTGCGTGTGGTTAATAGCGCCGATGGACCACCAGTGTTTAAAAAGCCTGATTTCAGCTTATCTCATTTAATTGAGTCTGCTAAATTCATGGTGGGTGAACAAAAACGGGTGGAAACTTCTCATTTGGTTGATGAATATAATCGTTTACATCGGAGTACAATTTCTCAACCTGCTGCTGCTGTTGTACAAACACCAATTCATGAAGCTACTGTTCCCCAGGAAAAACTATCTAATACACATTTAACTTTAGATATCCAAGCCCAAGTTCGCAAAATTTTGTCTCAAGGTTATAAAATCGGCATTGAACATATAGATGAACGTCGTTTTCGCACTGGTTCTTGGCAAAGTTGCGGTACTATTAATACTGATGCTGAATCTGATGTTGTTTCTACTTTAGAATCTTGTTTGGCTGAATTTAGTGGTGAGTATGTGCGCTTGGTGGGAATTGATCCGCAGGTTAAAAAACGGGTGGTGGAAACTATTATTCAACGTCCAAATGGTAAATGATTTTTCAGTCCCTAATAGGGATTAGGTGAAATTGCAATTTCTATAGTCCAAATCCCACCACCTAAACGCTCATGTTTCAATCCCTAATAGGGATTAGGTGAAATTGCAATTTGTTTACCCGCATCCGGTACCCCTTCTTTGGTTTTGCAGGGTTTCAATCCCTAATAGGGATTAGGTGAAATTGCAATCTATGACCACTAGAAAGAGTCGTTAAATAGTTTCTAGAGTTTCAATCCCTAATAGGGATTAGGTGAAATTGCAATTTGATGTAGTTTTGACCAGCTACTAAATTCGTGAAGTTTCAATCCCTAATAGGGATTAGGTGAAATTGCAATGAGCGATCGCTTTTCTACCAAAGAAGAAAATAGTCTGGCTATCAAAGTTTCAATCCCTAATAGGGATTAGGTGAAATTGCAATTCTTAATGTTGACAAATACTTGCTTTGTAAACCGAATGTGTTTCAATCCCTAATAGGGATTAGGTGAAATTGCAATTTTATATCTATTTTATCGTCAAGTATCTTCCTATAAAATGGTTTCAATCCCTAATAGGGATTAGGTGAAATTGCAATAACTATTCTACCAGATTTTGTTTTACCATGTTTCAATCCCTAATAGGGATTAGGTGAAATTGCAATAGTTAAAAAGTGAGCGTCGTTTGTTATTATCCTTGGGTTTCAATCCCTAATAGGGATTAGGTGAAATTGCAATTGCGGATATTTTCTCAAAAAGAGTCATTCAAAAATTCAACCCGTTTCAATCCCTAATAGGGATTAGGTGAAATTGCAATGTTACTGATGCACACTCTATGCCCTGAATGTTAGCAATGTTTCAATCCCTAATAGGGATTAGGTGAAATTGCAATTCAGAGAATATACTATTTACCTCTTCCGAATAATCGTGTTTCAATCCCTAATAGGGATTAGGTGAAATTGCAATATGAGATCGCCTACTCCTATGCTCAAGTTAAATCCTTAGCGTTTCAATCCCTAATAGGGATTAGGTGAAATTGCAATCAACAGCAGAATGTTATTCAGATTATGCACCTGATGTTTCAATCCCTAATAGGGATTAGGTGAAATTGCAATATGAGGCAGGATTCATGACTTACTTAACCAAACAGGAGGGTTTCAATCCCTAATAGGGATTAGGTGAAATTGCAATCTGCATCGTTGATGGAGTCCCTAGCAAGTGATCATGAAAGTTTCAATCCCTAATAGGGATTAGGTGAAATTGCAATTACCTCTGTCTTGGTTTTGCGATATAAAGTGAAAAGTTTCAATCCCTAATAGGGATTAGGTGAAATTGCAATGAACTTAAGATATACGCGCCATTGTCGCAGTAAACGTTTCAATCCCTAATAGGGATTAGGTGAAATTGCAATAATTGCACATTTCTTCGTGCAACAGGGCAAGCGTTTCAATCCCTAATAGGGATTAGGTGAAATTGCAATTGAAGACTAATCCAACCATACCAACAACCAACAACGTTTCAATCCCTAATAGGGATTAGGTGAAATTGCAATTGATAGTCACTGGGTACATTTTATATAAAATATAGTTTCAATCCCTAATAGGGATTAGGTGAAATTGCAATTTCAAAAACCAGGCGGTTCTGGCGGGTTTATTATTGGCGTTTCAATCCCTAATAGGGATTAGGTGAAATTGCAATAGCGGCATCCTGAAAGCCTATATATATGTAGTTTTCAAGGTTCGATTGCGCGGATGATCTAATCATAGTCCATTTCAGAAATTGTGTCAAGAGCGAAAAACGCCAAAACCCTTGCTGTGTAAGGTGCGCGAGTGGGTCAACAGCAGAAAATCCTGGAAAGTCTTGCCAGCAAAAGAATTCAGGGCTTTTTTCAGCGAATGGTTTTTTAACACCCACCCTCTCGCGCAAAAATTCAAAATCCAAAATAGATCCAGACGCTTCCATACAAATTTCTTTCACCTGTCACCTGTCACCTGTCACCTGTCACCTGTCACCTGTCACCTGTCACCTTCCTCCTGCCAGATATTCAAACTCATTAGTCAATTGGACAGATATTAAGTTACAATAAGGGATCGCAAACTTAGTAAGTTATAGCCGGATTTGTCCCGGAGGTACGATTGTCGAAATTTATCTTAAAAATTCTCTGGTTAGATGAGAACGTAGCCTTAGCAGTCGATCAAATAGTCGGTAAAGGCACAAGTCCCTTAACTAAATACTTCTTCTGGCCTCGTAATGATGCTTGGGAAGAACTCAAAAAAGAGTTAGAATCCAAACACTGGATTACTGATATTGATCGCGTCGAGTTGCTGAACAAGGCAACAGAGGTGATTAACTACTGGCAAGAAGAAGGTAGAAATCGCCCAATGGCAGAGGCACAGTTGAAGTTTCCTGAAGTTGCCTTCACAGGTAGCGCCTGATTGTTTTAATTAGGGAACAGGGAACAGGGAACAGGGAACAGGGAACAGGGAACAGGGAACAGGAAGGCAGAAGGCAGAAGGCAAAAGGCAAGAGTTTTGAATTTTGAATTTTGGATTTATTTCTCCCCAGTCCCTATTCCCCAGTCCCCAATTTCCAATTATTCCATATTTTGATAGTTTTGTCTCTGCTACCAGTAGCAATTATTTGTGAATCTGAACTAATGGCAACCGTAGATACTGAGTCACAATGATCCAATAGAGTTGCTATTTCTGCTTTTTTACTGACATTCCAAAGTTTGATGGTTTTATCCCAACTGGAACTAATTAGGGTTTGACTATCGGCTGTAAAAGCTAATCCTACCACTGACCAGGAATGCCCTACAAGTGTGCTAATTAATTCACCAGTGTTCACATCCCATATTTTAATGGTGTTATCATCGCTACCTGTTGCTAAAATCTTGCCGTTAGGACTAAAAGCCACTGCTGATACGGCGCGTGTATGACCGACAAGAGTAGATAATAAATTATATTGACAGTTTTGTGAGGTTTGGTCTAGTTGTAATTTCCACAGACGCACTGTGCGATCGCAACTAGCACTAGCTAATATATGATTTTCAGGACTAAAAACAACAGCGTTGATTTGTAATTGATGTCCTGTAATTGTACAAATTTCTGCACCTGTATTTACATTCCAAATTTTAATAGTTTTGTCCCAACTACCACTGGCCAGAATTTTGCCATCATGGTGAAAAGCTAATGTTTTGACAGCGTGGGAATGTCCCTTCAAGGTAGTAATTTCTTGAAATGTTTTCACATCCCATAATTTAATAATTTTATCATCACCTGCTGTTGCTAAAATTTGTCCATCGGGATTAAAAACTACTGATTGTACGGCTTTTGTATGTCCTGTCAAGTTAGCTAAGATTTTTTGAGTTTGCAGATCCCAAATTTTAATATTTTTACTGTCATCACCACTAGCTAAAATTTGATTGTCTGGTGAAAATGCTAAGGTGTTAATTTGACTATCAAGTTGATTTTTGATGGTGATATTTTTGGGAACGCAGATGGACGCAGATAAACGCGGATGAAGGTTTTTGATTCCTAGTTGGGTGATAATTTCTGCTGTTGATTTCCAGCGGTTTTGTAAATTAGGATTGATTAATTTTTCTAAGGTTTGTGTTAGATATTCGCTCACGGGGGTGGTTAAATAATCTTGCCATACCCATTGATTATTAGCAATATCAAATAAATCAAAGGGAGGAATTTGTGTGAGTAGATAAATACAAGTTACACCTAAACTATACAGGTCACTACTAAAGGTTGGATTTCCTTGTAATTGTTCTGGGGCGATATATTCAGGACTACCAGTTATTTGTTGGGCGTTGATAGGATTGGTAGTGAATATTTGAGCAGATGCAAAATTTACCAAAACTAAATGATTGGATATTGCCGATAAAAGGGAATTTTTAATAATCAGATTTTCTGGTTTGATATTACCATGAATAATTTGCTGATTGTGAATAAAATCTAGAATCGGTAAGACACTTTTTAAAAGTTGCCAAATTTGCGATTCTTGAAAAACACCCTCTTTAGCTAAAATCGTCTTTAAATTATCACCAGAAATAAACTCATAGACCAAATAATAATCTTGATGATCTGGGAACGATGTTAATAAATTGGGGATTTGTGGATGATTATTTAAGTTTTTTAATTTTTCAAATTTCTCAATCAACCTGAGTTGTATTTCCTGCACTTGAGAAAATTTATGGACAATACAATAAACTGGGGGAAATAGACCTTCATCAACAGCCATAAAAGTCTGATATTTTCCCCCATCACCAATTAACTTAATTAACCGATAACATTCTTGAATTAGCAAAATTTCCTCAACGTTTCTCTACACCCTACACCCTTTTCTTATTCTTTTGGTAACTCACCTAAAATTTGACCATTACCATTTTGTTGTTCACTTTTCTTCGGTGGTGGTGGAGGAACTATACCTGTTTTAGCTTGGTTATGACCAGTTTGATTCCAGAGAATCATAGATAACAAACCATCTACCAAACCATTACTCGTACCATTGTTACCACCTACCATGATATCAGGAATTAAACGGACATTGCGATCGCCGATAATTTGCATTAATTGCATCGCTGTATAACCTTGCATTCCCAAAGCTTGTACACCAGTGCGGTAGGTTTCAGCTTTTGCATTACCTGTAGCACGGATACCTTCTGCTTCTGCTAAAGCTTTCAGCTTCGTTGCTTCCGCTTGTCCGTTTGCTTCCTTAATAGCAGCTTGAGATTTCAATTCCGCAATTTGCACGCTTTGTTCAGATTGCACCATTTCTTGCTGAATATTAGCCAAAGCAGTTTCCCGCACCAATTGCTGACGTTGAGTTTGTGCCATTTGCTGCACTTCATAGGTTTTCCGTTCTTCTTCAGCAATTTTGCGGTCTGTTTGTGTCTGCATCAAGGTTGCAGGAGGCTGAATATCACCAATTAAGGTATCTATTGCTTGCACATCATAAGTACGCAAAGCGGTTTTAATATATTCTGCGGCTTCGCTTTGTCTTTCACTCCGGGCGGTCAAGAAATCGAGTACAGTATAATCTTGGGCAGAGTTGCGGAAATAGTTACCAATGGTCGGTTCTAGTACATGATCTACTAAATTCTGCATTGAACCCACACGGGAAATTACCTTGGGTGCATCCAAAGCACCAACGTGGATAATTTGTGCTACTTCTAAATCAAAAGCGAAACCATCACGCGATCGCACTGTTAAAGATGCAAGTTGGGCATCATAACTATGACGTTCTGTTCTCCTTGACCAGTTTAAAACAATATTCGTAGTCGGCACTAACTCAATTTTCATGATCCGCGAGTTCAGCGGTTGTTTACCAGGATAAAGCGGTTCTACCCACACTCCCTTATGTCCCGGTTTGACTAAATTACCATGTGTGAAAGATGCACCGCTGACATCTTCTTGATCTTGTCCCACGAAAGAAATTACCACCCCCACATAACCAATGGGAATTTCTGTCATTGGTACTTGTTCAACTTGCACAAACCAAGGGTTTAAATTCCAAGAACCAGAAAGTAAAATCTGTTCTTGCAAACCTCTTCTTCCCCCACCATTCAGGAACTTCTGCCCGTTTTGGAAGTTATCATGTCCTTCAATCACAGGCCCTGCAATTTCACCAGCAGGAATAGGTAAACCGTCTAAGGTCGTGACAATACCGACTTTATCCGATAACACACTATACACCCGCATTTGTTCGGGATTCATGCCATGACTACTAGCATTCGCAGATGTAATCACTTTAAACAAAGCCGTGTTAATGCGATATGTACCTGCGGTGAGAAAACCCATTTGGCGGCCTTTTTCCCCACCTTTGGTTAAAAATTTCCGTGCATCTTGGAAGTTATCACAGTCAACAATTTTACCTAAAATTCGTTCTGGTGGGTTAGATGCCCCATCTGCGGCCACAATTAAAGCAATTTGACCTTGGGGAACAACAACAACTTGTTCTTTTTTGACGGCATATTGCCAAGGCCAGTAACCCCAATGCCAACCTGGTGCGAGGGTATCTGCTTGTAAACCAGCTTCTCCATTTAAAGCGATTAATCTTCCTGGTGGTAGTCCTTTACCTGAGATGGTAAATTTTTTAACAACTACGCCAACTTCCCGTTCACCAATTACTACCAGTCCACCAAAGAATAAGGGGACAAATATCACTACCCCACCAAATAGAATTAGGGGAATAAGAGGTTCTACTCCCATTGCTTGATAGGCAACAGAATGATTGAGATCCGTTGGTGTTGAACTAGTTGAAACTGATGTTGAGTTAATTTCTGTAACTGTAGAAGTCTTTAACGGCGTAGCATTGGCAGTATAAACACCAGTAGCCAGAGATATAGCTGCTACCGTAGATGCTGCTAAACCAACAAGTTTATTTTTTCGACTCTTACCAACAGCAGATACAAAGCTTTTCATAAAATTTGCCCTTCTGGGCAACTAATTATCTAAGTTATCACTTCATTTGCATGGAGGTAATTTTCTTAAACTTGATGTAATTTTTTGACTCATGCAGGTTGTATCAAATAGCTACTACTGCTCAAGGGTAGCGAATTTAACCTTCAAAGACTCAACCAATACTGGTAGATATTCTGTAGCCTTACCTTCAAAAACAGTAAACCCATCCAAAAACTCAGCATTAGGATGAGGATCAATAAAATATTTCTCAGGTACAGCTTGAAAAAACTTCAATAAATTCGCTGCTGGATAAACCTGTGCAGAAGTTCCCACCACAATAAATATATTTACCTGAGATTGAATTTTATATAAATCATCAACTCGCATATCCACAGCTTCCCCAAACCAAACCACATCAGGACGTAAATGTTTACCGCACTTTGGACAAACATCACCCCCTTGCACAGGTTTATTTATTTGCGCTTTATAATCACATTGCCATTCGGCATACATGGGAGGAATATCAAAATGCCATTCACATTTTTGAGCATCTATTCTCCCGTGAATATGCCAAACATCTTTCACTCCTGCCTTTTCTAACAGAGTATCAATATTTTGAGTAATGCAAACCACATCAAAAGAATTAGCTAATTCAGCTATCGCAAAATGTGCTGCATTAGGTTGACATTGCTGCATTTTCTCAAAACCTTGGGCGTAAAAATCTAAGACTAATTTTTGATTTCTCATCCAACCCAAAGGTGTAGCCACATCTTCTATTTTGTATCCTTCCCACAGTCCCCCAGCACCTCTAAAGGTGGGAATTCCACTTTCAGCCGAAAGTCCCGCACCGCTAAATACAACAATCATAATTTTTCCAACCTTTTATAAATTTCTTGTTTCTCGTTTCTCGTTTTCTCGTTCCCAGTCTCAGACTGGGAATGCAATTTTAGAGTCTCTGACTCTAGTATTAATAAATCATTTTCAACCAAGCAAATATTTGATTAACAGTTAATGTAAATTAATTTCCTCTAAAACTGGTAACTGCTCGTCTTAGCGTCACTTACCTTAACAATTCTTAACTCCATTTTCCCAAAAAAGCAAGAGCAAGGGTTTTTCCCCTCAAATTATTGAGAATAGTGTCAACAAACCCAACGCAATTACAAGGGTCTTGACTTCTGACAGGGTTATGTTATGATAGCCTTGAAAATAATCCAAGGGATTTATATTGTCTAAATCAAGATATCCAGGATTTCAGGATTTATGGCTAACGCCACACTACGCGAACAGGATATGATTTTAATTATGCTTGGTTACGCACAAGTCACTACAGAACGAACCACGTATCGAAGACAGCGAAAGCTCCGCTAACGCGCAGAGTCAGGTTAGGCATAGACACAAAGGACACTAAGGTAAGAGGTTTGAGAAAGATTTGATAATTTCATCCTGTACATCCTTAAATCCTGGATATTATCTCGACTTCGCTCGATAACCACCTGATTCAGACAAAATACAATTTCTGAAAATTTCCAGCAATCTTCAAAAACTATCCTGTTCATCCTGTAATCCTGGATATTATCTCGACTTCGCTCGATAACCACCTGATTCAGACAAAAAATAAATTACCATTCCCATACAGAGTATGGGAACGAGAAACGAGAAAAAGATCAACAGAACGAAGAAATACATAATCATTAAATCCTGTAAATCCTCAAATCCTGTAAATCCTGATTCAGACAATGAAAACTATTTCACAACAGCTAATTCTTTTTTAAAGAAAGCTTGCAAAATATTGTCTGCAATTTGCTGACTAGTTAAACCTAACTCGACCTTAGATTCATCTGGTGTCGCATGATCAACTAATTCATCAGGAATACCAATGCGTTTTACAGGGACAACAACATTAGCATCCAGTAAAGCTTCAGCTACCGCAGAACCGAAACCTCCCATTAAACAACCTTCTTCTAAAGTGACAACCCGGCCAATTTTCTCAGCCAAAGGTAAGATCAAATCAGTATCCAAAGGCTTCACAAACCGGGCATTAATCACAGTTGCTTCAATGCCATGTTCGCTGAGAATTTCTGCTGCTTGCATTCCTGGGTAAACCATTGTGCCATAGCCAACAATTAACACATCATCACCTTGGCGGAGAATTTCCCCTTTACCAATTTCTAAAGATTCCCATCCTTCTTCCATCAAAGGTACACCATGACCATTACCACGGGGAAAACGCATAGCAATAGGACCATCTGTATATTCAATCCCTGTCACTACCATTCTTTGTAGTTCTGCTTCATCCTTGGGTGCCATTAACACCATGTTGGGAATACAACGCAGATAGGCGATATCATACATACCTTGGTGAGTTGGACCATCAGCACCAACAATTCCTGCCCTGTCTAAACAGAAGAAAACAGGGAGGTTTTGAATGCAGACATCATGGATAATTTGATCGTAGCCACGTTGTAAGAAGGTGGAATAAATAGCTGCGACGGGACGCATACCTTCACAAGCTAAACCAGCAGCCAGAGTCACAGCGTGTTGTTCAGCGATACCCACATCAATATATTGATTAGGCAATTTAACTTGTAATTTATCTAAACCGGTACCTGTGGCCATAGCTGCGGTAATACCGACAATTTTCGGGTTTTGTTCCGCCAGTTTGACCAAAGTGTGGGAAAAGACTTTCGCGTAAGCAGGAGGTTTGGGCTTACTGGAAGGAATAGCCTTCCCAGTAGTCAAATTAAAGGGGTTTTGGGCATGATAGCCTACTTGGTCTTTTTCAGCCATTTCATAGCCTTTACCCTTAATAGTGGCTACGTGAACCAGTACAGGCCCTGTAATTTGATGTGCTTGTTGGAAGGTGGCAATGAGTTCTTCTAAATTATGGCCATCCACTGGACCCATATAGGTAAAGCCCAGTTCTTCAAAAACTGCACCAACTTTAGACATTGCTAACCGCTTCATGCCTTCTTTAATGCGTTCCAGTTCATCAGCAACGAAAGGAATGTGTTTGACTTGTTCTTCAATGCCATCTGAAAGAAACTGCACTGGTGGGCTAAGACGCATTTTGTTGAGGTAGCGGGGAATAGCACCAACGTTAGGAGAGATTGACATCTCGTTATCATTGAGAACTACCAGCAAGTTGGTTTTGCGTAAATGTCCGGCGTGGTTGATAGCTTCTAAAGCCATACCTCCAGTTAAAGCGCCATCTCCAATTACAGCTACAGCTTTAAATTTTTCCCCTTTTAAGTCACGGGCTAAAGCCATACCCAGGGCAGCAGAAATACTTGTAGAAGCGTGTCCTGCACCAAAGTGATCAAATTTGCTTTCACAGCGTTTGAGATAACCAGCAACTCCGTCTTTTTGTCTGAGGCTATGGAAGTCGCTGTAACGTCCGGTGATTAATTTGTGGGGATAAGCTTGATGTCCTACATCCCAAATAACTTTGTCCCGATCTAAGTCTAATGTCTGGTAAAGCCCTAAAGTTAATTCTACAACTCCCAAACCAGGCCCCAAATGCCCTCCAGTTGCTGCTACGGTTTGTAGGTGCTTATCTCGAATTTGACGGGCAATTTGTTGCAATTGCCGAATAGACAAACCATGTAACTGGTTAGGATGGGTTATTTCACTCAGATGCATACTATAGGGTTTTCCTCTCTAACTCTATTTTTGGCATTGGCATTATTTAATTGTCACACGCTCAGGTGGCTACAAGAATCTCACTGTCATTAATGTTGTTGTAGCAGTATATAGCAGGAGGCAGTGGTTCGACTTCGCTCACCAACCGGGGGCAGGGGGCAGAAGGCAGGAGGCAGAAGGCAGAAGGCAGAAGGCAGAAGGCAGAAGGCAGGAGTTATTACTTTTGACTTTTGACTTGATAGCTCCCCATCATCATTGGGAAACACCGGGAACTACTGGTGTTTCTGCTTGTGGCTTTTGTCGTTGCAAATATTTACTTAACAGATAAGCCATATCACCACGGGTCATGGGGTGTAATGGGTTAATATTGCCTTGGGCATCTGTATTCATGAATCCTTCCGTAATCACTGTAGCGATCGCTTTTCTAGCCCAATTAGGTATAAATTGTGCATCTGGGTAAGATTGGAGAATTGCGTTGATGGTTTGTTTAGGAAATTGAAATACTCCGTAAGCTTGGGCAAAAATCGCTAGACCTTCCGCCCTAGTAACTTTTTGGTTCGGAAAAAACATATTTCCCCGATAACCTTTCATAATATCGGTTTTTAGCACTGTTTGAATATCTTGATATGCCCAATAATAATTAGGCACATCTGGTACAACAATGGTTTTTTCTTGTTTAGCGATTTGTCGTTGATCTAAATAAAAAGCTTTCACTAAAATTGATGCTAATTCAGCTCGACTAATTAACCTTTCTGGATAAAATTGTCCATCGGGTAAGTTATCCATTAATTTTGCTTGCAGCACTTTTTGAATATAATCTTCTGAGCTTTTTACAGGTACTTGTTCTGTAGATTGTGCTTGGACAATTATTGGGCAGGTTTGCAGTACCACCGTTAAGGAAATTGCACTTATTAAATGCCTCATAGTGATTACGATTTTCAATCTGCTAATTTTGGACAAGAATGGCACTGAAGAGAAATTAACAAGGCTTAAATCCTTTTCACTTCTGCCTCCTAACTGATCCTAACAATCAATATTCACCCTTGCTGACAGTAGATTTTAGGTTCAGGCGGTACAAAATTTAAGAACTAAGCCATGACCATAAAGACTTTTAAACTTATTAATAGTTCCCTACTCCCTGTTCACTGATATATGTTTTGCTATTAATTTCATTTACAAAAGTATCAATTTTTAGATACACATAAAGAAGAATTTTTATATTTATTAATTTGCTTGTTAATATAGGACTACTATTTGATTTTTGATAGCTTGCGAGGCGTAGCCATACAAAACTCAGTACACCTAAATTCTATAAATCCCTCTTGCCTTTTGCCTCTTGCCTTTTGCCTGCCTACACAAGTAAATTCAGAAACCAAACCGGATTCCTATATATGTCAGATGAGTGAGAGTACGTATTTTTAGTAAAAATGTTACAATACAATTCTTGTAGACTGTAAACAGTAAGAATTTAAGGCTAAGAAATATTACTGACAATATATTTGCTATAAAATAATTTGAGTATTTAAGATTTTGTCAATAATACTTACTTAGGTAATAAATAATGTCCGTTAGTAAAGAAATTTTCAGCAATGATGTCAATTCAGTATCAAATGGAGAAAATAATATATCAGTGGAATCTTTAGCACAGCAATGGGCTAAAAAGTATTTGCAAAGTCTCCATATTGATCCCAGCCAGCAAAAAAATTCTCCTGTATCTGATTTGTCGGAGATATCGTCATCAGCAGGACGAGAGAAAACAGCCACAAAAATCAGGGAATCCTTACGCAGTATCAGTGCTAAAGCCTGGAATAAAACAGAGATATTACTATCAGCAGAAGTCAAACAGCATGGTATAGATTACAACCTGATTAATCCCTGGGACATTGCGGCAGATTCTTTTAGGATCTATGAAAAAGTTCTCAGTGTGTACACTGATACAGAAGCATTGCGAGCATCTGAAGTGATAAACATGACTGAAAGTGATTGCTGTGACGAACAGAAATTGTTAGACTATGCTGAAAAAGTAGCACCTAACCAATTGGCTACAGTAGTTGGCTCAGAAATCAGTGCAATTAGAAAAAAATATACAAATGCTGACCCCAGGGTGATTGGCTTTGTGAGTATGCAGTTTCATTACACTAGTCAAATGCTGATTCAACTAGTAGAACCTGTTGAGCAATCCCTCATTAGTGCATACTTTAAAGTTATTGATGATCATCTTTATATGCCACTGCAACGTGCCTATGAAGCAGCAGCTAAACATAACTATAATTCGCCAGTTTTGTCCGCAGTACAACAGTTACTACCAGTGAGTACACAAATTGCTAAAAATATTAGTCAACGGGTGATTGAATTATTCCCAGCTTACAGTACCATGTCTGGGAAGTTGAGTGACCCAGTGGTGAAAATTTCCAGCATCCGGGATGTGGAGATGTTCCAAGTTTACCTGTGGGTATGTGCATTAGAAGGGAGTATTGCTGCCATTCAACAAGAATTATTTCCTCTGTGTGTGATGCTTTATCCCACATTAAAAGTACAATGGGAAATGGTGCGGCAAATGCTACATTTACTCAGATATGAAATCAGCGATCGCCTAACTCCTCAACAAACTAACTCCTTAATGCCATATTTTCAGGCGTTGTCACAAATGTTTTCTTCTGAGATTCTGCATTAGACATCTGGAAAAAATTCAGAAAATTGCCACATAATTCAATTTCAGCTTTGGATTGTCAATTGCTGCGAATGTAGTTTTTAGTTTAATATTCGGCTGTGAGAGTTTGTTCAATTTCCAGGAGTTTAGGAATGTCCGTAGCAGCAGATCCCGTCAAATTGATGAAGCAAGAAGTTGGCAAAGCCGCCGCAGAAATGGTAAAATCAGGTTCAATTGTGGGATTAGGAACAGGTTCAACCACAGCTTACACCATCCAGTATTTAGGAGAACGCCTCAAATCTGGTGAACTTAAAGATATTGTTGGTATCCCCACCTCATTTCAGTCAGAAGTTTTAGCCAAACAGTACGGAGTTCCTCTCACCACTTTAGACGCTATTGACCATATTGACATCGCTATTGATGGTGCTGATGAAGTTGATCCCCACAAAAACTTAATTAAAGGTGGTGGTGCAGCACATACCCGCGAAAAAGTGGTAGATTACCTGGCAGCCCAGTTTATTGTTGTAGTTGATAGTGGTAAACTTGTAGATCGGTTGGGTAGTGTATTTGCAGTTCCTGTAGAAGTCATACCAATGGCACTCACCCCCGTCACTAATGCTATTAAAGAACTAGGTGGTAAACCAGAGTTACGGATGGGTGTCAAAAAAGCTGGACCCGTAATTACTGACCAAGGGAACATGGTAATAGATGTCAGATTTGATAATATTGATGACCCTGTAAACTTAGAAAAAACACTGAATAATATTCCAGGTGTTTTGGAAAATGGTATTTTCGTCAACTGCGCTGATGTGGTTTTAATTGGTGAAGTAATTGACGGTAAACCTGTTGTGCGTAGAATGTAGTTCAAATTAGTATGGTGGGCAATGCCCACCTGTAAAAAAGCTCACACAAAGACGAAAAAATAAACGCAGCAATACTCAAAATTCTCTTAAACCCTCTTAACTTTGTGTCCTTTGCGTTCTTTGCGGTTAATTCATATCAAGCCATCGTTATCCAAAATCTAAAATTTCGTGATGCTATACAGAAGATTTGGACGCACAGAATTACAAATGCCCCTGTTCTCTTGTGGGGGGATGCGATATCAATTTAAATGGCAAGATGTAAAACCAGAAGAAATTCCTCAAGATAACCAAGAAAATTTAGAAGCAGTAATTCGTCGTGCAGTTGAGTTAGGAATTAATCATATAGAAACTGCCCGTGGTTATGGAACTTCGGAAATGCAATTGGGAAAAATATTACCTCAACTTCCCCGTGAAAAATTAATCGTACAAACTAAAGTTTCTCCTGTTGCAGATGCGAAAGAATTTCGTAAGACATTTGAAAAATCTTTGGCATATCTGAAATTAGATTATGTAGATTTATTTGGGTTACATGGTGTTAATAATCATGAAATTTGGGATTATAGTATTCGTGAAAATGGGTGTTTAGAAGTTGCTAAGGAACTACAAGCAGAAGGAAAAGTTAGATTTATTGGTTTTTCTACTCATGCCCCAACGGAGATAATTTTAAAAGCAATTAATACTAACCAATTTGATTATGTAAATTTGCATTGGTACTATATTAATCAGTGGAATTGGGCTGCAATTGAAGCTGCTAATAAATTAGATATGGGTGTATTTATTATCAGCCCATCTAATAAAGGTGGCTTATTATATAAACCATCGGAAAAATTAGTTAATTTGTGTAGTCCATTAAGTCCGATGGTATTTAATGATTTATTTTGTTTGAGTCATCCCCAAGTACATACTTTGAGTATTGGGGCAGCAAAACCTACTGATTTTGATGAACATTTAAAGACTTTAGAATTATTAGATAAAGCCGACAAAATTTTACCTCCCATTCTTGCACGTTTAGAAAATGCAGCCATAGAAACTTTCGGAGAAGACTGGGTAAAAACCTGGGAAACTAATTTACCAACTTGGGAACAAACACCAGGACAAGTCAATATCCGCGTGATTTTGTGGTTATTCAATTTAGCTTTAGCCTATGACATGGTAGAGTATAGCAAAATGCGATATAACCTGTTAGGAAATGGTAATTCCTGGTTTCCTGGGAATAAGGCAGATAAACTCCAGGAATTAGATTTGCGAGAATGTCTTGTGAATAGTCCCCATGCTGAAAAAATACCGCAAATGTTAGCCAAGGCACATGAAATATTAGTCGGTGCAGAAATTAAAAGGTTGTCTCAGAGTTGATGACTTGAAAACTGTGAATAGATAACTGCTAATTTCTCACCAATTACCTATTTATTAATTTCCCTCGGCACAATTAGCACCTTATCTACCCGATTTCCATCCATATCCATGACTTCAAAACGCATACCGTCCCATTCAAAATGATCTGCCGCTGAGGGAATACGTCCTAAATGAGTGATGATAAAACCACCCAAAGTTTGATAATTTCCTCTTTCTTCTGTTTCTAATTCTTCTAGGTCGAACAGTTCTAAAAACTCTTCTACAGGTAACATTCCATCCACTAACCAAGAACCATCTTCCCGTTGTACAGCTTGGGGTTCTTCCTGTCCTGGCCCTGCGGGAACATCACCGACAATTTCACTCATAATGTCGTTTAATGTGACTAAACCTTGAATTACACCGTATTCATCTACGACTAACGCCATGTGAGTTACAGTTTGTTTGAATAACTCCAAAACTCTTAAACCACGAGTGCTTTCAGGTACAAATACAGGCTGACGTAATTCTAGAGTTAGGTCTAAAGGTTCATTACGTAAACTTCTAGCTAATAAGTCTGTGACGGGAATAATACCCAAGACATTATCTAGTCCCTCTTGACAAACTGGATAGCGAGAATAGGCACTATCAGCCATTTTTTGACGGTTTTCTTCTGCGGGATCTTCCAAGTCTAACCAGACAATATCCGGTCTGGGTGTCATGAAAGCAGTCACAGGGCGATCGCCTAACCGAAATACCCTTTCCACCATATCCTGTTCTGCTTCTTCAAAAGTTCCCGCTTCTGTACCTTGTTCGATTAAAATTTTAATTTCTTCTTCCGTAACTTGGGGTTCTTCTGAAGGTGTAATCCCCAAAATTCGCAACACAGTTTCTGTAGAAGCACTTAATAAATACACTACTGGGGAAGCTAAGGCAGCTAAAGCCCGCATGGGAATAGCCACAGTTGCAGCAATTCTTTCTGGGTTGTTTAATGCTAACCGTTTGGGTACAAGTTCACCAATAATCAGTGACAAATAAGTGATGACTAAAACGACGACACTAAAAGCAATGGGTTGACTATAGCTTGCTAAAAATGGAACTAGTTTGACATAACCTTCCAGCCTTTGGGCAATGGTAGCACCACCAAACACACCATTAAGAATATTGATGAGTGTAATCCCCACCTGGACAATGGACAAAAAATGATTGGGAGATTCTGCTAATTGTAGTGCAGCCTGGGCATTAAGATTGCCTTGATTAGCTAATTGCTGTAATCTGACTTTCCGTGCCGAAACTATGGCCATCTCCGACATGGAGAATACACCGTTGGCAAAGATTAACACCAAAATAATTAAAATTTCAAAACTGATGGAAGACATTTTATTCAGGAGGCAGGAAGCAGGAGGCAGGAGGCAGGAGGCAGAAGGCAGGAGGCAGAAGGCAGGAGGCAGGAGGTGGGGATAAAATTCTTTACCTGTTCCCTGTTCCCTGTTCCCTTCTTTCCCAATCACCAATCACCATTCCTCTAAAATAGTTTACATATAACTACAATCTAGATTTTCCCACTTTTCAACACTTCTCACTCTAGTAACAATTATGGCTTTTTCTTCTATTGTGCGTGCTTTGGCGCGATCGCCTCTCACCGCAGAACTAAACACTAAACTCAAGAAAAATCAAGAATTGCGGTTAAATGGCATTCCCCGTTTACCCAAGGGTTTGGTAGCTTCGGCTTTAGCCAATAATGAGAGTAGAGATTTGTGCGTAGTCTGTGCCACTTTGGAAGAAGCCGGACGAGTTTATGCCCAAATGGAAGCGATGGGATGGAAAACTGTCCATTTTTACCCTACTTCTGAAGCTTCTCCTTACGAACCTTTTGACCCAGAAACTGAGTTAAGCTGGGGACAAATGCAGGTTTTAGCTGATTTGGTGAGTGGTCAGTTGCCTAATAAGAATACAGCTATTATTGTTACCATAGGGGCGCTACAGCCACATTTACCACCCCCAGAGGTATTTAAATCTTTTTGCCTCTCTTTACAAAAGGGGATGGAATATGATTTAGATGAGTTCGGCGAAAAAATCACCGCTTTGGGATATGAACGAGTTCCCTTGGTGGAAACGGAAGGTCAATGGAGTAGACGGGGGGATATTGTGGATGTGTTTCCCGTTTCTTCTGAGTTACCAGTGCGGTTGGAATGGTTTGGGGATGAAATTGAACAAATTCGGGAGTTTGACCCCGCTACTCAACGTTCTGCTTTAGATAAAGTTAATCGCATATCTCTTACTCCTACCAGCTTTGCACCAATTGTCACTGCCGCATTAAAAGAAAATTCTGATTTTCCCAAAATTGTAGAGACTTTTCATGAAACTTCTCTACAGGAAATGGATTTTCAATCATTAGAAGGAAGTAGACGTTTTCTGGGTTTAGCTTTTGCCAAACCTGCTTCAATTTTAGATTATTTACCAGCAAATACCCTCGTTGCCATTGATGAAGTAGAACAGTGTCATGCCCATAGCGATCGCTGGGTGGAAAATGCTGAAGTTCAATGGAAACTGGGGACTGGGGACTGGGGACTGGGGACTGGGGAAGAATCTTGGCGAGTTCCTAAAATTCACAGAACTTTTGATGAAAGTTTAGTGGAAATTGGGAATTTCCCGAAGTTATATTTATCAGAATTAGCTGAAGAAAATAGCGGTACTAATTTAGCTAGTAGACCTTTACCTGTTACTCCTCACCAGTTTGCCAAATTAGGGGAAACTATTAGACAAGAACGTGAGCGTAAATTTGCAGTTTGGATTATTTCTGCCCAACCTTCCCGTTCTGTTTCTCTACTCCAAGAACATGATTGTCCCGCCCAGTTTATTCCTAATCCTCGTGATTATCAAGCAATTGATAAACTGCAAATTAATCATACACCTGTTGCCCTCAAATATTCTGGTTTAGCAGAATTAGAAGGTTTTATTTTACCTTCTTACCGTGTTGTCATCCTCACCGACCGGGAATTTTACGGACAACATTCTTTAGCTAATTTTGGCTATATTCGCAAACGTCGCAAAGCTGTTTCTAAACAAGTTGACCCCAATAAATTACGACCGGGAGATTTTGTTGTTCATCGTAGTCACGGTATTGGTCAGTTTGTCAAATTAGAAAGTTTGACAATTAATCATGAAACTCGTGATTATTTAGTTGTTAAATATGCTGATGGTTTGCTGAGAGTCGCTGCTGATCAAGTTGGTTCTTTGTCTCGGTTTAGAACCAATGCAGATAAACCACCAGAACTGCATAAAATGACAGGGAAAGCTTGGGATAATACCAAGAATAAAGTCAGAAAAGCAATTAAGAAATTAGCGTTTGATTTGTTAAAGTTGTATGCAGCCCGTTCTCAACAACAAGGTTTTTCCTATCCCGCAGATATGCCTTGGCAGGAAGAAATGGAAGATTCTTTCCCCTATCAACCTACCACAGATCAGCTAAAAGCTGTGCAAGACGTAAAGCGGGATATGGAAAGTGAAAGACCGATGGATCGGTTAGTTTGTGGTGATGTGGGTTTTGGCAAAACTGAAGTAGCAATTAGAGCGATTTTTAAAGCTGTCACCGCAGGTAAACAAGTTGCACTTTTAGCACCAACGACAATTTTAACTCAACAACATTATCACACCATTAAAGAACGTTTTTCACCTTATCCTGTCAATGTAGGTTTACTCAATCGTTTTCGCAGTGCGGAAGAAAAACGCAATATCCAAAAACGTTTAGCAACTGGAGAATTAGATATAGTTGTTGGCACACATCAATTATTAGGTAAAGGTGTACAATTTCGAGATTTAGGACTTTTGGTAATTGATGAAGAACAAAGATTTGGTGTGAATCAAAAGGAAAAAATCAAAAGTTTGAAAACCCAAGTTGATGTGTTAACTTTGTCTGCAACTCCCATTCCCAGAACATTATATATGTCTTTATCTGGAATTCGGGAAATGAGTTTAATTACCACACCACCCCCAACCAGAAGACCAATTCAAACCCATCTTGCACCTTTAAATCCAGAAATTGTGAGAAGTGCAATTAGACAAGAATTAGATCGAGGTGGACAGGTATTTTATGTAGTTCCGCGAGTAGAAGGAATTGAAGAAACAACTGCACATTTGCGGGAAATGATTCCAGGGGGAAGATTTGCGATCGCACACGGTCAAATGGACGAAAGTGAGTTAGAATCAACAATGCTGACTTTCAGCAATCATGAAGCAGACATTTTAGTTTGTACCACAATTATTGAATCTGGTTTAGATATCCCGCGAGTTAACACCATTTTAATTGAAGATGCACACCGCTTTGGTTTAGCTCAATTATATCAATTACGTGGTCGTGTGGGACGGGCAGGAATCCAAGCTCACGCATGGTTATTTTACCCTAAACAGCGTGAATTATCCGATGCAGCTAGACAAAGATTGAGAGCAATTCAAGAATTTACTCAACTCGGTTCTGGTTATCAATTAGCAATGCGAGATATGGAAATTCGCGGTGTAGGTAATTTGCTAGGTGCAGAACAATCTGGTCAAATGGATGCAATAGGATTTGATCTTTACATGGAAATGTTAGAGGAAGCGATTAGAGAAATTAGAGGTCAAGAAATACCCAAAGTTGATGATACCCAAATTGATCTCAATCTCACCGCATTTATTCCTTCTACTTACATTACTGATATTGATCAAAAGATGAGTGCTTATCGTGCGGTAGCAACAGCAAAATCCAAAGAAGAATTAAAAGCAATAGCAGCAGAATGGACTGATAGATATGGTGCAATTCCTGTTCCCGCAAATCAACTTTTACGGGTGATGGAATTAAAACAACTAGCGAAAAGTTTAGGTTTTAGTAGAATTAAACCAGAGAACAAACAGCATATTGTTTTAGAAACTCCAATGGAAGAACCTGCTTGGAGTTTGTTAGCAGAAAATTTAACAGAAACCATGCGAAGTAGGTTTGTTTATTCTCCTGGAAAGGTAACAGCAAGGGGTTTAGGTGTGTTTAAAGCTGAACAACAATTGCAAACTTTAATTGATACTTTTGGGAAAATACAAGGTGCTATCCCTGAAGCGGCTTTAGTTTGATTTAGTAGGGTGGGAATTTCCCACCTGATGAAACTGCTACATTCCTAATAGTTTGTCATATTCTGCGTGCGAACCTATCCAAAACCAAACTATATCATCATTTTCTTCTACAGCTACCGCTCGATAATGTAAACCTACTCTTACTGACCAAAAACGTCCGACTTTTTTAAAATGTAAAGACGGATAACGAGGATTTTGTTTTAACAGTTCATAACATTGATCTGCTAGTTCTTGAATTTCTGCTGGTAATTGTCGGTAATAATACCAAAAATCCGGGGTTGCTTTGTGGTTCACAGATCGGTACAATTTCCTTTTTTTAGATGTTGCAATGCTTTTTCTGCAAGTGCATCAAGTTTACCTGTTTTAACATCGGTTTCAAATTTTTTATCCCACATAGCTGCATCAAATTCTGCAAACCACGCACGGAAATGAGCTAGTTCTTCTGAGGAAAGTTGACTGACTGCGCGTTCAATTTCTTCTAGGGTGTTGATACTCATAGATTTTTATTATTCTTTACATTTGTCTATTATACATTGTGAAATTGCTCTTACTCTACAATAAGCATATCAATTTACTACTTACACTGTCACTGTTGACTTTGCTAAATCAGGAGATACTGGCTCAAAATGCAAAACCATAATTTGCTCTAAAGTTAAAGCAACAAATTCGTAGACTTGTCCATTACTATCGCTAAATTCCACTTCAAATACTGTACCATCTGCTAGTAATTCCACTATTGTACCAACTTGACCACGTAATAAGTTATATTCAGGTAAATCAATTGTGATTGCTATTACATCTAGTAATTTTGGTTCTAGTTTACTCATTGGTTACAACCTTCAAATATTACAACTTAATATAGCAACTTGTTAATCTTGGAAAATCAGAACCAGGCTCGATAATCCAACAACTACGAATGGTTGAACTTCTATTTTGCCTATTCAAAGTAAAATCTACATAGTAACGTTGTCCATGTTGATCACTTTTATTTAAGCAAGCTTCTTGAATTTTAACTTGTTCCAAAATAATTTGGCGTAATTCTTCAGCATTTTCAGCAGTCATGCCTAAAATTGATGAAAACAGACGAGCTTTATTCTTTCCTGTGGGATGATCTCGATTAAGGGAGTAGTCACGTAGTTTACGAATGTCAATAACTGCATTTTCTGCATTTGGTAGTAAATTGACTGAATTAGAGTTGTCTTCCTTAATTATCTGTCTCAGTTTCAGTAAAGCACTTAGAGCATCAATATTTGGATTACTGACAATCTCTTCTTCACCAGCAGCACAATCATACACCACATAAGTCCTTATCCCCGGATCACCCGCTTCTGCACTTTCACCTTCATAGAAAGTGATTGTACTATCTTCATCGCACTCGTAGTAAGCAGAGTAGATATCTTCCCAATCTAAATTTGAACTCCTCCGTACGTTTTGAATGACATCCAGTACACCATCAATATGATTTGCTTGACTTTCTATCTGTACTAGACGTTGTTGCGACAAAATGTAGTTGTGTACTTCAAAAATGTAGTTGTGTAATTCAATAGTCATTAAAACTGAATCCTTGTAATCGCTCTCACTCTACACCAGAAATGCGATCGCTCTCACTCTACACCAGAAATGCGTTAGCGAAGCGCACCGAAGGTATCGCGCCTAACTTAACTATACAGTATTGCATTCAGGAGTAAGATAGTTAATGCTATATAATGATATATGCTAACTTTCAATACTAATTTATGGAATTATGGATAGTATTTTGATTGAACATACCAATCCCGACATATATTTTAGTCTTGCTAACGAGAATTTAGTAAATGCTCAAACCCTTTATAGAGAAATCCTGGAATCTGGTCGAGTTGTTCCAATGGGAGATGATCGGTATATTCTAGGGGATGGTAATCCTGAAACATCATCTTGGTTGAATTTGAATCTCTTGCAGTTAAAGAAGTTTGTCATACCATCAATAATTTTTTCAGCTTTAACTGCTGAAGCCTTTATTAATTACTACGCTATTTCTAAAGGAATGTCTATGAAAAAAATAAAAGGATTTATGGCAGAGTCTTATGAAATAGAGCGAAGGGCTCGTGATGAAATACAGGAACAATATCAATTACCCTATGAACAAAGGACAACTATTAAGAAATGGATTGACAGAAAAGAAGGAGTTCTGATACGTGATACAGTAGTAAAGTGGATAGAAATTCCTTTAGAATATACAGGAAAATATATTCCTTCTGGTTTAGATGGAAATCGAATTTATGACCTTAATAAACTTTTTGACTTACGAAATAAATTAGTTCATCATAAAGCAAAAATTTTCAAACCCGACCGAAATGATTTTGATTTAGAAGAAGCAGAAGATAATAATTATGTCACATTATTAGAAGCACAAGGGGCTGTTGATGTAGTAAGAAAAGCTGTCAAATCTCTTCAACAAATTGATAATGATATTGACTTAAACTGGTTAGATTGCTAAATAAAATGGAGCATATTTTTTGCTTTTATGTAATAATCCAATCCAAAAATAAAATTTTTAGTTTATCCATTAAAAGATTTTAACAACTTAAATTGCTCCATACCAAAATACAAATAATTAGAGTCAGCTTCAAACAAATGGCAACTATCAGAACTGAATTTATATTCAAAGCTTATATCTTGTGAAGGAGCAAATGATTTTAATATAAGAGGAAGTTCTTTGCAATTAAACAGAGGAATATGAATATGTAAAATATTACTCTCAACTGTGTACCATTCCCACAACCACAAAATAGATGGACTTCCAAATTTTGTTTCAATTCCTGCTTTACTAAGATTGCATTTTAGCTTAACAATCGAGGACTGATTATTATCAGAGAACTTAAACCACATTGATTTACCGTACAAATCGGTAATATCTTTATATGCGTCTCTTACAACTCCGATAGGTATATCAGGGGTAACTGTTAAACCATTAGGATAAATTACAGTTGCTTGGAAACCTGGGTATGTGGGACGAAATCGAGTTTCCAGCCATTTTGATACAGGCATTTGCCTATTTGCGGCACGACTGAAAGGATACTCACAAGAACGACTATCCGTAGATTTTCCATAATGTAATGGTTTACCAGAAACTAAAACCTCGAATCTTTCAACATATCTTATTCGTTCAGTAATTTCTAGATGTACTCGCATTAGATTAAAAAAATATTTTTACATACAAAAATAACAATTCTAAAACTTTATTATACTCTAAGTTAACGAAGTTTTACCTAAAAAACAGCAAACTCCGTATATTTCCTAACTTCAGGCGCTTTAAACCCTAAAATAATATGTGATTTTGGTATTCCCGCAGCCACCAAATCATTAGCCACCCCTTCCTCAGTTCCATCATGTTGAATCCAAACCTTACCATCAATTAAATCAAAATGTAATAAACATCCATAAATCCGATAACCATTTTCCCAACCGATTTCTACTAATAAATAATGATCATTTTTTTCATCTAACACTATTTCCACCTTCACTTGTTCATCATTACCAAAAAAATCTGCATATTCTTCAAGAACATTTTTAATAATCTGACGATATTGATTAGTTAAGGAATCCATAGAACAATAAGCTATTTCAGCTTAACAGCTACTTTCTTCTACTCCAATAAAATGGTTTACGCTTATGATGCGCTACAGCTAAAATGCGAATTTCTTCCTCTTCCAAAACACGATATAAAAGAGAATAGGGAAATTTTGGTATCACTAAACGCCGAATAGAACCCCGAACCTTTACACCTATTTCTGGATAATACATTAAACAATTTACAGCCTGTTCTACCGCTTCTAAATATTCTAAACCTAGATCAGTTCTTTGCTCCTCATAATAATTGATAGCTTCAGTTAATTCTTGTTCTGCTAAGGGATGAAATATAACATTTATCATTGTAAATAAGTACGCAATTTACTAAACACTTCTTGAGAGGAAACACCAACAATTTTACCACTACTAATATCCTCATCCCTCAATTCTGCCTCTTGTATCCATTCCTCAGCAACTTGCTGATCAATTTCTTCCACTTGTCCTAAATGTTCAATTAAACGAGCTACTAATAATGCTAGAGTATCCTTTGGTAAAGCTAAAACTTCAGCCTCTAATTGTTCAATAGTCATAAATTACCAAATCTCCCTATAGTACACTAATTGTAATCAATCATTCCCCATTATCACTATATTCTAAATCAAGGTATCTTCTTTGCTCCTTCCCGTCTACCCTACGGGATCTCCTGACGGAGATTGCGCGAAACTTTAATCAAAATAAAGCATAATTAACCATTAACCATACAGAGAAAAAACACAATGAACAAACAACCCATCCGCATCGGAGTCCTTGGTTTTGGTGGACTCGGCCAAGCAGCAGCAAAACTCCTCTCCAGCAAACGAGAAATGATCCTCGTAGCCGCCGCAGATCAAAAAGGCTACGCATACTCCACAGAAGGCTTAAACACCGACGCTTGCATTTCCACCTACCAAAAACAAGGAACAGTCGGTTATTTAGAACCCTTTGGTACACTCAGCAACAACAGCATTCAAGACCTAATTCAAGCCACAGGTGACGCTGTAGATGGTTATTTCCTGGCTTTACCTAACCTTCCTAACGACTTTATCCCCAACGTCACCAAACAATTTATCCAAGCTGGTTGGAAAGGTGTATTAGTTGATGCCATCAAACGCACCAGTGCAGTAGAACAACTGTTAGCGATGAAAGACGAACTGCAAGCAGCAGGTATTACCTACATGACCGGTTGTGGTGCAACCCCTGGACTATTAACCGCCGCCGCCGCTTTAGCTGCTCAAAGTTACGCAGAAATTCACAGTGTAGTTATTACCTTTGGTGTAGGTATTGCTAACTGGGAAGCTTACCGCGCCACAGTTCGGGAAGATATCGGCCATATGCCTGGTTATAGTGTAGAAGTTGCTAGGGCAATGACTGATGCAGAAGTAGAAGCATTATTAGATAAAACCAACGGTGTGCTGACCTTAGAAAACATGGAACACGCCGATGATGTGATGTTAGAAATAGCCGGAATTTGTTCACGGGATAGAGTAACCGTTGGTGGTGTAGTTGATACCCGCAACCCCAAAAAACCTTTAAGTACAAATGTGAAAATTACCGGTCGTACTTTTGAAGGTAAAATTTCTACTCACACCTTTACATTAGGTGATGAAACCAGCATGGCCGCCAACGTTTGTGGTCCAGCTTTTGGTTATTTAAAAGCTGGTCAAGAATTACATCAACGGGGTATTTGTGGCTTATTTACTGCCGCAGAAATTATGCCCAAATTTGTAAAATAGGGAATAGGTAATTGGTAATTGGTAATTGGTAATTGATAATAATACTCTCTTGCCTTTTGCCTTTTGCCTTCTTACTGTTCCCTGTTCCCTGTTCCCTATTCCCTAATATAAGATTCTTGATATTCTTCTTCTTCCAAAGTTGCAGATGTTTGAATGACAAAAGGTAATTCCGCACCAATTAAACCCCGTTGGATACGTTCTGATGTTTGATTGAAAATTACAAACAAAGGATAAATACTATTTGCACCTTCACTTAAAATATGACTGTGACGGGGGTGCATAATCCACTCGTATTCTTTATCTAACCAAACTTGACTTTGTCTCCATCTTCCCAATAAGTCAGAAAAGTCTTCATGGGGACGATGAATGAATAGTAATATCTCTACACCTGTTTTGATTTTCCATTCCGGATCACACATGATCATGGCAATATCACTGGGTAAAGCTATCGTTTGTGAAGTTTTAGCTTCAAGATCACGAATCCGAACAATGGGTAAAGGAATAGTAATCACACTTTCCGATGGACGACGGAGACTGGGTATCATCTCCAAATAAGGACGATGTTGTTTGAGTAGTGCGATCGCTGCTAAATGATTGCTATATTCAGCTAAACTACCTTCATAAAGAGATTTTTGTACAGACATAATATCAATTCAAAATTCAAAATTCAAAATTCAAAATAGATTCTTTTTCTATTAATCTATAGCCGTAGACAGAGTAGTTAGGACATGATTTTATCATGAAAGTCTTATTAATAGGGTTTTGCTTCTGACTCCTGACTCCTGACTGCTGCTTTAGAATCTAACAAGTGTTATATTCAGCCTTTTTATAGGCTTAACATAACACCTGTCCCAAGACATCTAATAACTTTTACCTGGAAAATTTTGCTTTTCTGCACAGTATCAACCGAACTTTTCAAATACCTTGAACATCGGTAAATACATTGCCAGCAAAATTGTACCCACCATCCCCCCAAGAACCACAATCATTAATGGTTCTAAAACACTAGTTAAAGATTTAACTGCCTGTTCTACTTCATCTTCATAGAAATCAGCAACTTTCATCAACATTCCGTCCAATTCCCCAGTTTCTTCCCCAATCATCATCATCTGAATAGCCATAGCAGGGAATACTTGGTTTCTGTTCAAAGCTGCACTAATCATTCCTCCCTCTTGAACTTCTCGACGAGCTGCATCTATAGCGTTAGCAATCACTTGATTTCCTGATGTATCCCGTACAATTTCCAAACAAGTGATAATAGGTACGCCAGAACGAGTTAAAGAACCAAAGGTACGGCTAAATCTTGCCACGGAAGATTTTTGGATTAAATCACCAAATAGGGGAACTTTCAGAGAAAGGCGATCAATAGTTTCTTTGCCTACACGGGTTTTGTAATACTGTTTATAGGCAATGCTGGCAGCTATAAAGGCAGCAATAATCACCAAAGACCAATAACTTCGTAATATTTCACTACAAGTCATTAGAAATTGTGTGAGAGCAGGTAATTCTGTACCTATGTCTTTGAATATCTTGGCAAAAATAGGAATCAGAAAAACAGTCATCCCCACAAAGATAGCCGTTGCTAAAAAACCTACTACCAATGGATAAGACATGGCGGATTTAATTTGGTTCTGCAACCGAGCCATATCTTCTAATAGTTTGGCTAGACGATTTAAGACTTCATCCAGTACACCACCTATTTCCCCAGCTTGCACCATACTCACATACAAACCATCAAAACAATCAGGATGCTTACGCATCGCATCAGAAAGGTTAATTCCGGTTTGTACATCATTGCTAATCTCTGTCAGTGCTGCTTTCAGTTTAGGATTGCTGCACTGCTCAGACAACACCCCCAAACCTCTGACAATTGCCACACCAGCATTCACCAAAGCAGCAAACTGACGGGAAAAAACGGCTTTGTCTTTTACAGAAACCTTCACTAGGGAAGTCTGGAATTTTTTTAAATCAAAGCGTGACGATAAACTTTGAGATTCTTTCAGGTCTTGAACTATCAAACCCTTATCTCTGAGATTAGTCCGAGCATCGGTTAAAGAATCAGCTTCAAATTTTTGAGTTCGGGATCTTCCTTGGGAATCCCGAACACGGGCAAGGTAGGTTGGCATAATATTAATTCAAAATTCCAAATTTGTAATTCAAAATTTGTAATTCGTAATTCATAATTTATAGTTGGTAATTACGAATTACGAATTAAAACATCTATCGAGCTTTAGCAGCAGTACCAGGTTTTGCTGCTGCCTGGGGTGGTGGTGCTGAACCAATGAGACGCTGCACTTCATCTGGCTTAGAGGTCTTCGACATGGCAGCTTCAAAAGAGATAGTTCCAGCCTTGTATAAATCGGCTAAAACTTTCTCTAAAGTTTGCATCCCTACTTTACCTCCAGTTTGAATAGCTGAGTAAATTTGGGCTGTTTTTCCTTCCCGAATTAGGTTAGAAATAGCCGGTGTGACAATCATAATCTCTTGAGCCATTACCCGACCATATTCACCAGGTTTGGGATTTTTCTTGGGTACTAAAGTTTGGCTAAATACTGCGACTAAAGAGTTTGATAATTGTACCCGTACTTGAGTTTGTCGTTCCGAGGGGAAAACGTCAATGATCCGGTCAACAGTTTGAGCAGCAGAACTGGTGTGTAGTGTACCAAATACTAAGTGACCTGTTTCTGCGGCGGAAATTGCCAAAGCAATTGTTTCCAAATCCCGCATTTCCCCCACCAGCACGATATCTGGATCTTCCCGCAAAGCAGCTTTTAGGGCATTAGCAAAACTCTTGGTGTCTTCACCTAATTGACGTTGGTGAACCAGACTTTTAATCGGTTCATAAACAAATTCCACAGGATCTTCAACTGTTAAAATATGTTCTGCCCTAGTGCGGTTAATTAAGTCAATCATTGCCGCTAGGGTAGTTGTTTTACCTGAACCGGTCGGACCTGTCACCAGAATTAATCCTCTAGGCTTTTCAGACATTTCCCGGACTATATCTGGCAAACCTAATTTGTCAAAGTTAGGAATTTTAGAACTTAATGCTCGCAAACAAGCCGCATAAGACCCACGCTCTTTATAGACATTCACCCGAAAGCGAGCTAATCCTTTCACACCATAGGAACAATCTAATTCCCAGGTTTGTTCCAAGGTTTTGCGCTGGGTATTGTTGAGCATACTAAAGATCAATCTTTGGCATTCATCTGCGGTCAGCACATGATCACCAATAGGAGTCAAATGACCACTGACACGGAAGTAGGGAGGTAAACCTGCGGACAGGTGTAAATCCGAACCACCCATGTCAATCAACTGCTCCATCAAGTCTTCAATCATCATTTCCATAGTTGCTTCGCTCCAATTTAAAATGAGGGAATAGAGAAGAAAATTTTAGATTTTAGATTTTAGATTGAAGTGGCTAAAAACAATCCAAAATCCAAAATCCAAATCCAAAATAAACAACACCCCACACCCTCTTCTCTGTTGTTAATCTTGAAAACGAGGTGTCATACAGTAGGGACAATCTAGCCATTCTGGTTGTAATGTGGCATCACAAGTTTGACAAGTTAGACCACTCTTCCGTTTGGCCTTCAACTCAGCCTCCAAACCTGTATCAGTAAAGGTTACGCGCTCTACTTCTTCCAGGGTTGTAGCACCTTGACGTACTAGATCTAGACTGTAAGCGAGTAAAGTTTTCATACCCTCTTCTACAGCTACTTCTTTGATGCGTTCTGTGGGTGCTTCTTGGTTGATCAGAGTTTGTAGGTTTTCCGTAATCCTCATCACTTCATATACACCACAACGTCCTTTGTAGCCAATACCATTACAAGCTGGGCAAAGTTGATGTTTGGCTTTAACTTCAGCTATGGATTCTGGTGGTAAGGAGTTAGCTTTGTAAAAAGTAACTAATGTCTCTTTTGATGCTGATAGACCGTAGCGAGCCAGTTCATCAGCAGTGGGAGTGTAGGGAATTCGACATTGTGAACAGACTCTCCGCACTAAACGTTGTGCCAAAACACCAATTAGAGAACTGGAAACCATGAAGGGTTCAATACCCATTTCTCCTAAACGAGCGATCGCACCAGGAGCATCATTAGTGTGTAAGGTAGTTAATACCAAGTGACCTGTTAAAGCTGCCTCAATCGCTGTTTTTGCTGTTTCTTTATCCCGTGTTTCACCCACCAGCAACACATCAGGATCTTGACGTAAGAAAGCCCGCAATGCGGTGGAAAAATCCAACCCCTTTTCTCGAATTACCTGTACTTGAGTAATCCCTGGCAAACTATATTCAATCGGGTCTTCTACGGTACTAATGTTAATCCCTGGATCGTTCTTTTCCGCCAATGCCGAATACAACGAAGTCGTTTTACCAGAACCAGTCGGACCTGTGACTAAAATCAATCCGAAGGGCTTACTGACCATATCCTTGACTATATGCAAAGTTTCTGGATCAGTAATTAATTTATCTAGACCCAGTTGGGTAGAAGAGTTATCCAAAATCCGCAGACATACCTTTTCCCCATAACGACTGGGTAAGGTATTGACCCGAAAGTCTACTTTCCGTCCTTCAAATAAGCGGCGAATTCTTCCATCTTGCGGTAAACGTCTTTCTGCAATATCTAGATTGGAAATGATTTTAAATCGTGCTGTCACCGCCGGAATAATTTTTTTAGGTAGAGGATCAAAAGCCTGACGCAACACTCCATCTTTACGGAAGCGAATGCGTAAGTTTTCCTCTTGTGGTTCGATATGGATATCCGAAACCTTATCTTGCAAAGCTTTAAACAGAATTCTGTTGACGAGGTTAATAATGGGTGCATCTTCAGCCCCCTTCATGGCTGCGCCTAAGTCAGCCTCCATATCGTCAGCAACTTCTTCTGTGTCCAGCTTTTCTAGATTTTCTAAATCTTGACCAATATCTGTAAATTTTTGTTGTTCGATTTCCTTTTGTCGAACAGCAAACTCATCTAAATATTTATTGATCAGCTGTTGGTAATCTTCTTGAGTAATTACCATCCGCTGTAAAGACAAATTTTTGTTACGCAAAATGCGGTTGAGGTCGTCAGAAGCCTCTAAATTATCCGGTTCAACCATTGCCACCAATACATAAGGCGGGTTGTGGTCTTCCCGTTTTGATAAAGGTACTAGACGATGACGACGACATATATCCACTGGAATCAGACTGTCAATCAATTGCCCCACCATCAAATTCCCAATTTGATTGATTTCTGGATCTAGTGACTCAACGCCATATAGTATTTTTAGTTCAAATAAATGTTGTTTCTTGTATTCCCTGATAAATTCCGGTGATAGTTGTTGCCCAGTGATTGACTCTAGGACATCGGTCAACATCTTGCCAGATTTCCGGCTCTCAATTAGTGCCTGTTTCATCTGATCAGTGTTGACATAGCCAGATTGCACTAGCTTATTGCCAAAGGGCGAAAACTGTGTTCTTGTAGTTAGCGCGGTGCTAGGCCGTTGTGGTGACGAGTAAGTCATAAGCAATCTCGTAGGGAAACCTCTTGTTTAAGTATTCCCACACTCTAGTCAATTATTCTCATTTAGAGTGTATTAAATTTAAGTTTAAAGTCTTTCTTCTTAAAAATTTTTATTTCAGTACATTTCAGGGGTATAAGGGTGTAGAGGGGCAGGACTCAACACTCATCACTCAGCACTCAACTGCCTGTTCGGTTTCCCGTCTACGCTAACCTGTTCACAATTTGTCACAATAGGTAGACCGCAAGGCTAAAATCTCAAATCTACTGACTACCGAATTTTATATATTAGATTTTGTAGATTTTGTCTTCTCGATCCAAAATCTTTAATCTAGTACAAAGCAACGTCAGTTTCAACTATGGAATAAATTCAAGACCCCAATCAATTCGAGACCAAAACCCAAAACTCCCTCAACCAAGTCTCTGTCTTCAGACATGGACTAAATCTCAATTCAAAAATACTTAATCCACAATTGCTTGAGGCTCTGCCGTAAAAAGCATCTGGGATGAGTAGGCAATGATGGATGAAAATAAACAAGTAAACAACACCAACCAGCAATCGGGTGAACCAATAGAGGTAAAGCAAGCAATGAAGAGCGACTCCCCAGACGAAATGAACTCTCAAGAATCAGGCAGCGAGGTGACTGAGGAAATGACAGCCCATAATGTACCGCAAGAACCTGAACTCACAGAAGAAAATGGTGTCGCTGCGGCAGAAACAACAGAAGTAGATACAGCTGCTTTGGCTAATTTGACTCAGCAACTTGAGTCCCTGAAACTCCAATTGGAAGACCGTAGCAATCAATATATGCGTATTGCTGCGGATTTCGAGAATTATCGCAAACGCACCTCCAAAGAAAAGGAAGATATGGAGGTGCAAATCAAGCGAAATACAATTATGGAATTGTTGCCTGTTGTTGATAATTTTGAACGGGCGCGGGCGCATCTCAAACCGCAAACGGAAGGCGAGATGACAATTCACAAAAGTTATCAAGGCGTTTATAAACAATTGGTAGATTGTTTAAAACGTTTAGGTGTCTCACCAATGCGTCCAGAAGGTCAAGAATTTGATCCTAACTTGCATGAAGCCGTAATGCGAGAACCTACGGATGAACATCCAGAAGGGACAGTGTTGGAAGAGTTAGTACGCGGTTATTACTTAGGCGAGCGCGTTCTGCGCCATGCAATGGTGAAAGTAGCCGCTCCTAAAGAAGATACACCCACACCACAGGAAGATGATTCGAGTCAGGAACCCAGTTAACTGAGCAAGTTACAGGGAATAGGGAAGAAAGCAGAGGAGCAGGGGAGAAATTTTTGCCTTTTGCCATCTGCCTTCTGTTTTCTTGCACTAGCAACATGGAGTACATAATTCTTACAGATATTCTCTGACAGTTCACAGAAGCTATATAATCATAGCGGTTGTGGACAAGTTCAAGGCCGTAATTTAAATGCTGCTGTCGATTTAAGAGATACTCCGATAGCTTGGCGTAATTCATACCATCAAGTGAATGCGTCCAGCACAAAATTTATGTATGTGGATAAGAAGATGAGTCACCAAAAGGGTGTAGGGAAGACAGGGTGGGACGGAGCTTGAACTCCCAAGGACGATCGCGTTCTGAAAAGACGGGTCGCCTGGAAGCGCCACACCCCACACCCCACACCCCGCCCCAACGGGGCTTGGACAGTGTGTTATGGTATCCAAAGTTGTAGCCGCTGGTGTCTTGATCTCCTTGGTAGAAGCACCTAAGCAAACAACAAAATGTACCAGTTGTTTAGCTCTCGTCTTATACCTGACCTTGAACTTCCAACCCTGAGCCAAAAACGATAGTCCGCGAAAAATCACGGTAAAAGCACTCAATAAAAATACTGTCAGTATGGGAAAAGTTATTGGGATAGACTTAGGCACTACCAACAGTTGTGTTGCTGTTGTGGAAGGTGGTCAACCACTAGTGATTGCCAATTCCGAAGGAGGACGCACGACTCCTAGTATTGTCGGATTTGGCAAAAGTGGCGATCTACTGGTTGGTCAGTTAGCCAAGCGGCAATCCATCACTAATGCCGAAAACACAATCTACAGTATAAAAAGATTTATCGGTCGCCGTTGGGAAGATACTGCCACGGAACGCTCTCGTGTACCCTATAACTGTGTCAAAGGTAGAGATGATACCGTTGATGTGCAGATTCGCGGACGTAATTACACACCCCAAGAAATATCCGCGATGATCCTGCAAAAACTCAAACAAGAGGCGGAAAACTTTTTGGGTGAAGAAGTCACTCAGGCAGTAATCACCGTACCAGCCTATTTTACAGATGCCCAAAGACAAGCAACTAAAGATGCTGGGACAATTGCTGGTTTGGAAGTTATGAGGATCATTAACGAACCAACAGCGGCAGCTTTAGCCTTTGGTTTAGACAAGCAAGACCAAGAGCAACTAATTTTAGTATTTGACCTGGGTGGAGGAACTTTTGATGTTTCCATCTTGCAACTGGGAGATGGAGTTTTTGAAGTGAAAGCCACTGGTGGTAATAATCAACTGGGTGGAGATGACTTTGACAATTGCGTTGTCCTCTGGATGGTAGAGCAATTTAAGGAACAGGAGAATGTTGACATTGCCAAAGATAAAATGGCGCTACAACGCTTGCGGGAAGCAGCGGAAAAGGCAAAAATTGAACTTTCTAGCATGGCCAACACTTCAATTAACTTGCCGTTTATCACCGCTGATGAAACAGGCCCCAAGCATCTAGAAATGGAACTGAGCCGTTCCAAATTTGAAGAACTGACAGCACATTTAATAGCTGCTACCATTGAACCAATGAGTCAGGCACTCAAAGACGCAGACCTGAAACCAAAAGACATTGATAAAATTATCTTAGTTGGTGGTTCTACCCGTATTCCCGCAGTTCAAAATGCGGTGATCAAATTCTATAATGGCAAAACTCCTGATCGGTCTGTAAACCCTGATGAAGCTGTTGCACTGGGAGCCGCCATTCAAGCCGGAGTCTTGGGTGGGGAAGTTGATACTTTATTACTCTTAGATGTGACTCCTTTGTCTTTGGGACTGGAAACTCTGGGAGAAGTATTTACTAAAATTATTGAACGTAACACCACAATTCCCACTAGCAAATCCCAAGTCTTTTCTACAGCAGTTGATGGCCAAAATTCTGTAGAAATTCATGTTCTTCAGGGAGAAAGAGCTTTAGCAAGAGATAATAAAAGTCTTGGTAAATTTCTTTTAGCTGGAATTCCTCCCGCTCCTCGTGGTGTACCACAAATTGAAGTGGCTTTTGATATTGATGTCAACGGTATCCTGAAAGTTTCTGCTCAAGATAAGGGGACAGGTAGAGAGCAGAGTATTCGCATCACTAATACAGGCGGTTTAAGTCAAGCTGAAGTTGAGCGGATGCGACAACAAGCGGAATTATATGCAGAAGAAGACAGAAAACGTAAAGAACTGATTGAACTCAAAAACCAAGCAGATAACTTGTTGTTAAGTTACGAATCTACGTTAAAGGATAATAGCGATTTTATTGGTGAAGAAATGAAAGAGTTAGCCAATGAAAAAGCTACGCAACTCCGAGTAGTCATGAAAGATCCTAATATCTCCGCCATCGTCTTTAAGCCGATCTTAGAGGAATTCCAACAAACTCTATTTGCTATTGGTGCAGATGTTTACAAACGCGCCAGTAGTCAACAAGTAGATGTTATACCGGAAGAGAACCAGGAAGATGAAGATGTGTCTGATTTTTCTGTAACTTTAGTGGAAGAAAGTTCTGCGACTGAGACATCAATCCCTCAACAATTCAACTTCGATTTTGATGAGGATAGTACAGCTTCGGCTGATTATGAAGCGATAGATTAGGAGGGAAGGGGTCATCTGCCCCTTCATCGGTGACAGGTAACAAACTCCTGAAAATGGTTTTATATGCCAAGGTTTGCTAGATTGTAGAGGCGAACTTTATTAAACTCAATGCTTCCATACTACAGAGGCGAATAAACGTCTATGGTTGGTTTTCCACACCTAATAGTACGGGTAGTACCAGTGGTTAAGAAGCTAGGATTTTTTCTTCTAAGTAGCACAATTGTAAAAGAGTGATATAACTCGTTGGAATATTTTACGTAAAGTAGTCCCGACAGCTTTTAGTCTAGGGATAGGGGGTGTTGTAGTTCGCCCTGTTGGGGTTATTCCCGGCAAACAAAGGGCATGAGATATTTGTCTATGCTTTTTGCAACTATTTCTGCTTTCTTACTTCTAACTTTTACCCTTGCTCTATGGCCCGCGACTATTATGAAATTCTAGGTGTCTCTCGTGACACCGACAAAGAAGAAATTAAACAGGCTTATCGCCGTCTAGCCCGGAAATATCACCCAGATGTGAACAAAGAACCGGGTGCTGAAGAACGATTTAAGGAAATTAACCGCGCTTACGAAGTATTGTCTGAGCCAGAAACTCGTGAGCGTTATAACCGTTTTGGAGAAGCCGGGGTATCTGGTGCTGCTGCTAGTGGCTTCCAAGATATGGGCGATATGGGAGGTTTTGCCGATATCTTTGAAAGTATTTTCAGTGGCTTTGCTGGTGGCATGGGTGGACCTGCCCAGCAGCAAAGACGGCGTAGTGGACCTGTGCGGGGTGATGACCTACGCCTAGACCTGAAGTTAGATTTTCGGGAAGCGGTATTTGGTGGCGAAAAAGAAATTCGTATTTCTCATCTAGAAACTTGCGAAGTATGTAGTGGTTCTGGTGCTAAACCAGGAACTCGTCCCCGCACTTGTGCTACTTGTAGCGGTTCTGGTCAGGTACGGCGTGTGACTAGAACACCTTTTGGCAGTTTTACCCAAGTTTCTACTTGTCCAACCTGTAATGGTACAGGTTCGGTGGTTGAGGATAAGTGTGATGCTTGTGATGGGAAAGGCGCAAATCAAGTCACGAAAAAGCTGAAAATTACTATTCCGGCTGGGGTAGATAATGGCACACGCTTACGCATCTCTCAAGAAGGTGATGCTGGTCAACGTGGTGGTCCTGCTGGAGATTTATATGTTTACTTATTTGTCAATGAGGACGAAGAATTTCAGCGCGATGGAATTAATGTTCTCTCAGAAATCAAAATTAGTTACCTACAAGCGATTTTAGGTTGTCGTTTGGAGGTGAATACTGTTGATGGCCCTGTGGAGTTGATTATTCCCCCTGGAACTCAGCCCAATACAGTCATGAAGTTGGAAAATCGTGGTGTACCCCGTTTGGGTAATCCCGTGAGTCGGGGCGACCATATGCTGACGGTATTAATTGATATTCCCAATAAGATTACACCGGAGGAAAGACAACTGTTAGAGCAACTGGCTAAAATCAAGGGAGACAGAACTGGTAAAGGTGGTCTAGAAGGATTTTTGGGAAGTTTGTTTAAGTGATGAGTACATCCTCTATATCAACTCCTGATGCTCAACTGGACTTGCGTGGCACTCCTTGTCCAATTAATTTTGTGCGGACAAAGCTGCGTTTGGAACAAATGCCAATGGGAAGTTTGCTCGAAGTCTGGTTAGATGCGGGAGAACCCATTGAGCAAGTTCCTGATAGCTTGACAATGGCAGGTTATCAGGTGGAAAAAATTACAGATTGCGCTGACTATTTTTCTCTGTTTGTACGCCGTCCTGTAACTGACGCATGAAAGAGGATACAGTTTCTACTACTGGGCAGTTATTGGGTACAGTGTTAGCTGTACAGGCTAATTTTTATCGTGTCCAACTAGATGGGGAAGAGGAAAGGGAGCAGGGAGCAGGGAGCAAGGGGGAAAATTCTTCTTCTCTGTCACCTGTTCCCTGTCACCTGTCACCTATTCTCCTCTGTACTCGCAGAACTCGGTTGAAGAAAATTGGCCAACAGGTGATGGTTGGCGATCGCGTGATTGTGGAAGAACCTGATTGGAGTGGGGGAAGAGGAGCAATTGCGGAAGTTTTACCCAGACAAAGTGAGTTAGACAGACCGGCGATCGCTAATGTGAACCAAATTTTGCTGGTGTTTGCGGTTGCTGATCCACCTTTAGAACCTTTTCAGTTGAGTAGATTTTTAATCAAGGCTGAGTCTACCGGCTTAGATGTACTGTTGTGTCTGAATAAATGTGATTTGATTTCCTCAGAAGAACAGAACTCAATTAGCGATCGCTTGTTTCAATGGGGATATCAACCAATTTTTATTAGTGTCCAAAATCAAATCAATATTCATCAAGTTGATGAATATTTAAATAATAAAATTACAGTGATTGCAGGTCCTTCTGGTGTGGGAAAATCCAGTTTAATTAATATGCTGATTCCCGATGCTAATCTGCGCGTAGGGGAGGTTTCTGGTAAATTAGCCCGTGGTCGTCATACCACCCGTCATGTAGAATTATTTGAAATGCCCGGTGGTGGTTTATTGGCTGATACTCCAGGTTTTAACCAGCCTGATTTAAATTGTAGTCCAGAGGAATTAATATACTATTTTCCTGAAGCCAGACAAAAGTTAGATGTTGCTAGTTGTCGGTTTAGTGATTGCTTGCATCGAGATGAGCCAAATTGTGCTGTGGGTGATGATTGGGAAAGGTATGAGCATTATTTAGAATTTTTAAATGATGCGATCGCTTATCAAACTTTCTTAAAACAACAAACTGACCCAGAATCAACATTAAAATTAAAAACCAAAAGTAAAGGAGAAAATCAATACGAACCAAAATTAGAAAGTAAGAAATATCGCCGTGTTTCTCGTCGTCTACAGGTACAAAATTTACAGGATTTGTATACAGAAAGCGAAGATGAAAATTAGGGTAATTGTTGCGTGAAAATAAAAAATGCCTCACGCAAAGGCACAAAAATCAGTCGGATAAGCTTCCATTTAAGAATTGAACTTTTCCTGTATCAATATCATAAAAAGCACTAACAATTTTTAATCTATCATCGCGGGTCAATCTTTCTAAAACTGGGGAATTTCTCTGCAATTGCTCTGTCTGATATTTAATGTTATTAATTACAGCATCTTTATTACTGTCAACATCATTTGTTATTGGTTGATTTTGAGCTAAGGCTGGTTTAATACTGTCAACAACCGAGTTGATTCTACCAGGAAATTGTTCATTTTTAATAGCTTCTTGAACTGCACCACATCTTTTGTGACCTAAAATAACTATTAGCTGTGTACCTAAAGCAGCAGCAGCATATTCTAAACTACCAATAGTTGCATCACTGGCAATATTACCAGCTACACGCACAACAAATAAATCTCCCAGTCCTTGGTCAAAAACTATTTCTGGTGGTACGCGGGAATCTGCACATCCTAATATTGCTGCATAAGGATACTGTGTTTTAGCAACAGATTGTAAGCGTCTTTTTGATTGGTTAGGATATTGCCGATTTTGGTTGTAAAATCTTCTATTTCCTTCTACTAATCTTCTTTGGGCTTCATTTGCACTAACTGGATTAGGATTAGGATTATTTTCAGGAATAGTGATTGCTTCTCGGTTAGTAATCATGCCATTACAGGCAGTAATACCACCAATACTTAAGGTAGTTAAACCTGCAACTTTTAAGAAGTTACGACGACCTATAAACCCGTTCATTCTACTCATAAGTCTACCTGACAACTTCTACATGATTTTCAGGAAGATATCAGGTTTAACAATGATATGAGAGTACCTGATTACACTGTTTAACGGTGATTTAATCTTTTGCCTATCTTATAAACTTTTAAATCTGTCACCTGTCACCTGTCACCTGTCACCTGTCACCTGTCACCTGTCACCTGTCACCTGTCACCTGCTGTAGCAATTAACGATGATAGAGTATTTAGTAATTCATTGGCTGTGTAAGCTTTTGGTAAAAATGTCATTGCACCAGCAGCAAGAACTTTATCTTTATTAGTGGGTAAACCGCTGGTAGCAATAATCTTGACTTGAGGATTAATGGCTCGCAAAGTACGGATAGCAGTTAATCCATCCATGTTAGGCATGATAATATTCATCAAAACTAAACTAATATCTTGTTGGTACTCAGCATAAAGAGCGATCGCTTCAATTCCATCATTAGCAATCAGAATTTTGTAATTATAATTTTCTAATGCTATCTTGGTAGTTTGTTGCACCATTTCTTCGTCATCTACAAGCAAAATCAATTCCCCATGACCTTGAGGTAATTCTTCCTCACCTCTTGGCTCAATTAATGAGCCTTCTGCTATTGGTAAATACACAGAAAATTTAGTACCTTTGCCAACTTCGCTTTGTACACTGACAAAGCCACCGTAGCTCTTAATAATGCCTAAAACTGTTGATAGCCCCAGTCCTGTACCTTGACCAATCTCTTTGGTGGTAAAAAATGGCTCAAAGATGTATTCCAACTTGTCTTGGGGAATTCCTATCCCTGTATCTGAGACAGTAATCACAACGTAGTTACCTGCATGAGCATTAAGGTGCATCTGAGCATAAATTTCGTCAATAAACTGATTTTCAGCCGCAATTTTCAAAATCCCACCATTGGGCATTGCATCACGAGCATTAACTACTAAGTTCATTAAAACTTGTTCTATTTGGGTGCTATCTGCTTTCACCAACCATAAAGTATTCCTGGGAATGTCAGTTTGAATCTCAATCAACTTGGGAAATGTTTGGTTGATAACTTGCACTATTGCATTGAGTAAATGTTCAGGCTGTAGGAGAGTAAGTTTTCCTTCCGTACCACGAGCAAAGATGAGAATTTGTTTAACTAAGTTAGCTCCGCGCTTTGAACTATTTTCCAGTGTTTTAAATAATTCTTGCGTGCGTGCATCAACATTTTTGAATTTTAAAGGCAGTAATTGAGCCAGCATGACAATAGGAGTAAAAACATTATTCAAGTCATGAGCAATGCCACTAGCTAAAGTTCCTAAGCTCTCCAAGCGTTGGGCGCGGTAAAATTGTTGTTCTAATTGTTTCTTCTCTGTGATGTCGCTATTGACCACTAGAATAGATTGGGGTTTTCCAGATTCATCCCATACCAGTGTCCAGCGACTGGCAACAATGATTTTTTTACCTGTTTTGGTAATTTGCTCTAACTCTCCATACCAAGCACCTGTTTCGATAGTAGCCTTTAAACCTGCTTCCAGTTGCTGTAAAGATTCTCTGTAGAAAAGTTCATGCGCTTTTTTACCTAGAGTTTCTTCTGATGTCCAACCGTACAAGCGTTCAGCACCTTGACTCCAGAACAAAATGCGGTTTTCTAAATCACGAACAAAAATCGCATCGGTAGCAATATCAATCAAAGCCGCTTGTTCCTGAATTTTCTTTTCTGCCTGTTTGCGCTCGGTAATGTCAGTAGAAATACCGCATACGGCATAGGGCTTACCAAAAGCATCACACAAAGGAAACTTGACACTAAAGAAAGTATAAACTTGATCGTCAAAGGTGATTATTTCTTCAAATTCAGAAGGTATGAGAGTATCAAGAACCCTTTTATCGTTCCTCACCAAGTTATCAGCTATGTTGGCGGGAAAAAGATCATAATTAGTTTTATTTTTAGCTTGCTCTCGTGTGAGGTGAGTGTATCTTTCAAATTGGGAGTTGACTATAATGTGACGACCCTGGGTATCTTTCACATAGATAGCGGACGGACAATTATCTAAAATTGCCTGTAAACGTTGCTCGCTTGCTTGTAAATTTTCCTCTGCTTGTTTGCGAGCAGTAATATCTGTCACCATTCCTAAAGCACCAAAATATTGACCGTGATCGTCAAAAATTGGACTGGCTGAAACAATTGCCCACATTTGGGTGCCATCTCGATGACGAAACTTGAAATCGTGTTGTTCTTTAATTCCTTGTTTGCGTCTGGCCAAAAGCTGGGTGGCTAATGCTTGCTGTTCTTGAGCCATAAATTCCAGAAAGGATTTTCCCAGCATTTCATCAACTGCATAGCCCAGCATTCTTGCCATTTGTTCATTGACAAAGCTTGTCTTCCCTTCTTCATCTATCAACCAAACACCTTCTGTGGCAGTGTCCAGAATACGACAACACTCAGCTTCACTTTGGCGCAACAATTCTTCTGTTTGCTTGCGCTGGGTGATATCCATATTCACCCCTATCATCCGCACTGGCTGATTACTATCATCGTATAAAACCTTGCCCTTGCAAGCTGACCAACCCACTGTACCATCGGGTTTAATGAACCGGAATTCTAGTTCATAGGGTGTATGCTGGTGAATAGACCGCATAACTGACTGATTTAGGAATTCTCGGTCTTCAGGATGGACAAAATTGAGAAAAGTTTCATACCTCCCGTCAAACATCTCGGAGGTGAGACCAAATAAAGAATACAGATGATCTGACCAAATCACCTGATTAGTCTTGATATTCCAGTCCCAAATGGCAGCATCACCAGCCAAGAGAGCAAGTTGCAACCGTTCTTCACTTTCTTTGAGTCTTTCCTCTTGCTGTTTGCGTTCAGTAATATCCCTAATCACAGCCAGCCAGCCAATATTAGTACCATGTTCATCTTTAATACTGCTGACTGATGATTCAACATGGATAACTTCTCCAGTGGTTTTAATATGAAGATTCTCACCTTGCCATTCACCTGTGGTTGCCAAGGAATTGAATGCAGTTTGCTCTTCTTCTGGTTTGAGCCATTGATACTGGTAACATTCTTGTAACTTACGACCCAATACCTCTTGTGCCTTTAATCCATATAGCCGCTCTGCTGCTTGATTCCAATATGTGATGTGTTGTTCAAGATCAACAGCGATTACTGCATCACTGACCTGAGCAAGAATACCAAGGTGAAAAGAAATTTCTGCTTGAGTCTTTTGATTTTGCATATATCTTTAAAGACATTGATTCTTATCCCTTTTCTGTCACTCTCGAAAAAAAAATCATCGAAACCAGATCAGGACTTACGCACAGAATCTGTCGTCAGGGCTGGGTGTAGGGGTGTAGGGGTGTAGGGGTTTTCCTCTCCTCGACCTTAATCTTTCCATCACTTTATCCCTTTGTCCAAACCCTTCATTTTTTGTTTTTCTGCGTAAATCCTACAGATTTTGTAGCTTTCATTTCTAACAGTAAATAAAATTCATAGCCAATATGTGAAAACTAAAGTCCAGAAAATTTTCCATATCGTGTCCGGTTAAACACTTATCATTCAGGCAGCAAGGAGTAGGGAAGCAGATTTGGCTGTTTTTTTACAGATGTAGCAAATCATATTGCATTAGGCAACTATGCTGTTAGGCAATGTATTTTACCAAGCAAACAGAATAGAGTTATGGTATGTATTATTAATTTTATCCGATGTTGTTCAGATAGTATTGTTTTAAATAGTCTAGTTTGTTTATTTACAAAGGTAGCTATAGTATATACTAAATAAGTAATACAATTTAATTCATACCTAATGCGTGCTGTATATATAAATGCAGTGTCATATCAAAGTATTCTGATCCAATAAGAATTAATATGTTAAAACGTCTGTCACGTAAATTATATCATATCAAGCTTGTCGATTAAAGTTTTAACATGTAAAGGGATTAATAAATAAATAACTATATAATAAATATACAATCGCTGTCATGGCAGGCAAGCAGAGAGGCGAATAACCGTAAATTCAAAATTCAAAACGCTTAGGTGAAACAAAAAATCTTTAATGTCTTCCTGCACCTAAATATAATTCTCCCACCTTCGGATCATTCAATAATTGCCTACCAGGCCCAGACATTGCATCACGTCCAGATTCTAAAACATAACCTGTATCAGCCATTTCTAATGCTTTACGGGCATTTTGTTCTACTAAAACTATCGCAGTACCCGCTTGGTTAATTTGTTTAATTTGCTCAAACACCTGTGTCACCAAAATGGGAGATAAAGCCGCAGAAGGTTCATCTAATAATAATAAACTGGGTTCTAACATTAAAGCTTTACCCATTGCTAACATTTGACGTTCTCCACCAGATAGTGTACCAGCACGTTGACGACGGCGATCGCTCAATCTGGGAAACATGGTAAATATTTTATCTTTTAAAGGTTTGAGGGGAACATTCCTTACAAAAGCCCCCATTTCTAGATTTTCTTCTATGGTTAAAGATGGAAAAACGTTAGCTATTTGGGGAACATAGCACATTCCCTTCTGCACAATTTGATTTGATTTTAACCCGGCAATATTTTCTCCTTTGAAGGTAATAGTACCTGTGTGGGGTGTCAAAAGTCCAAAAATTGTTTTTGCTAAAGTAGATTTACCAGCACCGTTGGGACCGATTACAGTTACTAATTCTCCATCTGCAACTCGGAAATTTATTCCTTGCAAGATATCTACATCTTTAATATATCCAGCGTGGACATTTTCAACTTTTAATAAATAGTTATTAGTCATAAAAAATAGGGAATAGGGAATAGGGAATAGGGAATAGGGAATAGAAAAGAGGAAAAGGAGCAGGGAGCAGGGAGCAGGGAGCAAGGGGGAAAATACCTCCCCCCTGCTTCTTCTGTCACCTGTCACCTATTTTTCTATTTTCTGTAATTCAGGGTGTTCTGCTGGTAAGATTGCTCCTTCTACTGGACAAACTTGTAAACAGATGCCACAGTCAATACAGGTAGCAAAATCTATCCAGTACCAATCTGTTCCTTTGATGTTTTTGCCTGGTCCTTCATGGATGCAAGCTACAGGACAGGCACTTACGCAGTCAGCAACGCCTTCGCAAACTTCAGTTACAATTGTATGTGGCATTTTCTCGATCCCCTCTCTTTCATCAATCAGCAGTTTCTAGCGTAACAATTTGTAATATTACCTGTTAACGGACTGCTTCTATTATGGGAGAACCATCAGGTTTAATCCAGGCGATTTGGGTGATTGAGCGATCGCGTGCATAGTTCCGAATAGCTTCTGTATCCCTTCCCCCCAAGTCCATTTCTACTCGCACTAAATGAGTAGAATCTCGCAACTTTTGGGCGTAAGCAAAGGCCGCAGCATTAGCACTGTTGCTTTCTGGTACTACTAACCAGTTACTTGCGGGAGTAGTTTGCGGTAATTGCTGACTCGATGCTAAAAGTTGGTATAAATCATCAATACTTAATTCAAAGCCAATGCCAGGAATGTTTTCCGCTTGGGGATGATATAACCCTAAAAGCTGGTCATATCGACCACCACGTCCTAAGACCTGTGCTTGTCCGTCGGTATTACTAACTACTTCAAACACAATGCCTGTATAGTAGTCTATGGTTTGAATCAAACTCAAGTCCAGAATTAAGGAGAATTTACCTTCTGATTCTAGTAATTCGACTAGGGATTTGAGGTTATTTACCGCTGCTTGTTGATCTGCATCTAAATTTAAACTGCTGACCTTTGCCAAGACATCACCACTGTCACCGCGCAGATCTAACATGATTCTGGCACGTTCCCGTAGTTCATCACTCATGGGCAAAGTGTCTAAAGCAACTCGATCTAAATGAGCGATCGCACCCCGCACTTTACTTCTGATATTGCTTGGAAAAGCATCCAGTAGAAATTTAGTAATTCCGGCTTCACCAAGGATTAAATGCCATCCTTGCAAATCTAAAGCCTCTAAACAACTGGCTACCAGTAGCAGCACTTCCGCATTGGCCAGCAACCCATCTGATCCTAGCAACTCTACACCAGCTTGATAATACTCTTGCTGGCGATTATGGCGATTTTCCCAGTTACGACGGAATACATTAGCATTGTAGTACAGTCGTTGGGGATAGGTAGCCTCTGCCATGCGAGTAACTACAGTCCGGGCAATAGAGGCTGTGAGTTCTGGACGTAAACCCAGTTCTTCATCTTGACCATTTTGTAATTGAATTACCTTATGGCGTTGAATTGCTCCACCTGCCATGAGGGTATCCATTCTTTCCAAAGTTGAGGTGATAATCCTGTGATATCCCCAACGGTGAAAAACTTGCTGTAACCTTTCTTCAATCCAGCGTTTTTGAGCCACATCTAAGGGCAGTAGATCCCTAGCTCCCGCTGCTGGTTGATACACCATTATTTTTTCTTCCCACCAAACAGACCACCAAACAAACCACCATTTCCAGAAGAGTTATCTGGTTGTGGATCTTCGCTATCGGCAGATTTCTTCACTTGAGTAGTACCAGATTGAGTCCCTAAAACCTTATCAACTTTAGGTTTCCACTCCAAAGCTATGGGATCATGGGGATCTAATTTCAGTGCATTATCGAAGTGAATTCTGGCCATTTTTAGCTGATTTTGCCGCATATATAATATAGCCATTAAGCTATGGGCGCGACTGTTTTTCGGCTCAAGCTTCAAGGCATCTTGTAATTCTACTTTGGCTGGGACAAATTGGTTATTCTTAATTAGAGTTTGAGCGCGACGCAGGTATTGTTCCACCACGGAATCTTCTTTTGGTGGTGAGGGTGGTGGAGGTGGTGGAGGTGGTGCTGTAGTAGAGGTTGCAGCTTGAACAACTGGGGAAGTTGTCATGATTTTTCCTGCACGTCGCATCAAGTACACTAAATTTAATTCACTAATTTGGGCAATGAATTGGGGTACTTGTTTTAACTGATTAAATTGGGTTTCGGCGATTTTGGCGATCGCATTTTTGTACAACAAGTCAACGTTGGGAGCGATCGCTAATTGCTTGGCAGCCTCTGTACTCAGTTCTATTTGTGCTGACTCTTGTGCTAGACGTTTGCCTATTTGAGACAACACTAAAGTATATTCTGCTCGATTGCGTTCTACAGACAGTTTTTCATAAGCAGGATTCACCAACTTAGACAATAAGTCATTGGCTATATCTTTTTCTGGACTATTCGCAATAGCGGAACTATCTGGGTGCAAGCGTCTAGCAATCTTGAGATAGCGTTTACGCACTTCCTTTGCATCAGCATCAACTGGTACGCACAGAACTGCGTGATAATCTATGATTTCATATTTGAATAATCCACCATCTATTTTTAAAGACATATAGAAATCTTGCACCCAAGCAGCAATTTTTTATAGTGTAACTCGCCTGTATTATTTATCTACCAATTATCAATGGACAATTGATAATTGACAATTAGTTAATTAGGTTTAAAACCTCTCTTTTCCAGGAGCAAGAGCCAGAAAAACCCTCCCTGAATTTCAATCCTCCACCCTTGAGAAAGCAGTAATTTTTCATTGTCCATTGTTCATTGTCAATTGTTGAATGGCAGTTTTTCTTGCTTACCAGGCTGATAAAGGGGAGACTTGCATGAGTTTTTGACTGAGAGTGTCGTGAATATAGCTATTAGTAGCTAGGATTCTCCCAGATTCAATTTTTACATCAGTACCATCATAAGCTGTGACTTTGCCACCTGCTTCTTGTACCAAAATTATACCAGCTGCAACATCCCAAGGTGCAATTCCTCTTTCCCAATAACCATCAACACGGCCACAGGCAACATAAGCTAAATCTAAGGATGCTGAACCGCCACGTCTCACGCCTTGGGTAAGATGGGTCAGATGACAAAATTCTGCATAATTATTATCTTGAGTTTCTCGACGGTCATAAGCAAATCCTGTGGTTAACAGACTTTTACTCAACTCAACAGTTTGAGAAACCTTGATAGGTCTACGGTTGCGAGTTGCACCTAAGCCAGCAGCAGCCCGGAATAGTTCATTATGGAAAGGGTCATAAATTACACCAACTTGCGGTACACCTTGGATCAACAAACCAATAGAAACTGCAAAACAGGGATATTGATGGGCGTAGTTAGTTGTACCATCCAAAGGATCAATAGCCCAGAGGTATTCACTAGTTTGATCACCCAGTTTTCCTGACTCTTCTGCAAGAATGGAATGTTGGGGAAAATGGCGACGTAAAACGTCCAAAATGACTTTTTCGGAAGCCTGATCAGCAGCGGTAACTAAATCACCAGGTCTTCCTTTTTCGGTAATAGCATCTTCTACTTTACCCAGATAATCTTGCAAAACCATACCAGCAGCTAAAGCCGCTTCAGTAGCAATATCGAGAAAAATTTGTAAGTTGGTCATTGAAGAAGGAGTTCAGGAGTTCAGGAGTTTAGGAGTTTAGGAGTCAGGAGGCAGGAGTTCAGAAGTTCAGGAGTTCAGGAGGCAGGAGGCAGGAGGCAGAAGGCAGGAGGCAGAAGGCAGCAGGTAAATCTTTCTCCCCATCCCCTCATCTCCCCATCTCCCCA
>NZ_LUFH02000039.1 GCF_001586785.1 Sphaerospermopsis aphanizomenoides BCCUSP55
GATACATTTTGATGTACCTTGATGCAAGGGTTTTTACCTATTTTACCCCTTTTTCTTGCACCTTGTTCCTTTTTTCTTACCCTTAAACTCTTTATTTATCTGGCTTTTGGCTTTATTCAGCAAACCCTACATACTTCTGTTTTTTCACGCCTTTCTACTTATCACCAATTTATCAAACATTCTCAATCCTGACTCGTGAATTCTTACTCTTGTTCAATCAACTTTTCTAATGTTCTTCGCAAAGATGGAAACTGGTCAATTATTACAAATAATTTATCCATATCTAAGACATCTATTTGAGTTTGTAGAGAATTAGCGTAATCAACTAATAACTGACACTGATGCTCTTTTCCCCAGGAATATAGACGCTGAATAAACTGTTTTATCTCACGCATTTTGAGAGTTTTACGTAAGCTATGCCAGATAGTTTCTTCTGCTTGTTGTAACTTAGTTAATAATTTTGGTAAATCTATGGTATTGATGAATAATTGCGGAGAAACAGTATTAGTTTTAGAGCTATCGCTGGGATTTTCTTCTGCTATTATGCTCACTGGTTGTAAATACTTCTTAATTTCTGTAAATAGTTGTACACAGCTAATCGGTTTAGATAAACATCCCTGACAGATATTCTCAAGTATTTCTTGGTCTTGGAGATGACATGAAGCGGTGATAATTATGATAGGAATATGTTGAGTTTGTGGGTCTTTCTTAAGATGTGTAGCAACTTCTATGCCATTAATATCTGGCATGATTATGTCCAATAAAATTAAATCAGGATAGTGTAATTTAGCTAAATTAATAGCTTTTTGTCTATCTTCTGCCAGCAAAATATGATGATGAGTTTGGTGAAAATAGCCTTGGATTAAGTCTCGATTTGATGCTACATCATCTACAACCAAAATTGTGCTTGGTGCAAACTGGTTTAAATCATCAGGGGAAGATTCTGGAACTATTTTTATCATATCCGATCCGGGTGAAACGGCTGGAAATACAAAGGTAAAAATACTACCCTCTCCAGGTTCACTTTGCAGTGTTAATATGCCACCCATCATGTTGATTAATCGTTTAGTGATTGCTAGTCCTAGCCCTGTACCGCCATATTTACGACTGCTTTTTCCAGAGCTTTGAACAAATGCTTCAAAAATGCTTTGTTGCTGGTCACGGGCAATCCCAATACCTGTATCTTCAACAGCAATTTCTAACCAGATTTTTTCTTCTTGATCAGCAAAATATGACTTAGCACGGATAGATATTTTGATGTGTCCTTGTTCTGTAAATTTGACAGCATTCCCAACTACATTAAAGAGGATTTGCCGTAACCGGATTTGATCTATATCAATAGCTTGAGGTATTGTATCTTCAACTATTGAGTATAAAAGTAAATTTTTATCAGTTGCAATTGGGTTAAATATTTGGATAATTTCATTAATTAGTGTGCGTAAATCCACAGGTTCGTAGTAGAGATCCAGCTTTCCGGCTTCAATTTTGGACAGGTCGAGGATATCATTAATCAGTACGAGTAGAGTCCTGCCACTGGAGACAATAGCGTGAATATAAGATGATATTTGAGGTTCTGTAACAGTAGATTTTAATAAATTTGCAAAACCAATAATGGCATTCATGGGTGTACGAATTTCGTGGCGCATATTAGCCAAAAATTCACTTTTTGCTTGGTTAGCACTTTCGGCTTGCCTTGTTGCTTCTTCTAGAGCCAAATTTTTCAGTGTTAGTTCTTCCCGTCGAGTAGTTTCTTGTTCTAATAAAGCAGCTTGAGCCAGTGCAATTCCTACCTGAGCAGCCACAGCTTCTAGTATTTCAATTTCATCATGTTTCCACTCTCGAATTTGCTGATCCTGCAAAGTTTGCTTGCTGATACAGTGATGTATTCCAATGCAGCCATTAGGTTTTCCTTGGTAAGAAGTACGAATACATAACATTGATTTAATTTCTAGTTCGTAGCAAAGGTCAATCACAGGCTGCAATAATGCTTCAGTTTCAATATCTGAGATCACAATTGCCCGATCTTGAGCTAAGACTGCTTCAGCATGAGGATTATTGGCAACAGGAATTATCAATTTTTGGCTTGATTTATAATTTTCATTTAAGTATTCTGCTACCAAAGATAGATGAGGTTCGGGTTGGTCAAGATATGCATGAATTAGACAACGATGAACTCGAAACGCCCTACCAATTTGCACCGCAGCAGTTTCAAAAATATGTTGAGTTTGCAAATTCTGCCGAATTTGCTCAGTGATTTGCTTGAGTAGTACCTCTTTTTGTAACTGCTGTTGCAAGGTTGATTCTACTTGTTTACGTTCAGTAATATCTGTCAACATTACTAATGCACCTACATATTTTCCTGTAGCATCAAGAATTGGTGTTGTGGAAACTATTGCCCATAATTCAGAACCATCTTGACGACGAAATTTGAAATCTGGTTGATCTTGAATACCTTGATGACAATTTTCTAAGTATGTTTGGGCTATTTTTTGTTCTTCAATGCCCATAAAATTAAATAAAGGTTTGCCCAGCATTTCTTCTACAGAATAGCCCAACATTACTGCCATTTGAGGGTTGACAAAGCTAGTTTTGCTTTCTGTATCCAGCATCCAAATTCCTTCAGAAGTTGTTTCTACAATGCGTCGATATTGTTCTTCACTTTTTTGGAGTGCAGCTTCTGCTTGTTGAGCGCGGATTAACTCTTGTTGTAAACGTTGATTAGCCGCTTGCAGTTGAGAAGTTATTTCTGCTACTTTGGTTTCAAGTTTGGCATTGGCTGTCTGGACTTGTTGGAGTAAGGTGGCTTGTTGAATAGCGGTTGCTACCTGTACTGATAGTTGTTCTAGAAATTCCACTTCATCAGCTTCCCACGGACGCACATCGCTACAGCTATGGGCAATTAGTAGTCCCCAAGGTGAATTCTCTACTAAAATTGGTACTAATAAACAGGCTTTAATTTGATACTGTGTTAATAATTCAATATGATCAGGATTTAAATTTGATTGATAAATATTGGCTATAGATTGAGAAACTTTGTTGTGATGAGAATCTAGCCAATTTCGCTGGAAGTATTTATGTGGAATTATTTGATCTAGAATAGACAATTCGGTTGTGACAACAGATTCCACGGTGATTTTTCCACCACCATTAGGATCAAAACGATAAATAATTACACGCTCAACCTGTAGTAATTGCCGTACTTCTGTGACTGTGGTATTGAGAATTTCGTCTAAACTCAAAGATGTATAAATGCGTAAAACGACATCAGCTAACAGTTGATTGCGTTGCACCTGGGTTTTTAGTTTGGCTTTTTTGTTGCTAACCTGTTCTGATTGATTAGCGAAGTTATGAATTGAAGGATTTGTCGGTTGCATAATCAAAGCAAGAGTTTGAGTTTATAGGCATTATCTTAATTGTTCCCAAAATATTGCTCTAGCACGTTATAACTGTTATAGCTTAAGCTTTTTCGGATTTTACTAATAGTAATGATACGGATCACACCGTCTATTGGGCATTAATCACTCAGTAATCTAGATAAAATCACTGCCTCTTACTTACTAAGATCAGCTTTCGACTTATTCACAATCACAGTTGCATCCTATCGTCATCACTGTCCAACTCATCAAAATCACTGAATATTAATTATATAAACCAGCCAGGGAAAGCAGTCATGCAGTTAATTAATTGTATTTTTACCAATCATTCTCATTCTAGACAAGTTTCTACTCCTGTCAGTGAAACCATGACCCAAAATTACAATATTTATACCTTAGAAGATTTAATTCAAACTCTGGAAGAAGCCGCTAACTATTTGGCAGCTTTTTCTGCTATGTAAGGGTGTGGGAGTATAATGTTTTCTTCCTAGGAAAATTGCTGGGCATAAAACCGCGCATATCTACCTTCTAAAGCTAACAATTCTTCATGATTTCCTGATTCCACAATTTGTCCTTTTTCTAATACCAAAATGCGATCGCACTTTCTCACTGTTGATAATCTATGGGCAATAATTAACACAGTGCGGGTTTCCATTAATCTTTCCAAAGCTTCCTGCACTAAAGCTTCTGACTCGGAATCTAAGGCAGATGTGGCTTCATCAAGTATCAAAATTTGCGGATCTAAGAGTACAGCACGAGCGATCGCAATTCTTTGTCTTTGTCCACCAGATAAATTCACACCACGCTCACCTACCCAAGTATTATAACCTTCCGGTAGTTGCTGAATAAATTTATGAGCATTGGCAATTTTTGCCGCTTCTTCTACTGCCTTAATATCAAAATATTTTTGTCCAAAAGCAATATTTTGGGCAATAGTTCCGGAAAACATAATCGTTTCTTGTGGAACAATGCCAATTTGTCTTCTTAAACTATTTAATGTCACATCTCGAATATTGACACCATCTATAAAAATTTCCCCACTTTCAGGATCATAAAATCGCGGTAAAAGATTTACAAAAGTAGTTTTACCAGCACCAGAAGCACCCACAAGTGCGATCGCTTGTCCTGGCATTACTAATAAACTAATATTATTTAAAACCAGTTCCCCAGGTTTATAAGCAAACGTTACATCCCGGTATTCAATTTTGCCAATCACATCAGGCAGATTGGTAGCATGATCTTTTTCTAACACTGTTGGCTGAATTGCTAACAATTCAAAAACCCGGTCAACCGAGGCTTCACCTTGTTTAAATTCATTATAGTTATGAGTAGTATGACCAATAGGATCAATTAACAAAGCTGCTGCTGCTAAATAACTGAAAAATTCCCCTACAGTTAAATTTTTTTGAGAAATTTGCCATACTCCCACCATCAGCAAAGATAAAGCACTCACAGCTTCTAAAAATCCCACAATGGGAATTTGAATTGCTTTTAACCGTTCTGCTGAATATTTAGCTTTCAAACTACGTTCTGCTTCATAGCTAAATCTAGCAATTTCATAGTTTTCTGCGGCAAAAGCTTTGATTAAACGAATACCGCTAAATACTTCTGTCAAAATAGCTGATAAATCAGAAATCCGATTTTGACTTTTCAGAGAATATTTCCGTAATCTTTCCCCAAACCAACCAATTAAAATTCCCATCACGGGGGCAACAACAACTGTAGTAAGGGTGAGTTGCCAATTCAAATAAATCATGTAGATGGGAATAGCTATCAACTGCAAAACGCAGGGAACAAAATCATGAAAAAGCTTATTGATAACTTCCCCAACTCTGTCAACATCTTCCGTGAGACGGTAAGATAAATCTCCAGCTTTTGCGGTTTCAAAATAACTGAGATTTAGCTTTTGTAAATGTGAATAAACTTGTTGACGGAGATGAAAAGCCACTCTTAAAGCTGCACGTGCCATGTATAAATCTTGTACAGCTTGGAAAAAGCCCCGCACCAAAAATACCAAAGCACAAATCCCCGTTAATTGGGCGATCGCTACTACATTACCTTGTCCAAAGGGAACTGCCAACTTCCCAGCGAGATTAATCAGCGTTAAAGTGGCCAATACATATCCTAATATTCCCACAAAACCCTTAGCAATGGTTTCCCACTGGGTGCGAATATAAGGTAAAAGTTGCCAATAATTAGAGCGTGAATTAGAGCGTGTGTTCAAAACCTAAACTTCCAAAAAAATATTTTTCCTTTGTTTGACGTTACCAGTTTTTGGCTAAATTTGGTAATGGGTTATTCACCTGTCACCTGTCACCTGTCACCTGTTACCTGTTACCTGTCACCTGTCACCTGTCACCTGTCACCTGTCACCTGTCACCTGTCACCTGTCACCTGTCACCTGTCACCTGTCACCTGTCACCTTTATTTATTCGCTCTATTTTCTTTAATGACATGAACAATCGAAGGTAATAAAGAAACCATAATAATTAAACCAATGATTGGTAATAGATATTTATCTAATTGTTCTGCTGGTAGTGACTTACCTAAAAAGAAACCTAACATAGTAATGCCAAAAGTCCAAACAAAACCACCAATCAGGTTGTAAACCATAAATGTGCGATAGTGCATAGAACCAATACCTGCTACAATTGGGGCAAAGGTGCGAATAATTGGCATAAATCTTGCTAAAACAATAGTTTTTTTACCATGCTTTTCATAAAATGCTTGAGTTTTCACAACGTGATTTTTATGAAATAACCAAGACTCTTCTTGATCAAATAATTTTCTGCCAAATTTATGGCCAGTAAAGTAACCTACATTATCCCCAAACACAGCACAAACAAACGCACCAAAAATTAGCACCCAAATATTCAGTAATTGCTGAGAAGCCACAAATCCTGCTGTAAATAGTAAACTATCACCAGGAAGAAAAAAGCCGATCAGTAGGCCAGATTCAGCAAAGATAATTCCCCATACCCCAAAGTAACCCAATGATTTAATTAGAGGTTGTTTTAAAAGTTTGAGATGGTTATTTTCAACACTTCTAGATCCCCCCTAACCCCCTTAATAAGGGGAACTAGATTCAAAGTCCCCCTTATTAAGGGGGATTTAGGGGGATCTGAAAATCTTTGATACACCATGAGAGACTTTTCAAACATCCTCTAATTAAATCTGGTAAATTAAAATGCATGAAATCTCACCTGCTCAAGAAGTTGCATTCAACATCTTAACGTTCAAAATTTTCTGAAAATAAAAATTAATATTAAGATTATAAAAAGTTATTTTAGATGTTGTAGATATTGGTTTAAAGGAACAAGATGGAAAGATATTTAAAAGTGTTACGATTATTTTGGAGTGCTGCGATCGCCGCAGAAATGGAGTACCGTCTTAACTTCATCATCGCCACCTTCAGCAGTATCGGTAATCTCGTAGGTAGCATTTTTGGACTATTCCTATTTTACCGCAACGGTTACACCTTTCCTGGTTGGTCATGGTCAGCCGCTTTAATAGTTTTAGGAATATTTACCTTATTACAAGGCTTTTCTGCCACTTTTTTAGCACCTAACTTAAACCAAATTGTTCGTCACGTTCAAGAAGGAACTTTAGACTTTGTATTATTAAAACCTATCCGCAGTCAGTTTTGGCTTTCTACTCACACTCTATCACCCTGGGGATTACCAGATTTAATCTTTGGCTGTATGATCATTGGCTATGCAGGTAACAATCTAGGTTTAGGAATAGACAAATACTTACTGAGTATATTTCCCTTGACCTGCGGTTTCGTGATTCTTTACAGCCTCTGGTTTATGCTGGGAGCTACGAGTATTTGGTTCGTGAAAATTTACAACGTTACAGAAGTATTACGGGGTTTATTAGAAGCTGGCAGATATCCAATAGTAGCTTATCCAGCTGCTTATAGAGTTTTCTTTACCTTTGTAGTTCCAGTGGCATTTTTAACCACAATTCCTGCCCAAGCAATGTTAGGTGAAACTCAGTTAACTTGGTTATTTGGTGCAGTCATATTAGCGGTGATATTATTTTTAATTTCCACTTGGTTTTGGCGGTTTGCATTAAGGTTTTACACCAGTGCTTCGAGTTAATTATTAACGAAGGCAGGAGGCAGGGGGCAGGAGGCCGTTTTTGTAACAAGGAATTTATACCCCGCTCCAAAAACTTTGGGCGAAGTCCGGTTTTAGTCCCAATTGTTTAGATAATCACTGTAAGCCGGGGAATACCATCAACAGCGATGACTCCCCAACCTACAAAAAAGAGATTACAACATATCTGGATTTTCACCCAGTTCTCTTAATCTAGCAGCCAATCTAGCCGCCTGTGCTTTAGCTTCCTCCTCTCTTAATTTAGCTTCCTCAGCTTGTATAACTGCAATTTCTGCTTGTGATTTTGCCGCTTCTTCTGGTAACAAAACTAAATTGCCAGCAACATCATAAAATCGTACCCAGATTGCACTTTCCCTATCTATAGTTCCTTCCCAAGTTCCTAACCAAAAACCCAAACGTCTACACCATAACCAACCATTTTCATTAGGTGTTAAAGGTTGATATTCTTGGTTTTCATCTAAATGCCATCCTTGTAAAGAATTAGGGTCAAAAGGATCATAGACAAAATAATCTGAAGTCCGAAAAGTCTGTTCATAAAGGTCTTTTTTAATGCCTTTATCTATAGCTGCTGTAGACCGTGACATTAATTCCACAATCACATCAGGATAGCGACCATCTTCTTCCCAAACCACCCAACCTTGTCTAGAAGCTGTGCCGTCAACATTAAGAACAGCGAAAAAATCAGGGCCACGAAAATCACGATTTATTAGCTGGTTACTGCTGTAGTAAATAAACATATTGCCCCCAGTAAAATAATCACTGCGATCGCACCAAGCCTGTTGCAACGACCGAATGAGGACATTCATGGCAATACGATGTCGATTTGATTCCAAGGGTTCACCATCATCAAATATTAAATCTGTAGGTGGGTTGTGGGGTTCCCAGTCCACAATGGCTAGATTGTTTTCGGTAGTCATGAGCAATTATCACCTTTTTCATCAAGCCTTAAATCTTAATCATAATCTGTTTTCAGCTTCCTAAAATTAAAATGTGCAGATTAAAAATGGCTACAAATTATCCCTAACCCAACTCCTAAAGTTCCGCATCGCCTGACTTCTGCCAATAGTTAAACACTGCTGCACATACTCATTAACTAATTCCAAAATCGGGATATTAGGAAAATTAGGACTAGATTGAGATTTTACATATTTCCCTTCCTGTAACAAGAAAATTTCCAAACCTTGTTGTTTATATCGCCAAAGTTCAGGAACTCCCAAAATTTCATAATTTTCAAATCGAGTCCGAGAAGTAATATCAATTTCAATCGCTAAATCTGGTGGTGGATCTATATTTAAATCAATTCGATTTTTACCAATTACAGCCGCTTGATTTTGAATATAAAAACTAGTATCTGGTTCTACAGCTTGACCCATCCTCTGATTTTTCAGTGTGGTAGAACCAAAAGGTTCAAAATCAATTTGCAGATGGTCTAATAAAATTCTGACAAACTCACCAACTATTTCTTTATCTTTTTCGTGTTCAGGTAAAGGAACCATAATCTCTAACCAGCCATCACTATAAGAAATACGTGCAGCACGCCTTTCTCCCATTTCTTCTAAAATATTTTCTAACTGCTGCCAACTAATATCCTTGAGTAACATTTGTTGGCCAGGGTTGACAATAATTTGTTGAAGTTCTAAAAGCATATCGCCTCTTTATAATTGATAATTGATAATTGATAATTGATAATTGATAATTGATAATTATTTATTTTCTCCTTTTACTCCTTACCTGATCATAACCACAATTTTTAACACCAACCTACTCATACCTCCTGAATTAGTTAAAATCAAAATCTAAAACACAGTGCAACAGGAGAAACCAGGCGTGCCTACACTCGGTGTAAATATTGACCATATCGCTACCATTCGCCAAGCCAGAAGAACAGTAGAACCAGATCCCATCGCCGCTGCGGTATTAGCCGAATTAGCAGGTGCAGACGGCATTACCGCCCATTTGCGGGAGGACAGAAGACATATTCAAGATAGAGATGTGCGTCTGTTGCGGCAAACAGTAAGAACGCACTTAAACTTAGAAATGGCAGCAACTGATGAAATGTTGGGAATTGCCCTCGACATTAAACCCGATTATGTCACATTAGTACCAGAAAAACGCGAAGAAGTAACCACAGAAGGCGGTTTGGATATTGTCGGGCAAATTGCTAGAATAGGAGAGATAGTAGATAAATTGCAAAATGCTGGCATTCCCGTGAGTTTGTTCATTGATGCCGAACCAGCACAAATCGAAGCGTCTGCCAAGGTTCAGGCAAAATTCATTGAACTACACACAGGACAATATGCTGAAGCCAAAGATGAAACCACTCGTCAACATGAACTAGCTTTATTAGCACAAGGGTGTGAACAAGCGATTAAAGCTGGGTTGCGAGTGAATGCTGGTCATGGACTTACATACTGGAACGTTTACCCAGTAGCGGCACTTCCAGGTATGGAAGAACTCAATATTGGCCATACTATCATTAGTCGAGCGGCTTTAGTAGGAATGGAAAGAGCCGTCCGAGAAATGAAACAAGCAATGAAGGGAACAGGGGATGGGGTGTAGGGTGTAGGGTGTAGGGTGCGGGAAAACAACTTCATCGTCAACTCCTGATAGCGAAGCGTGGCGTTAGCCATACTCCTGAACTCCTGATAGCGGAGCGTGGCGTAAGCCATACTCCTGAACTTCTTCCACGAGAGGGGTTGTAGCTGCGTAATCCTCAAAACTTAGAGTCACATTAGTAACTTCAGACTGCTATGACTGCCAAACAGCCTAACAACCTGCCTCTTTGGGTACAAGACCGGGATACAGTAATCGCATACAGCACCCATGCAGAATGGCGCTATCAAACACCCCCGGATTATACCCGTTCTAACGAAAATCTCGCTCAAGAAAGTACCTGTAATCACTTAGAGGGTACACTAGAAGCCCTCGTGCAGAACTTGGTCAGAACCTTCGAGATGGAGGTATCTTTCAAAAGCAACCCCCAGCAATGGTTATCTGTGGTGACAGATAAGTTTCGGGTTAGTACCAATGGCGGTAAAGAGTATACAGCAGCAGATTTATCAGCCCAAGGTACTTATAACTTATTTATGGCTGACTCCGAACATTACAAAGCTTCGGAAGAAAGTTTTGAATCATCAGCTAAAATATTCCACAGTACCTTTCCACAAGGATTTCCTTGGGAAGTGCTAGAAGTGTACTCAGGACCACCTAATGTTGCATTTAAGTGGCGGCACTGGGGACATTTCCGGGGTGCTTACAAAGATTTTGCACCTACGGGGGAAACAGTGGAAATTATCGGTATGAGTGTAGCTCATGTCACTGATGATTTAAAGATTCTGTCCGTGGAACACTATTTTGACAACAACCTGTTTTTAGAAAAGCTGACAGCAGGTGGCAAACTAGTCAATAGTGAAAACGAAAACAAAGCTGGTGCTTGCCCCTTCAGTTCTTGGTTTAAGGGATTCAAAAAAAGTTAACTGATTAGGGTACAGTATTGCTGCTGTACCCTATAAATTATCAAATAGTAACCAAAGGATAAAACATGACAACATACTATTACGTTTTGGCTAGTCAACACTTTCTGCTGGAAGAAGAGCCAATACACGAAGTTTTGAAGGAACGTACCCGTCATTACCACGAACAAGAAAAAGAAATTGATTTTTGGTTAGTGAAAAACCCAGCTTTTCTAGAAGCACCAGAAATGGCAGACAATAAAAAGAAGTGTCCTAAACCTCCAGTGGCAATTATTTCTACCAATTCTCAATTTATTACTTGGTTAAAATTGCGTCTAGAGTATGTAATAACTGGAGAATTTCAGGCTCCTTCACCAAAAATTCCTGATGCTTTGGCATCTTTAACAACTGTGTCATAAAGTCAAGGCAGGGAGCAGGCAGCAGGGGGAAAATAACAACTGATAACTGTTAACTGCTCCACACCATACTTAGCAACATAAACAGATAAGTTGGCAATTTACTCAGAGTAGAATCTATATATTAGGTATCCAATGTTTGTACCAAAATTTTATTCTTTACCAAGTGCTTTATTACCAGTATTAGCTACGGTCGCCGCAAGTATCACGCCCTTGATTAGTAGTATTGATCCTGTTTTTGCCCAAGCAGCTATTCCTGTATGTCAACCGCCTAATCCTGGGGAGTATCTGTTATTAGTTGTTAGTCCCACAACTAGTAATCAACAACAATTACGCAGTGCTTTACCATCTGATTTGAAAACAGTTACTTGTCAATATTTGAATGAAACAGTAACGCGAATTGGTGGTTTTAATAAAATTGATGATGCTAACCGTTGGGCAAAATATGTTAACAATATTGTGGGTTTATCTGCCATTATTACCACTCGACCAACATCACCAACAGTAGCACCTGCAACAATCACACCGCCAATTACGACATCAACAAGAGTTGTACCTGCAACAGTCGCACCGACAATCACGACATCAGCAACTGTACCAAATCAGAAAGTTAGTTATAATCCCAGAGTTTTGGGAGATGGTTTTGCAGTATTGGTGGATTATTTCAACCGCCCCGAACTGGCAAATAGTGTACAAATGGCTGTGGGGGGTAATGTCGGTCTTGTTTCCTATGGGCAACGCCCTTATTTATTGGCTGTTTATACTACCAACCAAACCGAGGCATACAACACATTACAAAAATTAACTGAAAAAGGGTTTTTTGCCCTATTAGCAGATGGAAGAAAAGTAATGTTGCTGCGCTCAGTTGTCAGTTCAAAGTGATTTTTTTCAGCTATCAGTTAACAGTTGTCAATTGTTATTTTCCCCCTGCTCCCTATTCCCTGTTACCTATTCCCTATTACTAATAAGCGGCTCTAGATAGCCAATAAATTGTTATTCCTAAAGCTGAACCTGCTATTACTTGAACTGGTGTATGTCCAAGTAGTTCTTTGAGACGGTCTTGACTAAATTCTGGTTTTTCATGAAATAATTCATCAATCATTTGATTGAGTATTCGAGCTTGTTTACCAGCGGCTTGGCGCACTCCCGCTGCATCATACATGACAATGATGGCAAAAACCGCAGCTACGGCAAAATCAGGAGATGACCAACCCAGAGTTTGCCCCACACCAGCCGCTAAAGCTGTTACTAAAGCGGAATGGGCGCTAGGCATACCTCCTGTGGTAACTAAGACACGCACATTTATTTTGCGATGTTTGATAACTTCAAAGATGAGTTTTAATCCTTGAGCCACAAAACAAGCTACAAGAGCAACCAGCAGCACCCGGTTGTTGAAAATGTCGCCTATGTCCTGCATGGTATTTTGGTTTGGTAATGTTCAGTAATTAATTTATGAGTAACAGTTGTGTGTTGAGGAAAAGTTGTTGATGTCAGTAGTTAGCTGTCAAAACATTGTGGTGCATAATTTTGTAACTATAGCAGGTGACTCCAGTTAAAAGGGTTGGATTGTCTATGTTTTATCATCTGTTGTTGTCCTAACCACTTTGGCTGTTGCTATAAATTTTGGATTTGCGATTTTAAATTTGAGATTGTCTAATCCAAAATCCAAAATCCACAATCCAAAATCCAAAATGTTTAGTGATTGCGATTGATGATGAAGTGAGCGATCGCTTGGAGAGGGACTGCTTTTTCTCCATAGAATGCCAATTCTGCACAAGCTTCTTCCACCAGTTGTTTTGCTTTAGCGCGAGATTCTTCAATTCCCCACAGGCTGGGATAGGTGACTTTTTGTGCTTTGAGGTCTTTACCTGCGGTTTTACCTAATTGTTCTTGGGTGGCAGTGATATCCAGAATATCATCTATGATTTGGAAGGCCAGACCAATATTTTGAGAATAATGAGTTAATTTTTGTATATCTGAAGGGGATGCTCCGGCAATAACTCCTCCGCAAACCACAGATGCTTCTAACAAGGCGGCTGTTTTGTGGTTATGAATAAAATTCAGGGTTGCCAAGGAAATATCTGACTTACCTTCCGATTCTAAATCTACCACTTGACCACCAACTAAACCAGCAGCGCCCAAAGCCTTACCCAGACGGGCAATTACCTCTAAAGTTCGCTCTGCGGGGACGTTTTTGGGGGTTTGGGTGGCTACGAATTCAAAAGCCAAAGCTAACAACCCATCCCCGGCTAAAATTGCAATATCTTCGCCGTAGACTTTGTGATTTGTTAACTTACCACGGCGGTAATCGTCGTTATCCATTGCTGGTAAGTCATCATGAATCAAGGACATGGTGTGAATCATCTCTACAGCACAAGCTGTTGGCATGGCCATGTCCATAGTGCCACCCATAATTTCACAGGCCGCAAGGCAAAGAATGGGACGTACACGCTTACCTCCAGCGAGGAGGGAGTAGCGCATGGATTCGTAAATTGTTTCTGGATAAACTACAGGAATCGCTTGATCCAAGGCAGTGTCACAAAGCTGTTGTCTTTCTTTGAGATAGGCAGCGAGGTTGAATCTGGCTGGTTCTGATGTTTTTTGAAAGTTATCCGTTGCTACCATACTGCAATTCCTAAAGTTTTGGTTTATTGTGATGTGTGTGACAATTTTACGGTGTGGTGGAGCAGAAACATTCGCTGGATTTTAGATTTGGGATTTTGGATTTGGGATTTTGGATTTTACTTAGATTCCATAAATCTCAAATCGCTTCAGTTAAATAAGAAACTATTACTCCTTAATTACTGGTTGTCCGCAAATAGCTAGATACCGTATTTTGCAATAGCATAGCGACTGTCATTGGACCAATACCACCGGGAACTGGGGTGATATATTCTGCCACCATAGCCGTTGTTGAAAAGTCGATATCGCCGACTAAACGACTTTTGCCACTGCTATCAGTGATGCGATTTATCCCCACATCTACCACAACAGCGCCCGGTTTCACCATATCAGCTGTGATTAATCCTGGAATACCTGCTGCGGCAATGAGAATATCAGCATTTTGGGTGATGGTTTTGAGGTCTTGGGTGCGGGAGTGGGCAATAGTGACTGTCGCATCAGCCTCTAATAGCATCAATGCCATTGGCTTACCAACTAAAATACTACGTCCTACCACCACTGCCTGTTTTCCCACCAGGGGAATTTTATATTCTTCTAGCAGTCGCATCACACCCGCTGGTGTACAGCTGCGTAAACCTGTCTCACCCCGCACCAGTCGTCCCAAGTTAACAGGGTGCAGCCCATCAGCATCTTTATCCGGTGCAATTTTATGTAAAAGTGCAATCGCATCTAAATGTTTAGGTAAGGGTAACTGTACCAGAATTCCATCTACCCTTTTATCTTGGTTGAGTTCAGCAATTACTTCCTCTAGTTCAGTTTGGCTAGTTTCCGTGGGAAAATGCTTCCCAAAAGAGGCAATTCCTACTTTGGCGCAAGCTTTTTCTTTGTTGCTAACATAAGCTGCTGAAGCTGGGTTATCACCAACCATTAGCACAGCTAAACCCGGAGGTCGGTCAATTTTCGGTTGTAAGTTTGTAATAGTAGCAGCCAATTCTTGCTGAATTTTAGCCGCTAATGCTTTACCATCAAGGATTTTGGCAGTTTGTGTTTCCATTGTTAATTAGTCAGAAGAAGGAGTTGAGGAGTATGGCTAACGCCACGCTCCGCTATCAGAAGTTCAGGAGTGCCACCCGCAGGTTGGAGCTTACGCTAACAGGAGTCAGAAGAAAAGATACATTTGGGTTCTTAATTCCTTACACCCTACAACCTACACCTTATCCCTTTTCTTCACCTGTTCCCTGTCACCTATTGCCTTGACTATTTTCTCAGATTAGCTGCCTTAACTGAAGGATAAAAGAGAGGAGGAACAGCTGAACCCTTTTTTTTGGTCAGCACAACATAGATAGTATGAATAAAAACTTGAAGAAATTGGTGACAAGGTAAGGATTAATGCAAAAATTATCTCAATTGCTGGCTTTTATGCAACAAACAAAACTTTCTTATTTGAGGTTCTTGCCGCAAGGATTGGCTTTTTTTCTGGTTGTAGGACTGTGTAGTTGTAGTAATGGCAAACCTACGGAATTGAATTTCAACAATTTTAGGATTGGCGCTAATGTAACACCGATTCGGGAAATTAAACCTGTAGAGGATAATAAGGCTACAGTTTACATCCAAGGCAAGGTAGAAAAAGAAGCTCCTCTAGTAAAGCAGCGGGGATATCAAATTGCTGACTCAACTGGGAAAATCTGGGTTGTGACTAATCAAAGCAATCTGAAAGTGGGACAAGACGCAGTGTTTAAGGGCAAAATAAAATACAAGAGTATTCCTTTGGCTGGTCAGGAGTATGGAGAAGTTTACCTAGAAGAAGAATAATATTATAGCGGTTGTCAGTTGGAAGATAATTAAGAATTCAGGAGTTAGCAGTCAGGAATCAGAATGCTTATGAAATGAAGAATAGAGACAAGTGAGATTTTATCAAAATCATCAAATTTGACTAAAAAAGCCTTTATTCTCCTGATTTGGAGTATTCTCTATCCTGAATACTTACGATGATAACAAACAGTTATCATAAAACTCAGATATAAAAGGAATTTCAACTATTTTCCCTATTCCCTATTACCTGCTATATGAACAATCAAATTGAACAAGTTGCCATCGCTATTCTTTACCAAGATAACAAATTTCTCATGCAATTACGGGATAATTTCCCTCATATTGCCCACCCTGGTTGCTGGGGATTATTTGGTGGACATCTTGAACCTGGTGAAGCACCAGAAATAGCCCTCCAGCGAGAAATTTTAGAAGAAATTGGTTATGAGTTACCATCTTTTTCTAAATTTGGTGTTTACTCTAATGTCAAAGTTTTACATCATGTTTTTCATGCACCATTGTTAGTGGCATTAGATCAACTGGTTTTAAATGAAGGCTGGGACATGGGATTTTTAACCCCAGAAGATATTCGTCAAGGTGGTTGTTATTCAGCAATAGCTGGAGAAATACGACCGTTGGGGGATATAACTCACCAAATTATGCTGGATTTTATTTCTAACTGAAAATATTTTCAGTTATCTATTCTCTGTTCCCTATTATATAGGACTACTATTTGATTTTTGATAGCTTGCGTGGCGTAGCCATACAAAACTCAGTACACCTAAATTCTATAAAACCCTCTTGCCTTTTGCCTCTTGCCTTTTGCCTGCCTACACAAGTAAATTCAGAAACCAAACCGGATTCCTATATGAATAATCAATTACCAGAAGTTGCGATAGTAATTCTCTACCAAGACCACAAATATCTCATGCAACTACGGGATAACATTCCTAACATAGCTGCTGCTGGTTGCTGGGGATTGTTTGGTGGTCATCTTGAACCAGGAGAAACACCAGAAATAGCACTGGTGCGAGAAGTTATTGAAGAAATCGGTTATGAGTTAACCTCTTTCGCTAAATTTGGAATTTATGCCGATGAAAAAGTGATTCGTCATGTTTTTCAAGCACCATTATTAGTAGGATTAGAACAACTGGTTTTAAATGAAGGTTGGGATATGGGATTTTTAACACCAAAAGATATTCACCAAGGTAGTTGTTATTCAGCTATCGCTGGTGAAGTCAGACCTTTAGGAATTCCCCATCAAAGGATTATGGTGGATTTTATTAATCGTGCCAACGACTAATCAATCAGTGATTGAGAAGTTGTTAAAAGTGAATCAATTAAATTACTAATTTGGTGGAGTCTACTTCATGCAAACGGTCAACAAATTACCAAAATGGTTAAGCATAGGCTTGGCATTTCCTATCGCCATTCTGAATGGTTGGTTATTAATCCAATTTGTTCAATATTTTCAACCTTTAGTTAGTGTTATTTCTGTTGCGATTTTATTAGCTTTTGTTTTGGATTATCCGATTAAATTTTTTCATCAACGGGGAGTACCGCGTAATTTAGCAATTGTGGGAGTTTTACTATTAGCGGTAATCATTCTGGGTGCTGTAGGTGTAATTTTAGTACCTCTGATTTTTCAACAACTCAACGAATTAGTTAATATTCTTCCAGTTTGGATTGATTCGGGAACTGAACAATTACAAGCTTTTCTAAATTGGGCTGCTACACAGGAATTACCTGTAAATATCACAGGTTTAGCAACTCAGTTATTAGAAAAAATTTCTAGTCAATTTCAGTCTTTTACGGGCAAGATTCTGAGTTTTGCATTTGATACAATTGGGTTTTTAGTAAATTTACTCTTAGCAGTCGTCTTAACTATTTATTTAATCTTAAATGGTGAAAGAATGTGGGACGGAATTTACCAATGGTTTCCTAACCATATCAGCACAAAAGTCAGAGCATTACTAAAAGAGGATTTTCAAAATTATTTCATTGGTCAAGCAACTTTAGGGGCGATTTTAGCGGTAACAGTTACTTTGGCATTTGTAGCGTTAAGAATTCCTTTAGCTTTGCTGTTTGGAATTGGTATTGGTATTTTCTCTCTTTTCCCTTTTGGAACTGGTATAGGTATTGGTATTGTGAGTTTATTGGTAGCGTTAGAAAATTTTTGGGAAGGGGTGGAAGTTGCAGCAATAGCGGTGACAATTGACCAAATTAATTCTAATATTGTTGCACCCAGGATTTTGGGTAATTTGACTGGTTTAAATCCTGTTTGGGTGGTGATTTCTTTGTTAATTGGTGCAAAATTGGGTGGGGTTTTAGGTTTGTTGGTTGCTATTCCTATTGCTAGTTTTATTAAGGATATTGCTGATAGTTGGCGGGCGGGTGAGTTGAGGAAAATTGATGATGTAGATGGGAGTGTAATTGAAACGCAAAGGGGAGCGGAGGTTAACGCCAGATAGCAAAACTTCATCAAAACCGCTATCAACAGACCCACTCAAAAAACGGGAAACACAGAAACAAGAAAGACTCAAGTGTCAACCAGGGGTACAACCAGGACATCAAGGAAAAACCCGAATTGAGGTTGGTCGAGTAGACAGATTTGAAATATTGCAACAAAACCAATGTCTACTCATTTACTACTCAAAAAAGTCCGGTATACATTAGATTGCAGATCGATGAGGTAAAGTAACTTCCCAGCCAGACAGTAAAGGAGTTTTACTCCTGACTCCTGAATTCTGAATTCTTAGAATCTTGTAAATCCTGATTCTGACAGTTATTACAACGTATAAGTGAAATCTTCCACCAACATTCCTGGAACTAAACTACCACCTAATTGCCGACTTTCATAAGTTCCCACTTCAGGAATAAATTCTTGAAAATTAGTGAAATCAATGAGATTTTCTGCACCCCAAAAGCGATATAGACTTTCATCGAAACGCAGATTTTCAATAGGTGCGACTATTTCTCCATTTTCTACCCAAAAGCAAGCATAACGAGTCATACCTGTAATTCTACCAGTTGGGCGATCGCTCCAATTTAAATAATGCAAATTAGAAAGATATAATCCTGTATCTAAACTGGTTAAAATCTCCTCAAATCTCAAATTACCTAGACTTATTTCTGGAGAACGTAAAGTTTCTGAACTATTCGCACCATTTGCTTGTTTATTATATTCTTTAGCCGTGCGAGAATTAACGAGGCTATTTACCAAAACACCTTCTTCTATTAATTTTAACTCCGGTGCTGCCATTTCTCCTAAATCATTGAATCTAGGAACTAAACCCAGTTGAAAATTTTCTTTTAAACTCAACTTTTCTGAAAGCTGTTTTTCCTGACGAGACAAAGCAGCTAAAGCACTGTTACCTTGTTGAATATCAGCTTCACCAATAGCACCCCAAGATAGCATAGCTAATAAATCAGCAACAGCCGCAGGAGCAAAATAAGTTTTGTATTGTCCTTTTGGTAAATCTTTAGGTGAACGCGACAGCATTGCTAATTGTTGCTTACCATCATTTATCTTGGCTATATAAGCAGATTCATCCCACTCACTCCCAGCAAAAGTGCCTTTTACAGCTTGTCCTGATGTCAGAAATAATGAATAGTCTAAATTAAAAGAATCAGTTACAAACCAGTGTTTTTGTCCGTTAGAATCACCATAACCTCTAATTACCACTCCCCCAGCATAGCTACCAGTAAAATCTAAGTCAGCGACAGATTCTAATATATTACCAACCACAGTTTCTGGTGCTAATAATTTACCTATATTAACTTCTCGACTAGTATTATTTTCCGTAGGTAAAACTAAATAAGGATCAATAGGTAAAAGAGTCAATTCATCCCGTAAGTCTTGTAAAGCTGTGTATGCTAATTGCCAATCTGATTCCCACTCTCCAGTAAAAGGAATTTGACGGAAACTGGTGCGCTGATTTTCCATTAAAGTTATTTGAATCCAACCATCAGCAACTAATCCTGTTTGCCGCACCTTAGCATGATTAAAGCGAGTAAATTGGCTTATTTCGCTATTGAGTCTGACTGTGAAATGTTCATTTTCTGCTTTTTTTATGAGCAGCATTTCTATCAGTTGATCAAAGTTTTTTTCTAATGTTGATAATTCTTCTATTTGCATTTTTTTAAATTGTATCTGGATCAATATTTAATTCTCTTAATTTTGCCGCTAAACGTTCTGCTCTTTGAGCTTCTATTCCTGCCCTTTGAGCTTCTATTTCTGCCCTTTGAGCTTCTATTTCTGCTCTTTGAGCTTCTATTTCTGCTCTTTGAGCTTCTATTCCCGCTCTTTTGGCTTCCTGACTTGCTGTTTCTTCTGGTGTAGGTACTAATTCTCCTTCTGGAGTAAAATACCTTAACAATCCTTCATGAATTCCTAAAAATAAACCTAACTGTTGACTCCACAAATGTCCTCTTTCATTTGCTGCTAAAGGTTGATATTGATTATCTACTAAATGAAAACCGACAAATTCTAATGTATAAGGATCAAACCAAAAATAATCAGGTGTTCTAAATGTATTTTGATAAAGTTCTTTTTTAGTCACTCTATCACTGTTAGCTGTGCTGGGTGAAAGAATTTCTATAATTACATTGGGATATTTACCATCTTCTTCCCACACTACCCAACTTTTCCGGGTTTTGCGTTCTGTTCCTAAAACCACAAAAAAATCAGGTCCTCTTAACTTCTCGGTTTTTTTCTGTTTAGGACTATAATAAATACTGAGATTTCCCGCAGCATAGAAATCTGTTCTATCTTTCCATAACCATTCTAAGCATTGGAAGAGTAAAATTATTTGTCGTAAATGCAGTTCTGTTTCCACGGGTGGTTCATCACTATATAAGTCGCTAGGAGGAAAAGTTACATCTGGGGAGATGTCCTCTGCTAGTTCTAATTCTTGTGCAATCATTATATTGATATGGCATCAAGTAGTTATTTGTTAATTGTAGCATTAGTAAGCATTCGGGTAAGCTGTTCCCACCCTATGTATATTCCCTATATCACATCAAACACCAAAAATCAAAAATTAATTAACCTCCTCCAAAAACCTCCACATTAGCAAATACACAAACAGGTGAACCATGTCCTACCCAAATAGCTTGGTTTGGTTCTCCCTTTCCACAAAAAGGAGTACCATACATTTGCCAGTTAGAATCATTACCAACTTGAATTAAACTGTGCCAAAATTCTGGAGTTGTCGCTCTATAATTAGGATTGCGGAGAGTTTTAGTAAATTTGCCGTTTTCAATTAATTTGGCATATTCACAACCAAATTGAAATTTATATCGTTGATCATCAATTGACCAAGAACGATTAGATTTCATGTAAATACCATGTTCTATTCCCGCGATTATTTCTGCAAAACTAGCATTTCCCGGTTCTAAATTTAAGTTAGCCATGCGGTCAATTGGTGGACGGTTCCAAGAACAAGCACGCGCACAAGCAACACCTGGTAAACCTGATCGAAATTGACTTTCTAAACTGCCTAAACCTCTTTGTAAAATACCATCTTTAATGACATATTCTCTGGTTGCTTTTGCACCAGTGTCATCAAAACCATAACTGGCAAATTCACCTTCTACTGTCGGGTCAAAAGTGATATTCATTAAAGGTGAACCATATTCTAATTTACCGAAATCTCTCGGTTTAACAAAACTGCCTCCAGCATAGTTACGTTCGTCTCCTAAAATTCGGTCTATTTCTAAAGGATGTCCGATACTCTCATGAATTTGTAGCATCATTTGGTCTGGTGCTAAAACCAAATTGGTGCGGATATTTGGACATTCTTCGGCTGTTAATAATTCTAATGCTTGTTCACCAATTGTTTGCGCTTGCTGCCATAAATTCTCTTCTTTTAACAGTTCCCATCCACCTTGATAGCAGTGTGCATGAATTCCGTTGTTTGTACGTTGTTGAACAACTCCACCATCTTGTGCGATCGCACCCAAATGATTACTAATAAACAGAATTTTTTGGTATACTTCTGAACCATTACTACTCACAAACCAAGTTTCTTTTTGACTGGTGCTGATATTAGCTGTAGTTTGGACAATTTTGTCGTTAATTTTCAATTTTTGGCAAACACGAATTAATAACTCGTTTATTTCACCTGGACTGATAGCATCTAATGGTTCAAAGAATGGTGAATTATATTCCCCGACAACTTTAGGACGGGTATTTTCACCAAAAGGATAAATCCAAAATTTACTAGCTGCAATTGCCTGTTTATAAGCTATTTCGGCGGCATTTTGTAATGATGATAATGTGAATGAGTTGGTAGCAGCATAACCTATGCTACCATTAACTATTACTTCTATCATCGCTCCCATTGTTAATGATTTACCATTGCTTTGGGGTAAGCCATCACGCACAGAATGGTTTCTAGATGTTTCTTTGACAGCGCGAATACCAATCCAATCAGCGGGAATGTTAAAATGAGAAATTGCTGTTGTTAGTTCTTTCCACATGGTATTAATTAAAAATTAAAAAATCAAAGTTGAAAATCTGTTTTTACATTATAAATTATGTATCATTCAAACAATAACGAACCGCTCCAGACGCAGAGTACACAGAGAGAAAGAGTTTTTGAGATATGGTTAGTTGTGAATAATTTTTCAAGAGAATGAACCACGAAGAACACAAAGGACACGAAGGAATAAGAGAAGAATAGGGGTAATATTAGAACGATAAAGGAGTAAGATTCAATCATCTTTTTTGTCTTTACCTCTGTGTCCTCTGCGCCTGGAGCGGTTCGTTCAAAAAATCATGTTCACAACTCAGATGACAATGCTTTTTTAATTTTTAATTTTTTCTTTGCCAGCGTGTACCTTCTTTGCTATCAATTAATTCTATTCCTTGGGTTTTTAGTTCATCTCTGATTCTATCAGATTCGGCAAAGTTTTTAGATTTTCTTGCCTCCTGTCTCTTCTGAATTAAATCCTCAATTGCTGCATCACTTAAACCATCAGTTGCAGGTTTTTCTTCTGCAAATGTGGCAGTTAACCCTAAAACATCTGCTAAAGTAACCAGGGTTTGCCATTGTTTTAATAGTTTATCTGCTGGTGTTTCTGTTTTCCCTTGGTGAACTATTATATTTCCTTCTTTCCGCAGTTCTTTTGCTAATTCAAAAATGACTGCTAAACCACCGGGAAAATTAAAGTCATCATCAACTGCTGTAGTAAATTTCTCAATTTCTGATTTATCAATGTTAGAACTATTTAATTCGAGGTTTTCCCAACCTAAATGTTTACCATGTTGATGTCCAAATAATAAACCTTCTTTCAAGGTATGCCAGCCGTTGGTTGCTGCTAATATGGCTTCATCGGTAAAATCAATCGGCTTGCGATATTGTGCCATCAACACAAATAATCTTAATGCCATCGGGTCAACACCACGATCTAGCAAATCGCGGATAGTAGTAAAATTGCCTAAAGATTTAGACATTTTTTCCCCATCTACCTTCACCATGCCATTGTGTAACCAATAATTGGCCAGAGGTTTACCAGTGACTGCTTCCGATTGGGCAATTTCGTTTTCATGGTGTGGGAAAATTAAGTCAGCACCACCAGCATGAATATCTATCGTATCACCCAGGCGATCGCGCACCATCGCCGAACATTCAATATGCCATCCTGGACGACCTTTACCCCAAGGTGACTCCCACGCAGGTTCTCCCGGTTTTGCAGCTTTCCACAGGGCAAAATCGAAGGGGTATTGCTTCTTTTGATATTCCACGTCTTCGATATTTACCCGTTCACTCGCACCAGCTTGTAAATCTTCTAGTTTACGTCCTGAAAGTTTACCGTATTGATCAAATTTCCGCACCGCATAATAGACATCTCCATCAGCGGGATAGGCAAAACCGTTATGTTCTAAATCGTGAATTAATCTTTGAATACCATTCATAGTATGGGTAGCGCGGGGATATTCATCTGCTTCTTTAATCCCTAAACGTGACATATCTTCAAAATATGCCTGAATATATCGTTCTGCTACCGCTTCCATTGATGAATTTTCTTGTCTAGCGCGGTTAAGAATTTTATCATCAATATCCGTAAAGTTTTGGATATAACGGACATCATAACCGATAAACTGTAAATATCGACGCACTACATCCCAAACAATACAAGCTCTAGCATGACCCAAATGACAATAGTCGTAAACCGTCACACCGCAATAATACATCTTGACCTTACCAGGTTCGACAGTTTTAAATTCTTCTTGACGACGGGTGAGAGTATTGTAAATAGATAGGGTCATAATATAAGGGATAAGGCATCTAACGATTAGCAATGATAGCTTATGTAGTGAGTAACCGGATAGATAAATGAGATTGAATTAAGAGCGATCGCCCTCATCATCTATGATATCTAATATAGTTCTACAAATAATTTCCCAGTAAAATCATGTAATGCAATCAGCAGAGGTTGGTAAATTATGATTCAAGCTTTACCCAAAACTAAACCAGTAACTTTTACAGAATTTGTGGAATGGAAACCAGAAAATAAAATATATGAATTACATAATGGAGTAATTTTTGAAATGAATCAACCTTTAGGTTATCATGAGTGGATTATCCTTTTTTTAAATGAAATAATTTTATCAGAATATAAACGTTTAGGTTTACCCTATGGTATATCAAAAACTGTCCTAGTTAAACCGACCAATAATGAATCTGCTTATTCACCAGATGTTTTAGTTTTAAATCGTGATAATTTAATCAATGAATTTTTATGGGAAAAACAAGCTACCGTTTCTCAAGCTGCATCAATACCTTTAATTATTGAAGTTGTAAGTACAAATTGGCGTGTTGATTATTTAACTAAAGTTAAAGATTATGAGGAAATTGGTATTCCTGAATATTGGATAGTTGATTATTTAGCTTTAGGTGGAACTCCCTATATAGGCGATCCTAAACAACCTACTATTTCTATTTATAATTTAGTCAACGGTGAATATAAAGTTAAACAATTTAGAAATGATGAAATAATTATATCAGCCACATTCCCAGAGTTAAAATTAACAGCTAATCAAATTTTTAAAGCTGGTATATAACTAGCAAAGCCAAGTATCCAAAAACAGGATAAAATTCTAAATAGACTCAAATCCTACTTTACAAAGTATGACATCAAAACTTACTACCGAATCTCACCCAATGGAAGCTCCCAAACAAGGATTACCAGTAACTATTATTACAGGTTTCCTTGGTAGCGGCAAAACAACTTTACTCAATCATATTCTCACTAATCAGCAAGGTATAAAAACCGCTGTCTTAGTTAATGAATTTGGTGAAATCGGGATTGACAACGAATTAATTGTTGCCACAAATGATAACATGGTGGAACTAAGCAACGGTTGTATTTGTTGTACTATTAATAATGACTTAGTTGATGCTGTTTACAAAGTTCTAGAACGGGAAGAAAAACTAGATTATCTGGTTGTTGAAACTACAGGATTAGCAGATCCATTACCAGTAGCTATGACCTTTTTGGGTTCAGAATTACGAGATTTAACCCGTCTGGATTCCATTATCACCGTAGTAGATGCGGCCAATTATAGCTTAGATTTATTCAACTCCCAAGCTGCATTTAGTCAGATTACCTATGGTGACGTAATTCTGTTAAATAAAGCAGATTTAGTTGACGAACCCACATTACAAGAATTAGAAAGAAAGATTAACGAAGTTAAAGAAGGTGCAAGAATTATTAGAACTAAAAATTCCCAAGTCCCACTTCCTTTAATTCTCAGTGTTGGTTTGTTTGAATCTGATAAATATTTTGAGTCAGAAACGCACGAACATGACCACCATGATCATCATGACCACGACCATGACCATTCTAACTGTGGACATGACCATCATGACCATGATCATTCTACTTGCGGTCACGACCATCATGATCATGAACACCATCACCATGATCATTCTGACCACTTAGAAAATGATGGTTTTACATCTATATCTTTTCAAAGTGATAAACCTTTTTCAATTCGCAAATTCCAATATTTCTTAGATAACCAACTTCCCACAAATGTCTTCCGCGCAAAAGGTATTATGTGGTTTGATGAAAGTCCCCAACGTCATATTTTCCATTTGTGCGGTAAACGCTTTACCATAGATGATAGTGAATGGAAGGGTGAACGCAAAAACCAACTAGTGTTAATTGGCCAACATTTGGATCAAGAAACTCTACTCAAACAGTTAGAAAATTGTCTTTGTATTCCTTCCGTGAGTAGAGGTAAAGGTTTTGGGAAATAGTTATCAATTGATAATTGACAATTGATAATTGACAATTGATAAATTGGGTTTGAAACCTCTCTTTGTTAAGAGAAAGATCAAGAAAAATATTTCCTACTTTTCGATTCTCTACCCTTGAGAGAAAGGAAATTTTACACTGTTCATTGTCAATTGTTGAATAGTTAGTTGTCAGTTGTTAGTCAATACTTTTCGGTTCAGGGTTTGTTCGCGTAGCGTGCCGTAGGCAATCCCCTCAACCCCCCTAAAAAAGGGGGGATAAAAATTCCTTTGTTTCCCCCTTTTTTAGGGGGACTAAGGGGGATCACCAATACCTAAATCTCGTTAACCAAACAGTATTGAGTTGTTAATGATATAAAAAGCAACTAATAACTGATACAGCAGCTTTTAGGAGTAAAACCCTTTTGCTGCAAGTCTTTGTCATAAAAATTTGTACCTTATTGATCTGCAATATACTGTAATTAACAAATATGCGAGTAATTGTTCAACGAGTTAAATCATCTCAAGTAACTGTAAATGGAGAAATTGTTGGTAAAATTGGACGGGGATTAAATTTACTTGTTGGTATTTCTCATACAGACACTGTTGTAGAACTTGAATGGATGGTTCGTAAATGCTTAGAATTACGCTTATTCCCGGATGATGAAGGTGGTGACAAATGGCAAAAATCTGTACAAGAAATTAACGGTGAATTATTAGTAATTAGTCAATTTACTCTGTATGGAGATTGTCGTAAAGGTCGTCGTCCTTCCTTTGACCGTTCTGCTGCACCCACATTAGCAGAAAATTTATATAATCGCTTTGTTGACAAATTACGTGATAGTGGTTTGCGGGTAGAAACAGGTAAGTTTGGTGCGATGATGCAAGTCGCAATTGAAAATGATGGACCCGTGACTTTGATATTAGAACGGGAAGCAACACTCAATAATTCGTAATTTATTAGGACTTATTTCTCGTTCCCATACTATCTCTGGAAATGAATTTTAGATGACTCTGCCTTAAATTATATCAGAGTCAGAGCCTAGGAACGAGATCAAACAACTTCTCACCCATGACGAATTGCTTCTTCACGAGTTTTACCGTGAGTACAAGGCATAATTACGCGATCGCTAAATTCTGGAATTGTTACCAAGACGAGCTGATCTTCTTCTGATCATTGCACAATCATACTATATTGATTCATTAATTATCATCCTCCCCTAGATGCTATACATACTGATATCCTGGCGATGTGTGTGGCACAGTATCAACTAAACTTCCCTAAATTATCCTTTCTCCATTGAGAATCTCTCTTCCTATTTGTCCTAATTTCTAATACCCTAATTCCCTTTTTCGGTAACACATTCAATCTTTCTTTTAACTGTTCCCAAGAAATAATCAACTCATGTTGTACACCATAGGTAGCGCATAACTGAGCAAAATCAATATCTTGGGGTGTGGCAAAAAATTCCTCAAATGGTGGCTCAAATTTAGATATAGGTAACATTTCAAAAATTCCTCCACCATTGTTATTAATTAAGATAATTGTCAAATGTCCAATAAATTTATTTCTAATTAAGAACCCATTGGTGTCATGTAATAAAGCTAAATCTCCTGTCAACATCACACTTATTTGTTGATGATGGGCTATTCCTAAAGCTGTAGAAAGTGTACCATCAATTCCATTTGCACCACGATTAAAATAAGTTTTAATTCCTAAATTATTCGGTTTCCAGAAAAATTCTACATCCCGAACTGGCATACTATTAGCAATAAACAATGGTGTTCCTGGTGGTAAAACCTGCGAAATTAACCAAGCGGCTTTACATTCAATTAATTCTACTATATTTGTAAAGTTGCCATCAATATTTTTTCTGATTTGCGCTTCTAAATCACACCATATTTGTAGGTATTTATTGTTGGCTAATTGCCCCAGTTCCCAGGTTTCAGGTTTCAAATTTTCTACAGATGTTCTTAAATGTGTGGTTTTTCCATGTAAAGGATCTAAATTTTCACCACTGCTATCAATTATCCAACGATGAGGTTTAGTAGCAATTAACCAATTACGCAACTCTTTACTAGTGGGCATTTCCCCAATTTGAATTACCATTTCTGGTGTTAATTCTTGGGCTAATTTTTGATTACGTAAAATGATGTCGTAGGTAGAAATTAAATAGGGGTTAATATCAGCATAATTTCTGACTGGGGAAAGTCCTTCAGCTAAAACAGGCCAGTTAAGAGTTTGAGAAAGACGTGCGATCGCTCTACAATATTCTTCAGGTTGTTGAGGTTGGGCTACACCTGCAATCATAATTCCCCGTTGACATGATTTCCAGTTTTTGGGTATTGGGTAATAGCTAACAGATGATGAGGTAGTGACTATCCCAGAAAAGAAATCTTCACAGTCTAAGGTAAAATCTGTACCATCAGCAATGGGCGCGAGGGGATCACGAAATGGTATATTTAAATGTACTGTTCCCCCTTTAGGAAATTGGCAACGTTCCCAAGCATGAATTACCGTTTGTCTGAGATAACCTAACATTTCTATATCTGCAACAGGTGTAGCTAACTCAGTTTGCCAATTGGGATAATGACCGTATAATTTCACTTGGTCGATAGTTTGTCCAGAATGACAATCTCGCAATTCTGGTGGTCTATCGGTGGTTAAAATTAACAAAGGTACACGACTTTCTTTAGCTTCAATTACCGCAGGGTAAAAATTTGCTCCTGCTGTTCCTGAAGTACAAACTAATACCGCAGGTTTTCCTGTTGCTTTTGCCCTTCCCAACGCAAAAAAAGCCGCAGAACGTTCATCTAAAATAGGTATAGCTTCAATATCTGGTGCTTGTTTCGCAAAAGCAACTGTGAGAGGTGTGGAACGAGAACCAGGACAGAGGACAGCACAACTTAAACCTAAGCGTTTGCAGGTTTCAGTTAACACATAAGACCAAAGTTGATTAACATTATTAAAAGTAATCTGCATTCAATTAAGATCGAGAGAAAATTTTTACAGAAAGTCATACCATGTTGGATTTGGGATTGGGGATTGTGAAAGTCTTGCTATGTAAGCTTTTCACATTTCCATCTGTCACCATCATTTTTCAAATTGGTATGATTTGTTTGATCATGCCCTATCTGGTGTCAATTGTTCAAGCACCTACCGCAATTTAGCTGACAATTTTAAATTTGATTTAAATTTGAGATTTTTTGTAGCGATATTCATTTTAAAATCTAAAATGCAAAATTCACCTCAATTTTTTATGGACTGTATTCATTTAACAGGAATTCGTGTTTATGGTTATACTGGCTTTTTAGCTGAAGAACAGGTGCTAGGACAATGGTTTGAGGTAGATGTAAAACTGTGGTTAGACCTTTCACTTCCAGGCAAAACAGACAATATTGAAGATACGATAGACTATCGAAGCATTATTAGCTTGATTCAAAATTTAGTTAAAAACTCAAAATTTGCTTTGTTGGAAAGATTAGCCGCAGCTATAGCTGATGGTATTTTGCAGGATAGCGATGCTATTAACCAAGTTCAAGTTATTGTCAGCAAACCTTCAGCACCCATCCCCGATTTTAATGGCAAGATTAGTATTGAAATGACGAGAAGCAAGTCCCAGGTAATAATTGATAATTGATAATTGATAATTGATAATTGACAATTGACAGGGGAAAAAAAGAAAAAAATTCTGCTTTTTCAATCCTCTCCCTTCCAGGTAAAGGTAATTGTCAATTGTTCATTGTTAATTGTCCATTATTAAACGGTTGTTCCTCACGCCACAACTGATATAACCTATTTGCAGGTATGGTCATATACAAAATATCACCCGCACTCAGATTAGTCTCTAACAAATCCCAACCGTGTAAAGTTTGGTGATTTGTTTCTACATACAAAGGTACAAAATCAGCAGACCTAGCTACATCTTTCACCCACAGACCACAAAAAGGATGTGCAGGTGTAATTAAAGTGGCAAAAGCTACCCATAAATTATCGGCAATAATACCATTACCAATAATTCTACCACCAAGGGCGGCGGCGGCAAAAGCTGGGGCTGCTAATTCAGCCGGACTCAGTACAGCTTCAAAGTCAAATACTTGTTGTGCCATACCGGCAAAATCAGGGTCAGCATAATGAACAATAACAGGAATTTTCGGTGTTAAACCCTTAGCTTTGAGAGCAATTTCTAAATTTGTAGCATCATTATTAGTTACAGCTAAAACAGCAGATGCAGTATCTATATTACTGGTTTGTAGAGTTAACCGAAAACTCGCATCAGCTGAAATTACAGGAATACTCATGCCCCTAGCAGTGTTGACAAATCTATTATTAGGATCTGTTTCAATTACTACTACTTCATGTCCACCAGCGTGCAGTTGTTGAATAATCCTAATGCCAATTCCACTCAAACCACAAACAATATAATGATGGCGTTGGGGAATTCTGGCAGCATCCCAAAATTGTTTGAGACGAGTTCCTAAAACAAAATCCGTCAGCATAGCATACCAAATACCAAACACTACTGCCCCTGCCAGCATCATGAAAACAGTAAATAATTTAATGCTATTAGGTGCATTTTCTACTACTTTGTCATTACCACCAGCACCTGTAATCATGCCAACAGCAAAATATAAAGCATCCACAAATGAGATATTTAATTTAGCAGAAACAAAAGTGAATGTAGCTAGTAAAATAATTACTACTAACGCTATTGCCATGCCAATTACTGATTGGGCGTGTTTCTGAAATTGCTGGATGCTAGTGAAGATTTTTAGCAGTTTTCTTCCCCATGATTTGCGTGTTTGATTGATGCGGGGTTGAGTGCCAATAATTAAGCGATCGCCTACTTCTAAACGTTGTTCAGCCAGGACTGCTGCTACTAAATTCATCTTCCCAACGACAGGTAGATAATAAATCAGCATTCGTGACTTATCTTCCCACAAATCACTAATTTTTTGACCCCGCCAAGGATGATTTTCATCAATATATTCTTCCTGAATTGGCCAAGTCTGATCAAATAATTTAATTTGTCCGATGGCTTGATTTCCTAAAGCGGCAAAAGTAAATACTGGTGCTGCCAAACCGACAACACTCATACTGAAGTGATCTACGAGAGTGTGATCTAGACGTTCACCCAAATTTGCATTATAAAAGCGGTTAATGATCCGCAGGTGAGGATTGAGAATCCGCGCTTGCATCATAATTGACAAATTTAGGGCATCATCAGAAGTAGCAATTACTAGAGTATTAGCTTGTTCAATCCCTGCTGCTTTTAGGGTAGAAGCTGCATATAATTCACCAACAATCACATCTCCCGTAGCTTCTCCAGGAATGGGTTTGCGATGAATACCAACAACCAAAGCACCCTGTTGTCTTAGCAGACGAAAGATTTTATATCCGGTACGTCCTAAGCCGCAAACAATAATTCGAGGTTTCATGAAACAGCAGCAGTTAGCAGTTAGTGGTTAGTAGTTAGCGATAAAATTCTTTTGGTGTAAAGTTTCGTCACTAAATTGTTTACTTCATTTACCAGCTATAGGCTGTATGAATCTCTATTTTTGCCTGATTTCTCTCAATAGAACTGTAACTGAACACACTTGTAGGAAATTAGAAATTAAAAATTAGAAATTTTAAATTTAAGACACTATCTGTTGAGTTATCCTGTCTATACAATTACAAACTAGTAATTATTCAGGTAACAATGAAAAATTTATTACAATTTAGAAAAATCAGCGTAATTTTTGGTTCTTTATTAGTAGCATCAACAATTTCTCATCCAGTTTTAGCACAGGTAAATTTTGCATCAGGCCCTATTGCTGCACCAAATGTTAAGTTGAGCGTACAACGCAAAAGTGGTAGTTGTCCGCAAACAGTGGGTTTATGGTGGATTACTTTACCTTATGAAGGTGGTGCAGAACATACAGTAGTTGCAGATACTAAAGCTTTTGCAGATGCAGTTAAATTAGTTGCTTCTAATCATAAGCAATTTGTAGAATTTGTTGCACCTTTACGCAGTAATTATGCATCCTGCGTTGGTCAAACTCGCAATCAGGAATATAAATTCTACACCGTACAATTTAAGGATAAAAAAGCTTATTTCCGAGTAGATTTGCAAAAAATAAACGCACCTGCTCAGGAAATTACGTACAAAACTATAGCCGGTTCTCGTCCTTATGTGCGATGGGCAGTAGCTGATTAAGTAAAATATTTGATACAGCAGCTTTCAGCTATCAGCGGTCAGGTTTCGCAGAGACTCTATTTAAGCCTGAGCGCGAAACCTATTCATTTTTTTAATCAACTATGCTGAATATTAACTAAAATTCAACTGTTTCAAATTCAAAAGTAGCAACTAAACGCTCATCAACATAAACCTCTATTTTATGTTTACCAAGAGGATCACCAGGAGCTATCTTCCAAAAATTTTCAATCACACCATTTGCAGATGTTTCTGTGCGTTTTGTCACCGCAGTAGTTCCATCTACTGATAAAGAAAAATTCTCATTTTTCTCCTGTGTAGCCCAAGTTTCTGGTGCTTTTGGTAAACGTAAAACTTCACGCCATTTTACCTTACCCCGGTAATTTTGTAATTTAATTCGCCACCCATAAGCATCACCTTTCTTCAGTGGTACTTTAATAGTCGGGAAAAAATTAGCTTTACCTTGAGCATCAACTATTCTGACTCCAAATTCAGATTTAAGAACAGTAATATTTTGACCATTAATTGACACTTGAGGATGTTCTCGTGGTGCTTCTGCCAAAACATCACCCGTCTTGTATAAATTCACAGTTAAAAAGCTAACTATCAACCCCAAATAAGTTAGCAACAGCCTCACAAAAGGAATTTTCATGAACATCTTTTATCAGATATTATGATTTAGTTTCATTGCTTTTAATCGTGTTTCGGGATAAAAATTAGATATCAAAAAACTTTTAATTTTTCTCCTGCAAAAACATTAAACCAATTCTTCAAAATAGAAAATAGGATACAAAATTGCTGCATCCTACTTTCCAAGTATATTGCTGAAAATAGTTCAGCTTTTTAGTCTTCGTCCAGTGCAGGGAAAATTTCTTCAAACCGCCACAAAATATCTTTGTTCTCAATAAACCAAACGCGAGATGCAGTAGTTAACTTACTCCAAACAATTTCCGGAGGAATGTGAGGAGAAGCATACTGGTATTCTTGGCCGATTTCTCTGAGATTATCCGCTACTTCATCAGGAATACCAAAGTCTTCCCAGTTAATTTTTACATTTCTACCAGAAAGTCCCGCAGCAGGGTCAAAAACTAATTGTGCAGTTCTGATTAAATCAGCAAAGTGTTGCGGTTTGAGTCCGATAATATCCTGAATTTGGAGTGATTTATTAGGCTCTAGGCACATTGTAACTGAAGTGATGAAGATAAATGGGTGATTGAACTTACAGCCAGAGATGACCCCAGTTTATCTCAATGAATTATCATAAATTTAGTTTAGCTTAGTTTAGCGCAGAAAATCAAAATACATCACTAAGATTGAAGGTCTCTAGAATAAAACCCGTAAAATTAGAATCCTTGTATGTGCGAATTCCACGTAGTAATAAACTAGGTCGTGCCAGCCAATCTACCACATAACTAAAATCTTAATCGCTGACTATTTTCTGAGGGAAACTAATAGAAACATTATTAGAAAAATGTAAGATTTGATTATCTTCAGCTAATGTTTCTAAATTTTTCCACTCTTTTACTGCTGGTTTAGATATGATCCAATCTGATGTAATTGTTTTACTGATTCCTTGCCAATTATTATTAACTTCCTGTGCAGGCAAATTAGTAGTTGCTTTCGGGAAATTTACTAGTTTTTCATCAATAAATGTAATTTTTTGTAAATTACCGCTTTCATTGTAAACTACAATAGCTTCTATGCGTCTATTTTCATACCTAAAACCTGTTTCAAAACCAAAAAATGAGCCAATTTTTATTTGTGGAGAACCAGCAGAAAAGCTATTGTCTAAAAATAAAGCTCTGATATTTGGTTTTTTGTAAGGACCAAAGGTTTTAGTTTCGGTTCTGCCATCTTGATAGTGATAATGATTTTGATGAGTGACTTCGCTACCATCTTCATTTGCATGAAGACTTCTTACCCCTTCCAATGACTCAATTAATTCTCCATCTGGAGAATATCTATACCAAATTCCATACCAATCACAATTGACATGATATTTAGAGAATTTATCCCAATTTTGTAATTGTGCGTCCATTTTTTAACTCTATCTAAATATTGCCATGTTAAAACTTCAGAAATTAACAGTTATTCAGTTTCAACTAAAACAGTCACCGCTGCAACTGCTATCAACATTTCATCATTTTTATCATTGAGAGAAGGTATTGCTAACCCATCTACTACCATTCCCCCAGCTTCTACCGTCAGGGTTTTTTTACCAAAGGGGAGGACTGCTAATACTTCTGCTGCTCGTACTTGTTCTGGGTAAGGTACAGCTACCTTCACTTCTACAATCATTTCATTCGGGTCTTTTAACCCTGCTACTTCCATAATACCAAGTAAGGCGTTGTGTGCGATCGCATTTCTAACTGCTCTTGCTGCTGCTACCGTGGGTTCTTGTCCATGCTGGTCTACACCCATTCCCATTTCGATGATAAACCTTTTTAGTGCCATAAATTTTTGTATCCTCTCTCGTTTAATATTTAACTAGACCAAATACTCAATTTTATCAATTAATCTTCTATTATTTTTAATAAACCTTCATAAAATACTTGAAAACTTTTAGAACGATTTTTTGATGGGTTTATATGTAGCGATACTTCTCGTGCTGTTTTTCTTTTTTCTAAACCACCTCTTTGATATCCTGCTGTTTGCAGTAATTTTTCTAAAGCTTCTGCTGTTCCACCTGAAATTGCATCTGGGTCGCGGTATTTCGCCTGTTTTTCTAAATTATGTGATAGCTTAGGATAAGCCGTAACAAGAGCATTGATATCTCCAAAAACCATGCTTCTAGCTCTTCAATGGCGATAGGATTGAGAACTTGAAATTTCTGGTTGACACCAGCTGATGTTTTGGTAATAAAACCTGCATCAATAGCTATTTTTTCTAACTTCTCCTTGAGCAATTTACAATCTTCCCTGTCTTCATCAACTAAAACTACAATGCGGTGATCATCTGGCAACCATGATTTATATCCTTTTAAACGATTGGGTAATTTAGATAACAAATCTGTTTTACCTTGGAATGTGTGAATATCAAAACTTATATTCTCTCCCCAGATTTTAGGCAATATATTCTGGAGTGCTTCTTTCATAGATTGTTCTTCAACTAAAAACTCAATATGCAAGTTTATTTCACCCTCCTTTATCTTTTTCTTTTAATTCCACCCGAATTAATGAGAGGATTTCCAGCGTCGAAAAAGTCCTCCATCCACAAAGAACCTAAAGTAGCTCCATGTTCTATAAACTCTTTAATGCCTTGCATATCAGCAGTACGTTTTGCTTGAGTATAACCTTGCTCATCTCGATACAGTACCCATAATTCTTCTGGTATCAGCGCATCAACAAAAAACGGAGAATGAGTTGTAATCATTAATTGAGTATTGGCTGAAACTCCGCGACATTCTTCTGCTAATTCTGGCAATAAACGCGGGTGTAAGTAATTTTCTGGTTCTTCAATGCCAATAAGTTGGGGAGGGTCAGGGTCATATAAAACTGTCAGATATGCCAACATTTTAAGCGTGCCATCTGAAGCAAATTTCGCAAGTATAGGTTGTGCAAAAGGAGCATCTTTAATTTGGAGTAAAAGCCTTCCATCTTGCATCATTTCTGCATCTACTCTTTCTAAGCGAGGGATGCGAGAAGATAAATTATTAAGTATTTCTTGTAACCGCTCTGGATGTTGTTCTTTCAAATATTGAATAACATTCGGTAAATTGTCACCTGTTTCTGATAACCTTTCTTGTTGTCCTGCTTCTGGAATACTGCGGGTATTGTCTGCATTTAAATAGGAAAGATACCAACCTGTGATAAAGCGGCGTAAAGCACTCACACGAGGATGTTTAGTAAATTGTCCAAGGGTGTTAACAGCTAGTAGTTCTGGCGAATTAAGTTGTTCAGTTACTCGCTCATCTTCTTCATCTGGCATTTCACCTGTAATTACCTTTCCAACACCTTGTTGAAAGTCGAGAAATTTAAACGGCTTACCTGTTTGACCTCTTCTCCATTGCAACCATTCTTCCGCTACATAAGGACCTTTACTACCTTCATCAATAGCTAAATAATAGGTAATTTTAGGTGAGTCTAATTTTTCACGGTATTTTAACTCAATCACAATTGGCCCTTCAGCACCTCTTGTCCGCAGTTCTCTAAAGCGTCCGCGTCTGTCCCAAGCTTTACGTAAACCATTAGTAAAACATTCTGATAAAAAAGCAAAAACGTCAAAAATGGTAGATTTTCCACTACCATTAGGCCCTAAGAAGACAGTGAGGGGAGTAATTCCCTTAAGTTCTAAGTCATGCAAGGCTCGATAATTTTTAACTCTTAGATATTCTATACGTGGTACTGATTGTCTAGGCATGGGTAAACCTGTATGAATTTTTTTCTATTGCTACATATTTATTAATATCCTGCATCTGGATTGCGCTTGATAGTAGTTTCAAATGTATTTTAGCAACTCTATTATACTGAATAAAATAATACTACCAAATTTACGCTGTAATTATTAACTCTCTATCCCCCATGACCCTCAACCGTCGTCAATTTCTCACCACCCTAGGACTAACAACCATAGCCACCCAAATTCCCCCAGCCATCGCCCAAAATCAAATTTCACCACTTACCAATATTAAACCACCACGTCTACAAATCGGCGATACTATAGGTTTAATTTCCCCAGCGGGTATTATTGAACTTAAAGATATCGAAGATGCCAAACAAACCTTGACAAAATTAGGTTTCAAAATCAAAACAGGCGCACATATTTTAGACCGGGATGGATATTTAGCTGGAACAGATATCAACCGCGCCCAAGATATTCATACCATGTTTGCTGATAAATCTGTCAAAGCAATTATCGCTATGCGTGGCGGTTGGGGATGTAATCGGATTTTGCCTTTACTTAATTATCCTCTCATCCGTTCCCATCCTAAAATTATTATCGGCTATAGTGACATTACTTCTTTATTATTAGCTATTAATGCCCGTAGCCGATTAATTACTTTTCATGGTGCAGTTGCCACTTCTAGCTGGAATGAATTTACTATTGATTACTGGCAACGTATCTTATTTAATGCTGAAACATTAACCATGCAAAACACTTCCAGCGATGAAGGTAAAATAGAAATAATTACACCAGGAAAAGCGCAAGGAAAATTAATTGGTGGTAACTTATCAGTTTTAGCTGCGATGGTAGGTTCACCTTATTTACCATCATGGAATAAAAGTATTTTATTTTTAGAAGATATTGGTGAAGATATTTATCGTTTAGACAGAATGTTAACTCAGTTAAAAAATGCTGGTATTCTCAATCAAATTTCCGGCTTTATATTTGGACAATGTACAAATTGTCAACCTTCAGAAAAGCAATCATTTACTTTAATGCAAATATTACAACAGCATATCCAGCCATTAGCTATTCCTGCTTGGTATGGTTCAATGATTGGTCATATCAAAGATAAATTTACGATACCAGTAGGGTTAGAAGTAGAAATAGACGCTGAAAATGGCACAATTAAAATGTTAGAATCGGCTGTGATTTAAAGTTTTATAGAAAGCAACTAGCTATTGGGTAAATGCTTACGGTAGAATAGAGGGATTGTGAAAAGATATATGGCAAATGTTTTGGGCTGATAAAATCGCTGCTGATGCACAAGGCTTCCAGGTAGTTAATGATTCCAAGACTCCATCAGGTAGAGTCCACGTCGGGTCATTGCGGGGTGTGGTTATCCATGACGTTATTTACCGTGCCTTGAAACACGCAGGTAAGCCCGTGAAATTCATGTACGGTGTGGATGACTACGACGCACTGGATACCGTACCTAAATACTTAGACCAGGAAAAATTTGCGCCCTATTTGGGTTTTCCCCTGTGTAATGTTCCTTCACCTGGTGATGGTGCAAGTGATTACGCTAAGTATTTCATTGGCGAATTTTTTGAAGTTTTCGAGTATTTAGGAATTAAACCAGAAACTTATTTTTTACGTGATTTATATCGTTCTGGAAAACTTAATTCCCATATCGACACTTTCTTAAAAAATGCTCACCTTGTGAGAGAAGCATATAAAGAGGTAAGTAAAGCAGACCGCCCTAATAACTGGTATCCTTTTCAAGTTATTTGTGAAAATTGTGGCAAAATTGCTACCACAGAAGTTACAGACTACAACGGCTCAGAGGTATTTTACACCTGTAAACCTGATGGCGCTAACTATGTTAAAGGTTGTGGTCATTCTGGTTGGGTTTCTCCCTTTAATGGCAATGGTAAATTACCCTGGAAAGTTGAATGGGTAGCGAAGTGGGAAGTTGTCGGTGTAACTATTGAAATGGCAGGTAAAGACCACTCTCAAAAAGGTGGTTCGAGAGATGTAGCTAACGCTATCTGTCGTAAAGTTTTACAAAAGCAACCACCATTCCATTCTCCCTATGAATTTATTCTCGTCAATGGCACGAAAATGAGTTCATCGAAAGGTGTAGGTTCTAGTGCTAAAGAAATTGCTGATTTATTACCACCTGAGTTATTACGCTTTTTAATGTTGCGGACTCAGCCAAGAACAGTAATTAACTTTGCCCCCAATTATGAAACCATCACCCGTTTATTCCGAGATTACGATACTTTAATTAATAAGTATCAAGGCAATTCTTCAGAATTAACTGAGGAATTAATGCCCTTATTCTACGCCCAGTTAGGCGATGAAGTTAAACCATTCCAACCATTTGATTTTAGTACGCTAATTTCTTTGTTGCAAGTTCCCCGCTTGAATATTCAGGAAGAAGTGGTACAACGCAGTTCACAACCTTTAACCGAGTACGACCAGCAAATTGTTAATCAAAGAATTGCCTCTGCTCAAAAATGGTTACAAGACTACGCAGATGAGGAAGAAAAGTTAGTTCTCTATTTAGAACAAGTACCAGAAAAAGCAAACGATTTAACAGCAGAACAAATTGCCTATTTGCAAAAATTGATCGAGAATTTGCAGAATATTTCCAATTGGGAAGCAGAAGAATTGCAAACTTTGATTTTTTCAACCACCAAAGAATTGCAGATTCCCCAAGCAAATGCGTTTAAAGCTTTGTATCTATCCTTCTTAAATAAAGAACGTGGACCAAAAGCCGGCGGTTTGTTTTCTTATTTAGAGAAATCTTTTGTAATTTCTCGACTGCAAGAAGTTGTAGATTTGAACCAGTCTAAACAAACGGTTGAAGTTTAATTACTTGTTCCCTGTCTCTGACAGGGAATAAAGTGGATGAGGCTCTGCCTCATAATGATTGATATTAACAGAAGTCAGAGCCTTTTGATTGCATTCCCAGCTAGAAACTGGGAACGAGGGACTCCTCCTATACAAATTCCTAAGCTACCCAATTCCAAATAGTAAAGTTAAACGCATACCAAAATAGCAAGATTGTAAACCAAATAAACACAAAATATTTCCAACTTTTCTGCTGAGAAAACAACAAACCTAATGCCAAAGAGAGCGATACAAGACCATAAGCATAACGGTTGATAGAAGACAAAGCGCCAGAGAATATAATCATTAACAAATAGCAAAAACCGTATACTACAGCCACCTTACTAAGCTGGTGGCGGTAATACCACAACAAATAGCCGCCCCCAAAAACCATAACAACTTTAATCAAACCATCTTTACCCACTAATAGAGCTTCTAGAAATATATCCCACCAACTCGGTTGTCCCCATGCTTTTTGTACATGAATAAATGCTAAGGGATCTGCAAAACTAAAAGCGCAATATACAGAGAATAACAATAACCCCACAGATACAAATAGACCTGCCGTATAGGCACTCAGTGATCTCCGTTCCATCCATGCTACGATCATAAACGTGGGTAGTAATGTAATCCCTGTAGCCCGCGTCGCACTAGCCAAAGAGCCAAAAATAGCAGCCCAGACATACTGACGATGCTCAAATGCTCGTAAAGCTGCCGTAGTCAAAAATAAAAATAATCCTTCCGTATAAATTACTGTGCCATATAAAGAAAAAGGACACCAAGCCATCACCGCAACTACCCATCTGGCAACATTACTACCATGACGTTCTTTTGCCCAATCATACACAAGCAACAGCGCACCAAGAAAAGAAAAGTTATTGACCAGTGTTCCCGCTACCTCAAACGACAAGCCAAACATCATCAGCCCGCGAATGATTAACGGAAATAAAGGATAAAAAGCAACAGAATGCTGATTTCCATCATCAAGATAGTTATAACCTTCAATTGCAATTTGCCGATACCATTTACCATCCCAATGGGAGAAAAGTTCCCAACTGAGTTGAGGAAAAAAATCAGGAGAATAGCCTAGTGGATATGGAGGTTGCCAATATAGAGGAACAGGCGATTTATATATTAAAGGAGCAACAATTTGCATTGCAACTATAATCACAAGCCTGCTCAAAAGCCACATCAAAATTACAAAAACATACCCATTAACTTTAAACCTATTATCTTTTTCAACTATAGTTTTTCCAGAATCTTGTTTACTCATCACACTAAAAATTAATAACCGTGAGTTCAAAACAACTAAAAAATGACAAGAATCAAAAACAGTAAATCTTGATATTTTTTAGTAGAATATCATACTTATAGGCATTCCCATTCAAGTGAGGTACAAGCAGTAATAATTGAACGCAGATGGACGCAGATAAACGCAGATAACTTTGTACTTCATTAGACTGGAAAACGCTATATAACCTTTCATTTTTGACCATAAAATACATCAAACTTATCGAAGTTATCTCCTATCGTGTGTGCAGTTGTCATCTAAAACCTGTTCAATTTTTCTCCCTCCTCCTCCATAAAAACTCCGCGAACCTCTGCGATATCCTCCGCGTTCCTCTGCGTTTAAAAACTCATCAATCAACAACTCCATACTGCTGCACCTGCATATTCCACAAGGCCGTATATTCACCTCCAAACTGTAAAAGTTCCTGATGAGTACCATCCTCAATTAAACAACCATCTTTAAGGACTAAAATGCGGTCAGCCATCCGCACAGAAGCTAATCTGTGGGTAATAACAATAGTAGTCTTACCCTCCGCTAACTCAATAAAGCGCCGATATAAATCACATTCACTGCGGGGGTCAAGTGCAGCAGTTGGTTCATCCAGAAGTAATAATTGAGCATCTTTGCGGACAAAAGCACGAGCTAGAGCTAACTTTTGCCATTGACCTCCAGAAAGTTCTGTACCACCAAACTGTTTACCCAGTGGTGTTTCCTCCCTGGCGGGAAAATCATTAACTAATTTGACGATATCGGCTTTTTCAACCGCATATCTGAGAATTTCTGGACGTTCCAACGCCGCTAAATTTCCTAAAGCGATATTTTCTCCCAGAGTGAGCGCATAGTGACCAAAATCTTGAAAAACTCCGGCAATTTGCTGCCGCCACTGCTGTAAATTGAGATTTTTTAAATCTGTACCATCAACTATAATTCGTCCTTCCGTGGGATCATAAAGCCTAGTTAACAGTTTAACTAAAGTGGTTTTACCTGCCCCATTTTCTCCGACAATAGCTACTGTTTGACCTGGGTAAAGAGTAAAGGAAATATTTTGCAGGGCTAGTCTACCATCTGGGTAGGAAAAATCAACTTTCTCAAAAGTAATACCGGAACGAATGGGAGTTGGTATTTTCTCACCTGGTATGCTGAGTAGCATTGGGGTGGGAGTATCGAGAAAATTGAAAAATTGCTGCATATAAAGAATATTTTGAAACAAATATAACCAATGTGCGACAAATCTTTCCAGATTAGTTTGGAAGTAAGTTAATGACTGGACAAACAAAAGCACACTTCCAGGACTAAACTCTCCTCTAAAAGCCTTCTGTACCACCCAGTAAAAAGCAAAACCATTGCCTAATGTACTGAGAATAGCTAAACTAGATGACCAAAATGCTTGCTTTCCCCGCAGATGACGCATTGTTTGATGTAAAGACTCAAATGCTTGCAGGTAACGCTCCATAAAAAACGAACCTAGTTGAAATAACCTCACTTCTTTAGCATGGGTATCAGTCAGCATCACGGAAGTGTAATATTCCATTCTCCGAGCTTGAGGACTGTTTTCAAATAAAGTTAACCAAATAGCTTTGCCATATTGGGAAGAAACCACTATCTGAGGTATAGTTGCGATCGCAATCACTATTGGTATCCAAACAGCTAAGGGAATCAATAGCCCGACTATGACTATCAAAGTCACAAAAGATCGACTTAATTCCACCAAATTCTCTAATAAATTCAACGGCTTATAGCTAACTTGTTCTTGGAGAATTTGTAGCTCATCATAGAACTGAGAATCTTCAAATCTGCTCAGGTCTGAAAAAGTATCAGCTTTCCGCATTAACAATAAACTAATGTGTGCCGTTAACTTATCATTGAGATTTCCTTGAAGTGCGAATACCCAAGGATACAGCAGAGTTTCTAATAACAAAGCTCCCACCCATCCTGCTACCAAAGGGGCAAGAATGGAAAAACTTAATTCTCTACCAGAAGTTAAGGCTTCTGCCACAGTATCTACTACTAATTTAGTAATCCAAACACTGATAGCAGGAAGAAAACCCTGTAATAAGGTGACAACAATCAGAAAAAACATTTCCTGTGGTGCTGCTTTCCATAACAAAGGCAGAGAACGAAATAAAGCTCTAGAGTAATCTTCAAACCAAAATCTTAAATTGCTCATCAATTCCACCTAATTGGTTATGCTGTGGTCAGCATTCAGCTTTTTAAAGGTTTTTCTCAAGTAAACTATTTGATACTCTACGTATTTATCAAATATTATGAATGCTGACTATTGAATTCTTACGATATGATAGCTATTCCCGACTTAGTATTACTACTTCCCTAAAGTCATAACCATAAAGTAATAGAAATATGATGGAAAATCATCTATAAGCAATAATTAAAATTTGTTGCAACCGTCAAATTACTTTCAATTATCCGTTGTTAGTATCATTATTACGGTTTAAAAAACCTGTGTTATGCGCTATCACGATAAAAACAATACTACTTAAGAAAGAAGCAAAATCTAAAGTAAAAGATATTCTTGTAGAAGTTAGAACAGCAAAAAAGATACGATTGGCGACGCTAATATTAACAAATTTTTTTCTCAAAGACAAGGTTTTAGGGAAGATAAATAAAATCTGAAATTTTCACACAATTATCAGACAGTTATCTTAACCTTTTGTGGACTAATCAGACTCTGAATAAAAGTCTCACTGCTGTTTGTTTAAGTTTGATTTTCTCGTCATTTGGTAAACACGATCATTTCCATACCTATGATTCATTGAAAACTGGTTGATCGTGGGAATTTTAGACCGACTCAAAAACATCAACCTAGCTGTTCACAAATGCAAATGTTTTCTTTGTGGACAGGTAGAAATGTTGAATTAACAAGGAGTAAGTCACCATGCTTGCAGAAAAAACACTGACCCAACCAAAACTGGAAATGCGTTTGGCAGACAAAGCAGACAAACTAGAAAAACTGTTGTTGTCTGAAGAGGAAATAGCAGCTTTAGAAAAATTAGCAATGTCAGAAGACTTGGAATCTGAAACTACCCAAAGATGGTTTGCTAATTGCTTTGGATGCGGTGGATGTGGTGGATGTAGAGGCTGTTTTGGATGCGGTGGATGCGGATGCCGTGGATGTGGATGTGGTGGATGCCGTGGATGTGGTGGATGCGGATGCCGTGGATGTGGTGGATGTGGTGGATGCAGATTTAGTAGTACCGAAACCGGATCTGGTGTGATTGATGAGAGTGAAGAATACGGATTTGGACACTAAATGACTGTCAATAAGGGAGTGTAGGGATGTAAGGGTGTAGGGGTGTAGAGGTGTAGAGGTGTAGAGGTGTAGAGGTGTAGGGGTGTAAGGGTTTTCCTGTTCTCGACCTTGATTTTTCTATCACTCACTTTACCCCTTTGTCCAAACCTTTAATTTAAGGACTTTTCCTCCCCCTGCTCCCTGCTCCCCATCACCTCATCACCCTTTTATCAAACAAAAGCCTATGAAATTAAACGATGGTAAGCGGCTACGTCTACTAGAACACGCTGTTATTCACGTGATGCCGCCAGATTGCAATGGTGAAGAAACAATGATATTCAATACAACACGGCGATCGCTCACAGTTAAGGGTCAAGCACTGCACGATGTGGAAAACATTGTCTTACCTTTACTAGACGGAACTCGCACAATAGGAGAAATCCGGGCTGTAATTGGTGAAACTTTGACAGATTCTTCACTCAATCAATGTTTAGAGTTTTTGCTGGACAATCGCTTAGTAGAGGAGTTTTTAGAAGATACAGTTGATTTAGATAGTCGTGCCTATTTACTTCCGCAAATTAGTCTTTATCACGAATTAGGCTTTCAGCAAAAAGATGTTCTCAAGCACTTAGCTAATGCCAGAATTGCTATTTTTGGACTTGCAGGTTCAGGTCTGGTAGCAGCAATTAATTTAGCTACAGCTGGCATCGGTTTTCTCCGTCTGTGCGATGATGCTTGCACACAGCCATCTGATTCCCGGATGATGTCAGGCTCTGTAGGTCATAAAATCGGTGCTTTTCGAGGTGTGGAAGCGGCTAGACAGATTGAGGAAATCGCCTCAATTACCCAAACTGAAATTATCACAGATCCTTTGACTAACGACGAAACAGTAAATCCTTTGCTGGATGACGTTGATTTAGTCATTGTGGCCACTGATGCAGTATCAGTTAATCTAGCCTATCGCCTGAACAGACTATGCCTGAAGATGCAGCGTCCATTGCTACCTGGTGGGGCGGCTGGTATTGAAGGAACTGTCGGTCCACTAGTCTTTACCAAGGATGGGCCTTGCTATCTTTGCTATCGGATGCGTTCTATGGCCTGTTCCAAATTGCCAGATGTGGAATTTGCAATTGAGCAGTTTCTCGACCGGGAAAGGCGTTCTCAACCACGGTTGCGAGAAAATTTACCGATATGCCAAATGTTAGTTGGTAGTTACCTAGCACTTGAAGCGGTGAAAATGTTGCTGGGTTTACCCATCGCCACCGACGGTAAATTATTGCATATAGACTTGCTCGGCACAAAACTAACTCATAACGTTGTGCTGAAAAAACCTGGGTGTCCCCATTGTTCAGCAAAACAGGTGACAGGTAACAGGTGACAGGTGACAGGTGACAGGTGACAGGTAACAGGTGACAGGTGACAGGTGACAGGTAACAGGTGACAGGTGACAGGTGACAGGTGACAGTGTAAAAACTTGGAACTCAGCACTCAGCACTCAGCACTGTTATGACAGGAGAAAACACTGTGAACAAAGCAATTACGCAGAGCGTAGCGCCAGGGGCGAACGCAAGTCCACGTTGGCGGGATTTAGTCAGCCCCCATACGGGAATCATCAGAGCCATAGAAAGATTTACTAAGCCTTATACAGAGTTTGATTTGCCAGTTTTATGGCAAGCCGAATTATCTAATTTTCAGCTTCGCAAACAACAGGAGGACTTGCGTTACGGTGTGGGCAGGGGTATGACTGATGAGCAAGCAATTTTCGGTGCTGTTGGCGAAGCTATAGAAAGATACTGTGGCGGTATTGTTGATCATGGGCGGTTAATTTTCAGTAGCTATGCCGAATTAGATCATCGCGCCGTCCCGCCTCCTGCTTTTTTCTCTTTTTCTGATCAACAATACTCTGACCCAACTTTTCCTTTTCCTGCTTTCGACCCCACAACGCAGACTTCATGGATGCCAGCCCTTTCTCTGAGCAGCAACCAACAGGTTTTAGTACCAGCTTTTTTGGTGTATTTGGACTGGGACGGTGAGCAACCAGGAGATTATATTTTACCTGTCAATTCCAATGGCATGGCTAGTGGCCCTACTCTAGAGTTTGCTACCTACAGTGGCCTATGTGAATTGATTGAACGTGATGCTTTCATCATTACATGGTTAAACCGCTTACCTGCTCCCCGTATCTATTTCACTCATCGACCAGGAATTGAGACGGAAATTGCCCGTCACTATGCTCGGTTTGGCATTGAGCTAGTTACCTTTGATTTAACTACGGATATTCAAGTCCCTGTTGTCATGGCGATGTTAATTGACCGTTCGGGCAAAAGTCCGGCGGTTGCAACTGGTTTAGGATGCCATCTGGATGGAGCAACTGCCTTACGGAAAGCGATTTTTGAAGTTTGTCAAGCCCGTTTTGGTGACATAGAACGCATGAAAGGTGGTGCTGGTGCAAATCTCCATCAATATAGTGATATTAAATATTTGGATGACCACAATGCTTTCTTCTACACAACGGCTCGGCTTTGTGAGTTGAGTTTCCTATTTGACCATGATCAAAGCCGCAAGACTGAAGATTTACCTACTTATGAATCTCAGTCTGAGGTGGAGAAATTGCAATCAGTAATTACAAGACTGCATTCTGTAGGCGCTGAACCATATTTAGTAGAGATTACAACCCCTGATATCGCCTCCCTAGGTTTCCGAGTAGTGCGGATTTTAGCCAGTGAACTAGTGCCTATATATTTTGGCTATGGACAAGAACCACTGGGTACTCGACGGTTATTTGAAGTGCCAGAAAGGTTGGGTTATGGCGGCCGACGGACTCCAGATGACCTCAATCCTTGCCCACATCCTATGGCTTAATAAACGCAAGGGAGCAGGGGTGCAGGAGAAATATTAATACTTTTTACCCAAAATCCAAAATCCAAAATCCAAAATCCAAAATTGTATCGCCATGTATAAAGTTAACGAGCCGCTGGAGTTAGCTCTTTTATATCATTTGAACTCTCCAGTTCCTAAAAGTTATGTAAAGCGTGTTTCGGCTACTGAACTTCGGTATATGCCGGAGGCTGCTTTTCTGGAACTGCCCCAAGCGCCACATAATAATCATGTGAGTGAGCTTTTGGAACGGCGTTCTTCTGTGCGATCGTTTGCAAATAAGGTCATGCCGCTAATTTCATTGGCTCAACTTCTTGATGCAGGATGTGGACTTAATGGGTTACGTCACATGGATGGTTACACCTATGAAGCTCGTAACTCTCCGTCTGCGGGGGGACTTTATCCGATAGAGATTTTTGTATCCACCCAAGCAGTGGAAGGTTTAACTGCGGGACTATATCACTATGAACCACGTGGTCATGGGCTACATCGAGTCAGTGACGCAGTACCAACGGATTTTATAGAACCTTTTTTACAGCAAGATTACATTGTAAATGCCAATGCTCTGTTCTTTTTCACATCGGTTTTTATGCGATCGATGTGCAAATACGGGGCGCGTGGCTATCGCTTTGCCCTTTTGGAAGCTGGTCATCAAGCTGAAAATATATGTCTAATGGCTGTCCAATTGGGGCTTGGCAGTCTTTGTATAGGTGGATTTAATGACACAGATGTGAACACCATGTTGGGGATTGATGGGAAACATCATGCTGCTCTTTACTGTGTCGCTGTCGGTACTGATAGTAGTCAGTGAGGGCAGGAGTGTGGGATGTGGGAGATGGGGAGCAGGGGGAGAATAAGGGACTTCCAAATAAAAAAATATCCACTCGTTGAGTAAGCAGGGGACGCAGGGGACGCAGGGGAGGAAAAATTTTTCGCTATCAAAATTGGATAATTTAATTTCTGGAAGTCCCTAATGTATTTCTTTGACCTACTGCTTCTTAACTTCAGCTATTAATAGGTGACTACATCTAGCTGATTGATACTATTAATTTGGGTAATTGAACTATAGTTCCAGACGCTTTCAAACACTAATTTTTCTTCACGTTTTTTCTGGGAATCATAGCTAATTTCCGTGACAAATTTTAGGTCTGATTTCGGTAAATCAATGTTACCTAGTCGCAGTTTATTAAATTCTATTACCTCTGGGGTTAAGAAGTATTTGTTTCCTTTCAGTCTAAAACTTTTCTGCTTCTTTCCTGACCTCAATCAGCATTTTGAACAGCAGTTTTACAGCTTTTACTGCTACCCTCATTCTCACCAGTGCTACTGGTTTACCAGCAGCTTTTTCAGCATCAAGGAACTCACCCAAACTTTTGACAGTGGGATTAGAACGACGGCGGGCGGGTTCGACTGCACTAAATACCCACTGCCAAATCGCACGACGACATACAGCACTTCCACCAGAAACCTTGAGTTTGGAAATATCTCCACTAGATTCCTGAGTAGGTGCAAGTCCTAGAGCTTTTTGAAACCTTCTCAAACTCAAGTAACGCTTGGTAGGTTTACCAGACTTTCTACCCTTACGAATTTTGACTACAGGTTTACCATCATCCCCCAAGAAATTTTCTAGGGGGAAAATTTGACTAATGATTGTGGCTTGTAGGCGATCGCCAAAGTTGAATTTCTGGAAAACCTCACGGTAGGTTATAAACTTCTCATGATTCAGGAGTTGAGCCAATTCATCCTCAATTAACTGTTCCTCACGCTGCAAGCTACAGATGCGCTGCGCGTGAAATTTAACCGAATCAGTTAAACCAAGTCCAGCAGTCTGGGAATAAATGCGATCGTACTTCTTACTCTCTCTTTCCCCTGCCAGCCACCCCCAAAGTAGGGGGACGTTTCCAGAAACACCACGCTGAGAATTGACTAACGCCACTTCTGGAAACTGCCAAGCTAAATCCTGTCTGGCCCGGTTAATAATTGGTGACTGGACTTTACTGAGGTGGTTAAGCCTGAGAATCAGTTCTCGAATTCTGGAAACCACCGGGTCAAGAACCCTAACAAACCTACCCAACTCACCACAGTAATCAAAGTAATAACAGGCCAATGCTAGAGAATCAGCATCATCATCCTTGTCAGGTAGTTGCAGATGATTTTCACGATATCGCCGTAATTCCTTGTGACCTACCAACCTAATCTCTACACCAACACGACTCAGATGTTCTACCCAAAATTTACTATAGTTAACACCAGTCGGCTCTAAAACAGCTACATCTGGTTTGAGTGCCAGTAAACTTGATATACCCTTTTGATTGTTCTGGAAAGATTGGAACCTACAGTCATAATAAAATTCCCTAACATCACTCGGTTTGCTTTCCAGTAAGCAGCACGAAACCGAGGATTTAGAGACATCTAAACCCACAATTCTCATATAATTTGTAAAGGGTGTGAACTAATTACGCTTAAGAATCACCCGAAGGCCAGAAATTAATCAGCCTGATTCAGTCTCAAAGCAGCAAAAGTAACCAAGCTTATGAAAGGAAAAAAGCCATTACAGCTTATTTCTTGGTCAAAGCCTTAAGTTACTTTGCTGGTTGCAAGATTGGTTTGGACCCAATCCGCGACACACCAAGGGGTGTGTTTCGGCTACCGGGTCTAAGCAGCCATCATCAGGCGGTTACATATAGTGTTCATCATCCTCATCCTCACCTTCGTAGCAGG
>NZ_LUFH02000003.1 GCF_001586785.1 Sphaerospermopsis aphanizomenoides BCCUSP55
ACCGCCAGCGTTCATCCTGAGCCAGGATCAAACTCTCCGTTTTGTTAAGTTTGTTTTTAGCTCTTTTGACTGATTTCTACCTCAGTCCGGTAATTATCTTTACTTGACGCAGGTACTTGTTATATACTGGCTTTCAAACTATAATGTTTTCAAGGTTCGGTGTCCCTCCGAGTCCCGCTCTCTAGCGGCTCTCTCTCAGGCACTTATTCAATATATCGAACCTACTTTGCAATGTCAACTCTTTTTTCAAACTTTTTGGGAAAAAATTTTTTTAACGGCTCAAAGCTGCTGATAGTGCTGGGTTTAGGCAACAATGGTTTAGGCATTGTTGACTTAAGGAAGAGTAGATAGTGAATTTTCAGTCAGTAATAGCGGTTTTACATCAGTTTTGGGGTGAGCGTGGTTGCTTGATTGCTCAACCTTATGACATGGAGAAGGGAGCAGGCACTAAAAACCCCCATACTTTTCTAAGGGCTTTGGGTCCAGAACCTTGGGCTGTTGCTTACGTTGAACCTTGCCGCCGTCCGACGGACGGGCGCTATGGAGAAAACCCAAATCGGTTTCAACATTATTATCAATATCAAGTGCTGATTAAACCTTCACCAGATAATATCCAAGAAATTTATCTTGATTCTTTAAGGGCTTTAGGGATTCGTCCAGAAGATCATGATATTCGGTTTGTGGAAGATAACTGGGAAGATGCGACAGTGGGGGCTTGGGGTACTGGTTGGGAAGTGTGGTTAGATGGGATGGAAATTACTCAGTTTACCTATTTCCAACAATGTGGGGGTATTGATTGCCGTCCGGTGTCCATTGAGATTACTTATGGTTTAGAGCGACTGGCTATGTACCTCCAGCAAGTGGAAGCCATTACTAAGATCCAATGGACGGATAACATTACTTATGGTGATGTTCATCTTCAGGGTGAGATTGAGCAGTGTACTTACAATTTTGAAGCCTCGAATCCTGAGATGTTGCTGACGCTGTTTAATATATATGAGCAGGAAGCTACTCAATTAACGGAACGAGGACTGGTTTTACCCAGCTTGGACTATGTAATTAAGTGTTCCCATACTTTTAACTTGCTCGATGCACGTGGTGTAATTTCCGTGACGGAACGGACTCGTTACATTACCAGGATTCGACATTTGGCCAGGAAAGTGGCTCATTTATATGTTGAGCAAAGGGAGAAGTTGGGTTTCCCATTGCTTAAAAATGCCGTAAGTTGAACAATAGGCTAAGTGTTAATTTTTGTAACCCCCCAGAACAGGGGGGTCATAGTTGAAAATAGTGGTGTGTGTCAGATGATCAATATCAGTGAAGCTTTAGAACCTATTGCGACTTGGTTTCGTTCTTTGGGTGTTCCTGAACCAATTGTGCATTGGGGACATCCTGTGATGATGGGAATTGTGATTTTTGTGGTGGGTAGTTTTGTGGGTGTGACAGGTTGGCGAGGAAAACTGCTGCAAGATGTGAGTAAAGATGCTGCGCTTAAAAGTCGAAACGCCCATCGTCAGTTAGCACCTTGGTTATTTATCTTTTTGGCAGGTGGTTATACAGGTGGTGTATTGTCTTTGGTGATGCAGCATCAACCACTTTTTGAAAGTCCTCATTTTTGGACTGGTTCGATTGTATTGTTATTGCTCTTGGTGAATGGTTTAATTTCTTTAAGCGGATTTTTTGGAGATCAAGCTGGTTTACGTGCAGTTCACGCTTATTTAGGAAGTACAGCACTTTTGATTTTGTTTGTTCATGCTGTATTAGGTTTTAATTTGGGTATGTCTTTGTAAAGTTAGTATTTTCCAATTTTTCGATTTTGTTGGGTGGCGTTGTCGCTTAACCCAACCGACAATTATTTTTCTACTAAACTGCATTTGCATTTGTTTATATAGAGTTACTTGTATACAGCAGCCTTTAGCAGTCAGCGGTCAGCAGTAAAACCCTTTTGGTGCAAGGCTTTGTAATAAAAACTTGTACCTGTTTGATCTGCAATATGCTGTATAAATTTTATTATTTGGTGGTTTGGCAATTAAATTTTTATGATGCAGAGTAGTGTAATAATTTGTCTTGCCTATATTTTAGGGTTGCTATTTACGGTAGTTCCTTGGGGTGGTGTATGGGTTTTGGTGTTGGGGATATTAGCCGCAGTTCTATTTCGTGCCAGTTACATTAGTCTATGGAAATTTACTCAGAAACGCGGAAAGCCTGTAACCAAGTCTAAGACAGGGACTAATACTCCGCTAACTACACCTCATCCCAGAGTTTGGCTAATAGCCGGTTTAGTGGGGTTGTTGGCAACTGTGTATTTTCAATTGCGGATACCCCAACCAGGAGAAAAAGATATCAGTCAGTTTGTTTCTGGTGAAAATAATCGTAATCAAGAACAATTGGTAATTGTACGTGGGGACGTTGCTACTAATCCTCGTTTAACTCGCAGTCAAAGGGGACAATTTTGGCTGAATGCAACCCAGCTAGATGAAGTGAAAAATGATCAAGGCCCGGCCAGTTTACCCAAAGGCGTGACTGGTAAGTTGTATGTGACTGTGCCTATACTGCAAGTTACTGGTTTATATCCTGGCCAACAAATTGCTGTCACGGGGATGTTGTATAAGCCAAAAGCGGCATCAAACCCTGGTGCTTTTGATTTTCAGAGGTATCTGAAACAGGAAGGTACTTTTGCGGGTTTGATTGGTAAACAGATCAATTTTATTGATGAAGAACGTCAATGGGGATGGTGGCAGATTCGGGAAAAAATTGTGCGATCGCAAGTTCGTTGGTTGGGTGTTCCCGAAGGTCCCCTTGTGAGTGCAATGGTTTTGGGTAGCAAGGCTGTAGATTTACCTTATGATATCCGTGATTTATTTGTAAAAGCTGGTTTAGCTCATGCTTTAGCTGCTTCGGGATTTCAAACTTCTCTGATTTTAGGTGTAATTTTACAACTAACTAAACGTGCAAAGAAGGGAACTCAAATTATTTGCGGTGCCTTGGGTTTAATGACTTTTTTGTGTTTAGCTGGGTTTCAAGCTGCGGTACTCAGAGCCGTAATTATGGGTTTTGCCGCTTTAGTTGGTTTAGCTTTGGATAGAAAAGTTCAACAACTTGGATCTCTACTTTTAGCAGCTACATTATTATTGTTATTTAATCCTGTTTGGATTTGGGATTTAGGTTTTCAACTTAGTTTTTTAGCTACTTTAGGATTAATTGTTACAGCCACACCAATAACTAAACGTTTGGATTGGCTGCCACCTGCGATCGCTTCTTTAATTTCTGTTCCTTTAGCTGCAACAATTTGGACTTTACCCCTACTATTAAACATTTTTAGTGTAGTTGCAGTTTACAGTGTGCCATTAAATATTATCACTACACCATTGATTTCTGTCGTTAGTATTGGTGGTATGGTTAGTGCTTTATTCAGCTTAATTGTACCAGATTTAGGTAGCACATTAGCAAGTTTTTTATACTATCCAACTCACTGGTTAATTAAATTGGCTAATTTTTTTGCTGATTTGCCAGGAAGCTCATTGGCAGTTGGAAGTATTTCTACTTGGCAAATGTTGGTAATTTATGGATTAATTATATTTACTTGTTTAATGCGCTGGTGGCAGCGCCGATGGTGGTTTGCTGGATTAATTGCCGTTGTTTTAGTAATAGTTCCTGTTTGGCATTCTGCCAACAACTTATTGCGAATTACATTACTAGCAACTAATAAAGAACCTGTGTTAGTAATTCAAGATAAAGGGCAAATAACTCTGATTAATAGCGGTGATGAAGGAACAGGACGTTTCACAATTTTACCTTTTTTACAACAACAGGGTATCAATAAAATTGATTGGGCTATTTCTAGTAAATTTTTAGCTAATCAAAATGATGCCTGGTTAGAACTTTTGGCAAATTTACCTATCACTAATTTTTATGCTTATGCCTCCCAGGTAGAAAATAATCTTGAAACTCAAATAATTCAGGAAAAGTTGCAAAAACATAAAGGGATTTACCAATCTTTATCATTCGGACAAACTGTCAATAACGGTTCAACCATTGCCCAATTTGTAAATGATCAATTACCAATTTTACGATTACAAATTTTTGGACAAAATTGGTTATTAATAGGTAGTGTCAAATCTCAACAAATACAACAGCTAGTGAAAACAGGCGGTTTATCTAGTCCGCAGGTGCTTTGGTGTCCATCAGAATCTTTAAAGGATTTGGTTTTGGCATTGCAACCACAAGTAGCTATAGCATCGGCGAATAATCTTGATAGCAAAACTTTATCAGCTATCAGTAAAGGGAAAACTAAACTGTTCTTCACAGGTGAAGATGGGGCTATTCAATGGACACCTAATGGTGACTTTGAAGCTTTCATCCAAGTTACAGAAAATAAATCTTCCAGTTTTTGACAAGTTTAGGAATCGAGATGTTATAATTGTGAGCAATGTAAAATATTATTCCTTTTATTCACTAAAAATCAGCGAATAAAGTGAATAATACGGTTGGAGAGGTGTCCGAGTGGTTGATGGTGACGCACTCGAAATGCGTTTTGGGGAAACCCAACGGGGGTTCGAATCCCCCCCTCTCCGTTTAATAAATTAAGTACGAACAGTTTCCGGCCACAGTTCTCGCAATGCAGGTGGCATCATGTTAATAACATCTTCAATTTCTCCTTGAGAAACTCGTTGAGCCATAATTTTGAAGACAGCACGCACTAAAGTTTCAGGATCGATATCAGCATTAACATTGCGGAAGTAATGACTGATATGTTCAAAGAATTCTTCCTTAGTTTTATCTTTGTGTTGTTTAGCACCTGGTCGCCAATTTTCGTAATAGAATCCACCTAATAAAATGGGTAACTGCGCTCCTAAATGGGCAGCTTCTTCTACAGTCAAGCGATCGCGCAATGTATGTAATGTCGCTCGTAAAGCTTGAAAAACTTGGTGTTTATTTTCCCAACCTAATTCTTTTGCTAACTCATTCACCCAAGGAATAGTTTTCTGCAAAGTTGCATCAAAAATATCTAATCCTGTCATTGTCATAATTTTTTCTCCTTCAGCGCAGCAATATAAATTGAGTTTAGAATCTAAAAAATCTGTTATCAGTTCAGATGATATAAAGCTAAATATTTATCAACTTCTAGCTAATGAAGTAAGATTTTATCTCCATTCCTCTATCTGGTAGGGGATTAATATCTTTACATCACTGTATTTTAGGTTAAACTAATGCCAGTATGTGAGGAGTAAAAAATGGCAACTCGCAACCAGGTGGAACTATTGGCGTTGAGTTTTGTTAGTGTTTGCTTTTGTTTGGGTATTAGTTTAGGAGTGACGATCAAATTTGGCAAAATACAGCAATCAGATGCTGCTGCGACAGAGATTCCTGTATTTACGCCTGATTCCATTCCGAGCTTAGAAGATGAACTACAGACAGTCACTATTAAAGCTGTTGGGGATATTATTCCTGGAACAAATTTTCCTAACTATAAATTACCGCAAAATCCCAATCAGTTATTACCGAAATCTGTAAGAACGCACCTAGAAGGAGCAGATATTTTATTTGGTAATTTTGAAAGTAGCTTAACTTACCATCCTTACAGTGCAAAAGATATCAGTCGCGGACAAACTTTTGCTTTTCGTTCACCACCTGCGTATGCTCAATTATTTGCCGAAGCTGGTTTTGATGTCTTCAATATAGCCAATAACCACACGATGGATTTTGGTGTCATTGGGTTTAGAGATACAGTTAAAAATTTAGAAAATGCGGGGATAAAAACATTAGGTCATAAAAATCAAATTCTCTACCTAGAAGCTAATCAAATACCAATTGCGATGATTGGCTTCACAACATATAACTTATATAATTCAGTTCATAACTTAGCCACAGCTAAAGCTTTGGTAGAAGAAGCGAAAAATAACGCCAAAATTGTCATTGTTTCCATGCAAGTTGGCGCAGAAGGAACTGCTGCTTTGCACGTAAAAGATCAGACAGAATTTTTCTACGGTGAAAACAGAGGTAATTCCTTAAAATTTGCCAGGACAATGATTGATACAGGAGCAGATTTAGTTTTAGGACACGGGCCTCATGTTCCGAGAGCAATTGAATTTTATAAAGGAAAAATCATTGCTTATTCGTTGGGTAACTTTTTAGGATATCGAACTTTAGCTACTAATGCTCAAACAGGTTACTCAATGATTTTAGAAGTCAAACTGAACTCAGAAGGTCAATTAGTATCTAGTAAAATTATCCCTGTGCATTTAAATAAACATGGTATCCCACAAATTGATCAATATTTCAGAACTGTGGGACTACTGCGTTATTTAAATAATCATGATTTTCCTGATAGTCAGCTAGAAATTAATCAAAAAGGAGAAATTGTGGTTGTGAATCAAAAACAAAATTTAGATACAGCAAAAAATCGAGAATAGGTAGCACCAATTTGAAAAGTTATATCAAGTTCGGCTAATTACTTACGATATATAGCAATTCTCATTCAAGTGAGGTACAAGCAGTCATAGTTAAACGCAGATGGACGCAGATAAACGCAGATGATTTTGTACTTCATTAGACTAGGAAATGCTATAAAAGTGTTGGAAATATTTGCTTTTTTATATTCCCTATTCCCTATTCCCTGACCCAACAGATATCGTAAGTTTTCCACCGGACATGATATTACTCTGATTTTTCCAAAGACTTCTCCTCTGTTGAAGATTGATTATCGCTAGACGAATTTGATTTTGTTTCTTGGGTTGGTACAACTACCGCAGAAGGATCTTTACTCTGAGATTCTTTTGGTGGTGCTGGAGGTATGACCACAGGATTTTTAGGTGGTGGTGCTGGAGGTATGACCACAGAATCATCTTGTGTTACAGGTGCGGATGAATCAGAATTCTGATTAGAAGCTGGTGGGACATTTTCTGAGGAAGGTGTAGAGGTAACACGAGGAGATGATTTAGCTTCCCGTAGCTTTTCACTCAGGGATGGTGTAGAAGTAACAGCAGGTGTAGATGTGGTACGTCGAGTTTTGCGGAATGGAACTTCTGGAGAATTATTTTCAGGTTCTTGAGATGAGTTTTCTGGAGAAGAGCGATCGCTACGCTGACCAGAGGTAACGCTTGCTTGACTATCTGTATCGCTACTGGGAGTTGCTTCTTGGTAAATACGACGTTTGCGTTTGCGTCGTTCAGATGTAGAAAAAGAAGCAGATTCACTGGGATAATCTGTTTGATTTGCTGGACTTTCAGGTGAAGTTGTACTTCCAGCTACAGGGTTTGGAGTAGTCAGTTCTGGTTTAGATTCCTCAGACAGCGGATTAGGAGTTTGTAACTGAGATTTAGGTAGTATTCTGGTAATAGTAAATCCTGTGGTAGCAGCCGCTAAAACTATACCAATGCTGATCAATATCTTAGTTAGTGGTAATTTGTTTTGTATTGCTGTAACTGCTTCCACTGGTGATGAGATGGTAGTAGGAGTAGGAACAGCTTGGTTGAGGAGATTTTCTGATTCTTGGACAGATAAATCAATCGTTGGTGCTGGTTGGGTTGGTAATGATGGTGTCATCTCAAAGCCATTTCTACCAGGTAGTAATTCTAGCCACTCTGCTACTGTAGCTGGACGAAAACGCGACTCTACAGCCATACCTCGCATAACTGCTTGATTAATAGACGCACTGAGGTGGGGTTGCAGTTCACGAGGAGAAGCCATTGGTTGGCGATCGCGCAACAATGAAGGGATAGGAACTTGTCCTGTTAACAGCGCATATAAAGTTGCCGCTAAACCATAAACATCTGTTGCTGGAGTGCGTGGTGCTTGAGTTAAATATTGTTCAATCGGTGCATAACCCTCACTCACTAAACCTGTGTGAGTTTGTTTAACACCGCTATTAAATTCTCTAGCAATACCAAAATCAATTAGCACTACCTCCTGAGTTCCTTGACGGAGGATAATATTATCAGGTTTAATATCTCGGTGCAGCAAACCATTATTATGTACTACCTGCAATGCTGCCCCAATTTGGCGAATATAATGCACTGCTGTCTCTTCTGGTAATGGTATTCCTGGCAAAACGAAGGCTTGACCTAAAGTTTCCCCAGGAATATATTCCATCACCATGTAGGGTAGGTCATTCTCCACAAAAAAATCACTAACCCGGACAATATTGGGATGGATGCAAGTAGCTAATCTTCTGGCTTCATCTTGAAATTGACGCTCAAACTTGGGAAAATCAGGATTTTGTCGCAACCGTTCATTGATCGTCTTCATCACTACCTCTTGTCCCAAGTAGTGATGCTTCGCTTTGAACGTAATACCAAATCCACCCCGGCCTATCTCTTGGATGATAGTATATTTTCCACTTTGTAAAATTGTGCCTGTTAACATAGGGAAACTTGATTCCTTAGTGGGCGGTTGACACTCCCCTCAGCGGTTTTGTCTTATTCATCATATAGCAGGAGACAAAATACAGGTAAAAGGTGACAGGTGACAGGTGACAGGGAACAGGTGACAGGTGACAGGTGACAGGGAAAGCTGAAAATTGTCAATTGTTAAAATCTCTGACCTATGCCAATATGTACTCGACTATCTCCTTGGTCATTAATTCCATAGTCAGCGCGAATTAAACCCAAAGGTGACTCAACACGGACTCCTGCACCATAACCAAAACCACTACCAGGTTTGTTCCGCACACCCGCAGGATCTCCAATTACCGTATCACCAGATCCTAAATCTGAAGCAAAATCTGCGAATATCACACCTCCAGCGATGGGGAAGATGGGAAAACGATATTCAGCAGAAGCTAAAACATAACTGCGACCACTGGCTACATCACCAGCATCATAACCACGCACTGAATTAGAACCACCTAAATTAAAGGTTTCATAGGGTGGTAAATCTCCGATCACTGTACCAGCTTGCAAATTGAGAGCAAATATTTGTGGCTGTTTGCTATTAAACCATTTAACTGGCAAAAACTGGCTGTAATTACCCCTGAGACGATTCATGGTAATCTGACCATGACCAACGGGAATAGATTGTTCGGTGCTGAAAGAGAGGATAGAACCTTGAGTTGGTTTGACAGGGTTATCCCTCTCGTCTTTGGTTGCTGTGAAGGATACTGTAGTGAGGTCATCTATTCCCGTATCACTGAAAGATAATTGGTTATTGTTGGCATCTCTGGGGGTAATATTACCTTCCCGATCACGGATGGTGACACGAGTATAGTTAAGACCGACAGAAGCATCCCAACCATCTAGCTGTTGTTGCACACTGAAACTACCACCTATTTTCCCTTCTCGGACTTTTTCGCCATTGGCCAATGTGATGGTATCGTCGAAGGTATCTGAAAGTTGTCTTCTTCTAAAGGTTTTGATGTTATAACCTAAGCGTTCAGGATTGCTTGCTCGATAAGGACTATTAAAATTAGTGTTAAACAGAATATCCTGGCGATTTACTTCCACATTAGCTGTCAAGGTATCATTAATACCGCCAACATTTTGGTCTCTATAACTGACAACCACTGATATCCCATCATCAGCATTGTAACCGCCACCCAAGTTAACTGAACGCGCCCCAATTTCTTGCAGTTCATAAACTAAATCCAGTTTTGTTGCATCTCCTTCAAAGGCAACATTGACACTTTTAAATAAACCTAATTTATATAAAGTTTGGACATCTTGCTGGGCTAATTTGTCTTCAAATACTTTACCTGGTTTTAATTTGAGTTGCTGTCTGAGGAAATCTTCTTTAGTTCTGCCTTTAATGGGATTACCTTGATTATCAACCTTTTGTCCCTCGTCATTCAGAAAGCGAAATTTGACATTACCCACCAACCCTTCAGCTACATTTACCGTGAGGATACCTTGGCGGCTGGGTTGAATTGATAGTACCCTGGCTAGGGTATAACCATTTTCTGCATACCATTTATTAATTTGTTCTACTATTTGTTTCAGTGCGGCTGGACTGATATCTTTACCAATCTGATTCCTAAATTTTTCTAAGGCTACTTGATAGGTGAGAATTTTTGCACCAGATAGCTGTAATGCTTGCACTACTACAGGTTGAACTTGATAAACTACATTCAAACCAGCAGAGGTAGTTGTGGTGTTAACATTAGCACTAGTAAATAAACCAGTATCCAGAATTGCGGCTACATCTTTTTGCAATTGGGTTTGACTGGTTTGTCCTCCTGTTTTAGTTTTAATAACTTGGCGAATTATTTGCTCTAATTCGGGATTAGCACCAACTATCTGTACATTAGTAGCAAGAACAAATAGATCATTATCTGTATCTGTAATCAAGTTGTTATTAATATTTTCGGGTACAACTACAGGTGGATTTAAGTTGTTATTAATATTGTTATTAGTATTATTGGGTACAACTACAGGTTGGGAACTAAATTCTACAGCATAAGTAGTTTCAGGAGATGCAACTGTTTCCTCTGGTGTCGGCTGAGTTTCTACAAACGGAACTACTACCACATCAGTGGCTGATTCGGTTTTACCTTCTGGATTTGTGGTTTGATTAAGTAGAGCATTTGCTTGCTGAGTGGCATTACTAGCAGCTAAAGTAGCTAATGTGAAAATTGCCGCAGAAGAAACTCGCATAATTAATATTGATTAACTTCATCAACTGGTAGTTAGTAGCAGTCATCCGATTTTAGATTTTGGATTTTGGATTTTGGATTGACCTCACAGATAGGGGGCTTGTAGCATCAAGGAATTATTGGACAACAAGAGGGGGGTAGGGTTTAGGGTGTAGGGTCAATTGAATTAAATTCGTAATTAACTCTTCCTATACCTGTGAATTCATAGACAGGGAATTGTAATTTTTTGTTTCTGGTCACAAAAGTTGTCAGCAAACGCTGATCTAATTATTGCCTGAATAAATTTAAAGACAGAAGATTTGAAGTAAATTAGGTACAAACCTCAATCTAAAAGTCTTTGCTGGCAAGCATTTGAAAGCTGACTGCTGACTGCTGACCGCTGCTGTAAGTATTTATCTCTAAGGATAGTTTATAGCAGGGGAAATACAGGTTTATTTAGTAATCACCAATACTTATTATCAGACGCTATGATGACAAATTGCAATAGGCCGCAGCGATTGCCATTCAAAAATATAAAATATAAAATCCTATGACTAATTTATTGCCATTATCTTTGATGACAAATTCCCTAGCAGCTACTTCGCGGTTACAGTTACTGGTTTTAAGTAATGGTCATGGAGAGGATATCATTGCTGTGCGTATTTTACAGGAACTGCAACGGTTATCTTCGCCACCAGATATTTTTGCTTTACCAATTGTAGGTGAAGGGCGTGCTTACCAGCAGTTGGATATACCCTGTATTGGGGCGGTTAAAACCATGCCTTCCGGTGGCTTTATTTATATGGATAGTCGCCAATTGATGCGAGATGTGCAGGGTGGTTTGGTGCAGCTGACCTGGAAGCAAATTCAGGCTATGCGCCGTTGGGTAAATTGTCAGACAAAATTAGGTAATAAGAAGGCGATTTTAGCGGTGGGGGATATTGTACCACTGTTGTTTGCAGCTTTCAGTGGCGCTAACTATGGGTTTGTAGGAACGGCAAAATCTGAATATTATGTGCGAGATGAGGCGGGTTTGTTACCGAGAAAATCAAAATCGGCACGTTGGGAAAACTTTTCTGGTTCGATTTACCATCCTTGGGAAAGGTGGTTAATGAGTCGTCGTCGTTGTCGGGCGGTGTTTCCTAGAGATTCGCTGACGACGGAAATATTAAGACAGTGGCCGATCCGGGCTTTTGATTTGGGTAATCCCATGATGGACGGTTTAGAACCAAATGTGACAAGGGCAAAATTTTATAGTGCTGAACAAGAAGAGATTGTTCGGCCTTTGATTGTGACTTTGCTTCCTGGTTCTCGCGCTAATGAAGCTTATGCTAACTGGGAAGTTATTATGACTGCTGTATCTGGTTTGATGACTAGTTGGCGGGAGCGAAATATGGTATTTTTAGGTGCGATCGCTCCCGGTTTAGATGGGGATATTTTATCTCACACTCTGCAAATTCAAGGTTGGCATAGATGTACAGAATCTCCCATTCAACTAGCTGATCAAGATTGCTTGACGTTTAAACAAAAGAATAATTATGTAATTCTCAGCCAAAAAGCTTATAGTGACTGCTTGCATTTAGGAGATTTGGCGATCGCAATGGCAGGTACAGCGACAGAACAATTTATTGGTTTAGGCAAACCTGCGATCGCTATTCCCGGAAACGGTCCTCAATATAACCCCGCTTTTGCTGAAGCCCAAAGTCGTCTTTTAGGATCATCTTTAATTTTAGTAGACCAACCAGCCAAAGTTGCCCAAGTAATCCAATCCCTGTTTAAGAATCCTGACCTTTTTAATCAAATTGCCGAAAATGGCAGCAAACGTATGGGTCAACCAGGTGCAGCAAAACGCATTGCGGAATGTTTGCAAGTACAATTTAGTTGAAGTTGAAACCATTTTAACCCACTAACCCAGAACGCAAAGCCCGAACCGCAGCTTGGGTACGGTCATCAGCACATAGTTTGTTTAAAATATTGCGAACGTGAGTTTTGACTGTCCCCACCGTAATGTATAGCTTTTCGGCAATTTGTCCATTACTGCAACCAGCAACTATTAACTCTAAAATTTCCAGTTCCCGTTGAGTTAAGGGATAAGTTTCGAGAACTTGCTCATATTCTGTGGCTAGTGCCTCGATTTTTACAGTTTTTGGTTTATCTGTAGTTGTACTTTCGCCTGGTAAACCCAAACGCATTTTTTTTAATACCACGTTGGCAATAGCCGGATCAATCCAAGAGTTACCAGCGTGAGTAGCTTGTATTGCTTCTGTCAATTTATTGATGCTTGTTTCTTTCATATAGTAAGAATCTGCCCCAGCTGCAAAAGCTGCTAGAACTGCATCTTCTGTATGATTCATGGTCAAAATGAGAATTTTTGTATTTGCTTGTCCGTTTTCTAACTGTTGGCGCTTAAACTTACGAGTCAGTTCAATCCCGTCCATATCTGGTAAACCAATATCTACTACAGCCACATCAGGTTTAGTGGTTTCCAAGAGTTTTAAACCCTGAGTAGCATTGGCTGCTTCACCAATCACTTTTAAACCGCTCTGTGACTGTAATGCTGCCCTTAGTCCCATGCGGGTTAAATCATGATCTTCAATCAAAAGAATGCTAATTTCACTCATTGTTACACTCAACGATATAATATCTGTTTGTATCTGCTTGCTGCTGTGAACTTAAAACATTTTGTAAGTATTTGATTTTACTGTTTCCCCAAACCAAAGGTAGATGATATTTTAAATGAGTTGCATCCACCGAGAGAAATAATAAATTCCACTTATTTTATTTTAGGCAGAAGTAAAAATCTAGCTACGGATATATAGCTATTAAGAAAAAAAAGATGAAATATTGATACGAATGTAAAATCAGGTAGGTATCAAAATCAGAAATAAGGAGTTGATCAATGCTGATAACTGTTGGCTGACAGATGAATGCTTATACTTAGCATAATCAACTAAAATCAGACAGACACATAACTATGTTATCTTAACAGTACAGGTAGAAACTAACCTGTGATTAGTCCAAGAGAACTGTTTATTCCTTATGTAAATAAGGACAGAATTCCAAGTTAATGATTAAGTATACAGTTATCAGTGAATGCCTATGCCAAACTAGGCAGCAAGTGTAGCTATCGGGGCAAGACTTTATGGCCAACAACTTGAATCAGGAGTTCAGGAGTATGCCTCTAGCTTGCATCTTATCCCCTGCAAAGATGCTATGCCTTAGGGAAGCTTTCGCTTCAGCGATACAGAAGACTTATGCCAAAAAGCTGCTTACCTTAGACATAGCTTGGCATTAGCCATAGGCCAAACCAAGCAGATTAAACCAAGCAGATTAAGAAGAGGAATGAATTTTTTTCCTCTCACCCCTACACCCTGATATTTTTGTAACTAGTAACTTGGGTTAATGCTTCATGAGTAACAACTCACTTATCAGAACTGAATACTTTTTTAGTGAGTAAAATTGCTCAGGTTTATGATACACAATATTTCTATGCAACTCTCACTAATGGCTGAGGACGGTGAATCATCTACTCATTTACAATTGTGTTGAGATGGATAAAGTATTTTATTTTACTTTATATGGACTCTAGATCATGGGGGAGGGAATTGTTTTCATCTGCAAAATTGCTAATTGTTTACCAATAATTATTAATTAACCATGAACAGTTTTCTCTTAACTAAAGTTATCAATAGTAAATTCTTAGTTACATGATTGAAAAAAACAAATGCTGTACATCAATGTATACTGCACAGCGAAAATAAAAACTGATGGAAGAGACGCTAAAAATTTTGGTTGTAGATGATGATGAAGTAGATCGCATGGCAGTCCGTTTAGCCCTGACGAAGGCAAGTGTTTACATGGAAATCAGCGAGGTCAGTGACTGTAATGATGCCCTCTCTGTCCTCGAAAATACTAAATTTGACTGCGTTTTTCTCGATTATCACTTACCAGACCAAGATAGCTTAACTTTAATACACAAGCTGCGCTCTTCAGAAATCAAAGTTCCCTTAGTCATTCTCACTGCTCAAGGAGAGGAAAAAATAGCTGTTGAGTTGATGAAAATAGGTGTGACAGACTATCTGATTAGATCTCAGCTATTCTCAGAAAATTTAACACGAGTTTTACAAAATGCAATTCGATTATATCAGGCTGAAATGAAAGCCGATGTGGCATATCAACAACTCAAAGAAAGTCATGAACAACTAATTCGTAAGAATCAAGAATTGGAGCAACAACAGCAAAAAATTCAGTTGCAAAATTTGAGATTGTTAGAAGCCTCACGACTCAAGTCAAAGTTTTTAGCAACCATATCTCATGAGTTGCGAACCCCAATGAATGCCATTATTGGGTTTTCACAGATACTATTACGTCCCAAGTTTGGTAATCTTACTAATCAGCAAGCGGATATGGTGGAGCGTATCCTCAATAATGGTAAGCATTTGCTGATGCTGCTCAATGAAGTCCTGGATTTTTCCAAATTAGAATCGGGAAAATTAGAACTAAAACCGGAAATATTTGATTTATCGAAAATAGTTAATAACTCTGTATTGGAAATACGCTCCTTAGCTGAAGCTAAAAATTTATCTTTGCTTGTGGAAATAGACTTACAAAATAGTTTAGTATTCAATGACCCAATCAGAGTACGTCAGATTATAATTAACCTGCTTTCTAATGCGGTTAAATTTACAGAAACGGGAGGAATTTGGATAGAAGTGACAGAAATTCCCAAAAATAGATTAACCATGACGATCCGAGATACAGGAATCGGCATTTCTCCTCAAGATTATACACATATTTTTGAAGCATTTCGACAAGTAGATCAAGGGATTAGCCGTAAATATCCTGGAACTGGACTAGGTTTAGCAATTACTGATTCATTGGTAAAAATGATGGGAGGAAAAATATTTCTGGAAAGTCAATTAGGAGTGGGTTCAATATTTAAAATTGAATTACCACGTCAAATAACATCAGCAGCTAATGATGTAGGAGATGATTATAGTTTAAATTTAGCTAGTGATGATGGAATTTATTTTTATCATCAAAATCCACGCCAAATACCACCACAATTAAACAAAGCTTCAATTGAATATCCTCATCTCAAACTGTAGATTAATTGTCAGCATTCAGCCGTCAGCTATCGGCACGGCTTCACCGAACGGAGACGCTACGCGAACAGAGGAACTCCGTTAACGCCGTGGCGTAGCCACTTACTGATGAATGATAGCTGAATACTTAAGATTAAGTTAGCTTAATTTGAAAAAGTTGTAAATTATTATGTCTGTTATCAAAAGTGATAAAGTTGACCGTATTCTTGCCGTTGATGATACTAGGGATAATTTAATTTTAGTGCAAACACTTTTAGAAAGTGAGGGTTATGAAGTTGAATTAGTATCAGATGGTGCAACTGCTTTAGCAAAAGTGAAGCAATCTCCACCGGATCTGATTTTATTAGATGTGATGATGCCGGGGATGGATGGTTATGAAGTAACACGCAAAATTCGTAATTATGCTGATCTTAGTTATATTCCCATTTTGTTGATCACAGCTTTTCACGAATCTAGTGTAGTTGAAGGATTAGATGCTGGTGCTGATGATTTTATTCGGAAACCATTTGATACAGATGAATTACTGGCAAGAGTGCGATCGCTATTGCGACTGAAGCATAGTATTGACGAACAACAAAAAATGACTCGTCAAAGAGAAGATTTTGTTTCTCGTCTCACCCATGATTTACGCACACCTTTAGTAGCAGCTGATCGAATGTTAGCACTGTTTCAACAGGAGACTTTTTGTAAAATTTCTCCCGAAATGAAGCAAGCGATCACTGTAATGATTCGCAGTAACCAAAATTTAATGCAAATGGTGAATACTTTACTAGAAGTATATCGCTTTGAGGCAGGGAAAAAAACCTTAAATTTAGAAAGATGTGATTTACAGGAAATAGTCCAAGAAGTCATTAGTGAACTAACACCCCTGGCGATTGAGAAAAACTTGACTCTCAACTTAAACACTCATGAATTAAACCAGCTAGGTAATAATCCTGGCATCATCATTGCTGATAAACTAGAAATCCGGCGTGTGTTGAATAACTTAATTGGTAATGCTATTAAGTTTACGGATACAGGGGGTATCGAAATTCGCCTTTTTGAAACCTTACCTACCAAAACTGATCCAGGTGAAATCGTCATTGAAGTTGCAGATACAGGTTACGGAATAGCACCAGAAGATCAAGCAACTATTTTCGAGCGATTTCGTCAAGGGAGAAATAAAAGATCAGGTAGTGGTTTAGGACTCCATCTGTCACAAATAATCATAGAAGCACATGGAGGCCAAATAGAAGTTCTCTCAGAATTAGGTAAAGGCAGCGTGTTCACTATTAGACTACCGAAAAAAACTAATTTTGATTAGTTCTAGCTTTCCTGACAGACTTCCAACGGAGAATAGGGAACAAATTTATCATCAAGCAACCGCCAAATAATCTCCTCTAAATCCTCCAGCATATAGGGTTTACTAATGTAGTCATCAAAACCTGCTTTAAGGATACGTTCTTTTTCTTCCCTACCTGCTAAAGCCGTAACTGCAACTACTGGAATATCGGCAGTAAGTGGTTCTCGTTTTAAAGATCGCACAATATCTAGACCATTTAAACCCGGTAACAAAATATCCAACAAAATTAAGTCTGGGTGATACTCTTTCGCTACTAATAGTGTTGTATAACTTTCATTTTGACAAATAAATCTACACCCTAGTAACTCCAGTGTATAACTCAGTAACAGTAGACTATCATCATGATCTTCTACTACTAAAATTAAAGGTGACTGAGAGCTTTGCTTCTTTTCATCACTCATGAATGAATGTGTCAGATACATCTCTTCTCCAGAAAATTAAGTTGGGCTTTATCGTCTTTATAGTTAAATCAGACGATAATTCCGCAAGTCATCAGAGAGTGCTTATTCAGGATTAGATTGTGTTTTGCTGGCGCTCAGTTGCTCATCCTTACCCACATCACAAAGGAAAGAAAAACTCAATCTGAATAGCTTTAGCAGACACCCCTTGATTATATGCAAAATTACAGAATATTTTCCTCATAAGTTCACAATAACTTTATCGAGAAAAATTGCATAGTTATTTCCTCTAGTATCACTTCTAACTTGTCTATAATCTCAATAGAGGAATCCTATTCCCTGCCTCAATGAGTAATTAGGGCTACGCCAAGCTACGCTATCATTAATCAAACCGGAGTCCTAGATATTGATTATGTGTAATTCTGTATAAGAACCAAGATCACGTAAATGATGAATATACAGGTAAAAATTGTGAGGATTTATTAAATAATAGTAACTTTAGCAACATGATCATTTATTGTGGGGGAGGAAAAGTTGTTTTGACTACACAAATGGGATAATTTATTTTTTGGCGTTCCCTTAGCTACCAACGGAATTCATACGAAATCTTACTGAATTTTAATACTACTTAATTAAGATACGATAGTAAGCATTCAGCTATCAGTGGTCAGCAGTTAGCTAAAACCTGTTTTGAGACTGAGTTTAAGGATTTGTTTTGGGAAACTTACACCAAACTTAATTAGTAATCCTTTTGTCAGAATGCTCATAAATTCATGGTTGAAAATTGCTGATAGCTGTTAGCGCAGCTTGCCGTATGATTCCTAAGTCGTTATGCACGCTATAGGCGTTAGCTGACGACTGAATGCTTACATACGATACAATTTTTGTATCATCTCTGGCATGATGAAAAAATAATTCTAGGCTTGCTAAACTAGATATAGATATGGATTTTGACTATTTCGGCAGTAACGATAATAATTCCGCGAATAACAATCGACAAAACCTACTCTCTAGTGGTTGGAGGCCATTTAACCGTGATTTTGATTGGGGCTATTTCCAGCAACTAATATTGAACGATACCCAGGAATTAACCCAAAAAAGTATTAATTTACTTAGTTATTATGCAGATGCTTTAGCTAGAAAAGAATATGCTTGGTGGGCAAATATATTAAACTTAGCATCTGACTATACTCGTGGTGAATTGCAAAAATTTTGGAACTTTATTACACCGGATGCACTCACTCCAGATTATCGTTACAAAGATGTTTTAAGTACAGAAACACCTATTGTTCAATTCGTCAGTCGTAACAGTATTCCTATTGACTATGTTCTCAATTTATTGCAAGAAATTACTGTTTTAAGAGTGCTACGTTTATTAGAACGCCCTGATATTATCACTCAATATTACTCAGAGAGAGATTTCTATTTTCCAGTCGAAAAGTTTGTTAGCTGGGAACGCCTAGATGTAATCAATACCGTTTATGCCTACTGGTCTAAACATGATATTTGGTTACAGATTGATCCCTATGATCGGGGACGGAGACAATATACCTTAATGTCGAAAAATTTAGCGCCATTAATTAATAAAGCCACTTATGATTTAGCAGTGATGTTAAGTGGATATCAAAATCGTGTCGGTAAGGTGCATAATCAGTTTCCTATTCGGTCATTTTCTCAAGAAATTCAAAATTTTACTGATTCAGTTCAGCAAGCTATTCTCAATCAAAATCAACTAGCAGTTGTGGTGCATGGAGAACCAGGTACCGGTAAAACAGCATGGACACAATCAGTAGCAAAAGAAATTCTTGTCCCTTTAGGCTATGTAATTTTTATTTTGGATCATGATGCCATTACTAACTTTGTTCCCCCAAGCTATTTAGAAAGAATTTGCATTATCATCAACGAAGCTGATAACCTAGCTCAAAATAGAGCTTCAGAAGTAGCCCAATATAACAACAAAACTGAGCATATTTTAGCGTTGTTAGATGGCACTTTGTACCAAAGTGTAATTGATGAATCTGGAGTACAAATTAAGCAGCGTTTGGTGGTATTGATGACTTGTAACACTACAGAAAGATTAGATCCAGCTATGCTACGCAAAGGAAGAGTAGATTTAATGTGTGAGTTTACCCAACGTTTTGTTTAAGCAATCAAGGATTTTATTCCTGACTCCTGACTCCTGCTATACATAAGTTAATACTCCTTGTTCCCATTGGGAGAATATCTGATCAAAAATCCATGAACAAAGTTTTCCAATCAGAAGAACAGCAAATTACTAGATTATTTTCTCACCTGGAATTTGATGGCAATAAATTAAATCATCAACCAGGTAGCGTCTTAGAAAGCACTGCTTTGATTGCTGTAACTACCATTGCTGCTGGCAACAACGAAACCAACGAAACCAACAAAAATTAACAAATAGCGTCTATAGATCGCTTATACCAGGTAGTTAAATCACATTAATTACAATGATTACAGTGGCATTAGCCTTAATCGGAAAACAAATTTTTTCAATTTAATCTCCATTTTAACATTATGAATCCACAATCTCCCTTGCAATTGACTAAAGGGGCAATTCTGCGGTTAAGTTTGTTATTTTTAGCAATGCTTGGGTTTGTTGTGTGGTTAAATCAGTCTGGGTCATTGGAAAATGCCCAACTTTTAGAAAACCTTTATCGTCAGGGAAATTATATTGAGGCTGTATTATGGGGTTTGTTTGCATTTGGATTTATAGTATATAGCTACAAACGAGATTCCCGCATAGCTAAACGTAAAAATCAAATTACATCTCTAATTTTCCTGTTGTTTGGATTATCTGATATTGTCGAAGTGCAAACGGGAGCATGGTGGAAACCTTGGTGGTTATTTCTCTGGAAAGCAAGTTGTGTTTTAGGGTTTATAGTTTGCTTTTGGGATTATTTGAAAACTCATCGTTCCCACAATCACTAAATTAATTTTAATTGTTAATCAAACATCATTAAATATGAGTAATTTACGCTTGGTTAAAATCAGCAAATTTATGAGTAAATATTTACGTCATGAACCAGAAGAGATAGGCATTCAATTAGCTCCTGGTGGTTGGGTTACTGTAGATGAACTGCTAACAGCTTGTGCTAATCACAAATTTCCTATCACCCGTGAAGAATTAGAAGCAGTTGTTGCTACTAGCGATAAAAAACGCTTTGCTTTTGATTCTACATTGACTTTGATTCGTGCTAATCAAGGACACAGTATAGAAGTTGATTTGCAGTTAGAACCTGTTGTACCTCCCAATCTGCTATATCACGGAACAGAAAGCAAATCTGTAGATGCGATTATGCAAACAGGAATTTCTAAAATGTTACGTCATCATGTACATTTATCTTCTGATATTGCCACAGCAAAAACAGTGGGTGCAAGACACGGAAAACCTGTTATTTTGACTGTAGATGCTGCTAGGATGTATGAGCATGGTTACATTTTCTATCGTTCTGATAATGGTGTTTGGTTAGTAGATCATGTACCACCTGAATATTTACGAACAATTTCATCTGATTTAGGTAGACAAGAGTGAGCATTTCCTATTAACTCGGATTTAAATTACGAATTACGCATTACAAATTCTGGAAATACTTCTTTTGATAGACTTAATAAGTAGATAAAATTACTAATCTATGGATAGGAATTCTCATGGATTAGACTATGAATATTATTGCTTGGATAATTCTGGGTCTGATTGCTGGAGCTATTGCTAAAGCTATTTATCCTGGTCGTCAAGGTGGCGGAATTTTAGCCACAATGGTATTAGGTATGGTTGGTCCTTTAATTGGTGGAACTTTAGTTACTTTGTTAGACACAGGCACTTTACAATTTACATCTGCAACTTTGAGTATTCCAGGAATTATTGTGGCACTTATTGGGGCAATAATCGCCATTTTTCTTTGGGGATTATTTACTGGACGTACGAGTGATTAGTGGGATAGTTAAGATGATTTAAATACCTAGAGCCGAGATATTAGCAAATAAAATTTAGTCAAATATAAAAAGGTAATGAGTTTTACCCCATTACCTATTACTCATGATGAAAATACAAGTAATTAAACACCAACTTTTACTCTTGACCAAACACCATTTTCATCTTCATCAAATTGTTGATGAACTGCATCCCAAGCAGATCGTTCAGCGGTAGACTCGTCTGTTGTATCATTAAGTATGGAGTTATAACGCTGAATAAATGTACGCTGCGCTTCTTCTGATAGATGAGCGCGAACTTCAGGAGATAAGTCTTCTGGACTGTTACATGGACCTGGACAAGGATGAGCTAGTGTTTTACCAATAGTTTGAATTTCTTCACCACCAGCACTTTCTAAGATCAATTGAAATTCTCCACTGCGATCGCTTGGTATTTCTACCATTAATAAAAACTCTCCCGCTTCTAAGCGAGTTTGATAAACCGCAGCTTTATCTTCTGGCATTCCTAAAGCAGTAAAAACTGATACTAAACCAGCACCAGCACTACCAGCGATCGCGCCACTTGCAGCACCCAGCAGCAAAGCACCAATAGGGCCTGCTGCGACAATTGGTCCCACAAAGGGAATAAACAATACACCTACACCCGTCAATAAGCTGAGGAAGGAACCAAACAAAGAACCAAAAATTGCTCCTGTTCTCAAACCTCCTAAAATTACATCTCGCTTGCTAATAAAACCAGAAATTCGCGTTTCTGACTGGAAATTTCTACCCATCACCGAAATATGATCTTTCGGTACACCTCTATCTAGTAAACGCCGAATTACATCATCAATTTGCTTTTGTTCTTTAAATATAGCTGAGATGGTACGCTCTGCTTGATATCCTTCTGGCACTTCTTTACTCCTTGTATTTTTTCAGGGAATTTATGTTAATAATTCTTGACTACACACCAACCGGAACTTTATTTTCTGTTGGTTGTTGTCTACCATCCGGTTCTAATGCTTGTCCTTCAATAAATGAGCGCAACATCCAAGCCATTTCTTCATGTTCTTCCATCAATTCAGTTAAAAAATCAGCAGAACCTTGATCATGAAATTCTTCGCTACATTGGTCTACATGATTTCTTAAATTGCGAATCACCTGTTCATGATCTTCTACCAATTGAGTTACCATTCCCGTAGCTGTAGGAATTTCTCCGCTATGTTCTTTGAGAGTAGCAAGATTGAGAAATCCTTCCATTGTGCCAGTGGGATAACAACCCAAAGTCCGAATTCTTTCAGCTATTTTATCAATATTTTCCGTCAGTTGTTCATAGTGTTCTTCCCACAGTTCATGCAAGCTGCGAAACTGTGGTCCGACAACATCCCAATGATATTTTTTCGTTTTTACTAGCAGTACATAAGCATCTGCCAAATCTTGATTTAACAAATTCATCACCCCGTGACGCTGTTCGTCTGTTAAACCAATGTTTATTTTATGTATGGTCATCATTTATCATCCCTATTAGCACGTAAATAACTTACATATAAGTTTTAAAAATATCGAAATAATCCTCATCAACCAAAGGAAAGATTAACCTTTAATTACTTTTATCCTTTTGGTAATATATAGATTATTAATTACCTAAAATTAGTTAAAACCCCCGACTTATTCACAAATCGGGGTTATTGTTATGATATTTACTTGTTGCTACCTGTCATTTTTTCCAAAAATCCTTCTACTTCCTGCTCTACAGAAGTCGCACTTTGTGAATTTTCGGGACGCTTCATTTTTTCAATATCAGCATCTCCCTGAACTTCATTCAGTCCCCTCTTTGTTTTTTCTTGAGATTCTCTCATTCCTATTGGTGGTTCTTTAGCTGCTTCATCAGTTTTACGTTGAGTTTCCAATAGTTGTGTTGTTGCTTCTGTCGGATCACTCTGATAACTACTGATAGCTAAAACAGGAAAAGCATTAAATAAAAATATGAAGGTACAAGCAAAAGCTACTAATATCAACCTGGATACTAATTGCCCTCTAGACTTAACAAAATCAAGAACTGTCATTGTTATTATTTTTAGGTTTATTTTGTGGTTCAATATAAAATAATAATTAAATAAAATATGTTTTTAATCCGTCTCTAGAGAGAATTAAGATGAATCTTAAATTGAGGTATAAATAATTCTTTAGATAGAAAATAAGACTTGACCTAGAGGGGATTTGAGAAGTATGAGAATTGATTTTAATCCTCCCTACCTACCCTTGTAAAAGGCTGAATCAAACAATCAAATTTCTCCTTTTTAAAGTAGGTTGATGGGGATATGTAGCTAAACCACTAGCTAAAATTGAGATTTTCTGTTAATACTGTAAAAATTCAAATTCCCATCGTGTGAAATATAAGTAGAACGACGGAAAAAAACCAAACTATGTAAAGAAAAGTAAATTAACCTAAAACCCTTTTTTCTCTTGCCTCGTGCTTTGTCATAACGACAATTTTTAACACCTACCTACTTAGCTATCATAGATAAAAATTTATGCACCCTGATAATTCCACAAACAACCACAAACAAACAATCAAAATAATTGCTATTTCCACAATAGCATTATATTTCACAGCTTGTACCAATAGCCCAAATAGACCACAATTAAAAACCAACAGCGAAGCCGTGGGTGTTTCCATTCCTGAAAAACAACCTGATACCAAATCACAACCACCTGCTAAAATCGAAAACTTGAATTTTATCGTTCCTGCAAAATTTCAAGGAAAGACTGTTTATAAAGTCGAACCCAAAAGTAACGAGAAAGTTATTGCTTTAACTATTGATGATGGACCCTGGCCAAAAACCACAGCAGCAATGTTAGATATCTTCAAACAAAATGACGTGAAAGCCACATTCTTTTGGGTAGGAACTTCATTAAAAAATAATCCCGAAATTGCTAAACGAGTTGTAGCTGAAGGTCACGCTATTGGTAATCATACATGGCATCATTGGTATCAAGGCATGGATCAAGCTACAGCTAAAAGTGAAATTGAAAAAACAAATGAATTAATTTATAAAACAACAGGCGTAAAAACAGCTTTATTTCGTCCACCTGGAGGTTATTTAAATAATGGTTTAGCCGCCTATGCTAAAAGTCAAAATAATGCCGTTATTATGTGGTCTTTAACTTCAGCCGATACTGATCGTCATGCAAAATATCAAGTATTTGTGAAAAATGTGATTAAAGGTGCAAAACCAGGAGCAATTGTGTTGATGCACGATGGAGGTGGAAATCGTGAAAGAACAGTCAAAGCCTTACCAGATATTATTAATAAATTGAAACAACAAGGTTATAGATTTGTGACAATTCCTGAATTATTAGAAATGGAGAAATAAAAGATTACAAAGGACAAAAATCTATGCCTAAAAATAAGCGTAAACAAATAATAAAACTTCTTGGTATTATCATCATAATATTGATTATCCTAGGAATAATCATCGTTCCCAAAATACCAGAAATTCCCCTCACTAATCTCAATGCAGTTCCAGTCACTCCACCACCATGTCAATTAACTGAACAATTACAGCCTTCTCCTAACAGCGCAAATTTGACTTTTAACATCCCTACTAAATCTCAATCTCAAATTTATCGTCGAGTAACACCTAATAATAATGAAAAAGTTATTGCTTTAACTATTGATGATGGATCTTGGAAAAAAACCACAGCAGCAATGTTAGATATCTTCAAAGAAAATGATGTAAAAGCCACATTCTTTTGGGTAGGAACTTCATTAAAAAATAATGCAGAAATTGCCAAACAAGTTGTCGCCGCAGGACACGCTATTGGTAATCATACCTGGACTCATGCCACTAAACCCATGAATCCCATCACAGCCAAAAATGAAATAGAATGTACTGCTCAACTTATGTACAAAACTACAGGAGTGAAAACATCCTTATTTCGTCCTGCTGGTGGTAGGTTAAATAATGGATTATCAGCTTATGCTAAAACTCAAAACTATGCCATTTTTAAGTGGACAGTAAATTCCGGTGATACGAATTTATCTGACCCAGAATTTATTGTTGATAATGTTCTCCAAGGTGCAAAACCAGGTGCTATTGTTTTACTGCATGATGGACGAGGCGATCGCACCGCCACAGTCAAAGCCTTGCCAGAAATCATTAGGGAACTAAGACAGCAAGGCTATAGATTTGTCACTATTCCCGAATTACTGGAAATGCAGTATTAGGTTTAAATAGGGGATGCTGAGTGCAATTGTTTTTGACTCAGCACTCATTACTCAGCACTCAGCACTGTTTACAGACGCACAAAGTTGAGCTTCTTGCCACAGTTTCCCTAAAAAGAACTCGGCTCGATCGCTCATCAATGTCACAAACACACCATCAGCATTGTCATAACCATCAGATAACCAAGAACCCTGCAAGGTGACTTCCAGATACTCAGCATCACAGACAGACAGCGCCATGATGTCACTGTCATTGTGCTGCACCTCAGCCTTCAACCTTTCTACTCCTGGTAAATCCACAGGTAGCAAAAAGGAAGCTGTACTAGGTTCAAAATGTAAAGGTTGACCAACCCGTAGTGCCAAAATCACTCTTTGTCCTACCCATTCTTCTAAGGACAGAGTGAGATGCTCTAAATAAAAATTGTTTTCGGTATAAGTTAATTTCAGCATTCCTTTCGCTCTCCTGTTATTCCAGGTTGGCTTGCATATTGATCCAAAATTGTTCTGCAAAAGAAACAGCAGGGTGCTGTGGTGCTTTTGGTTTTTTTCGCAATTGCATACCAGCTTCCCCTAGGGTTTTATCACCTTTATGGGAGTTACATCTTTCACAAGCTGTAACCACGTTATCCCAGGTATGCAAGCCTCCCTTAGATCGGGGAATCAAATGATCTAGAGTCAGACGTTTGGTACTACCGCAATATTGACAACTGTGATGGTCTCGCCGCAGCACTTCTCGCCGATTCACTGGTGGCACTTTCCACATTCTTTCAGCAGCCGCAATTTTTAACCGGATGTGCTTTGGTACGGAAATTACCAAGTTAGGTGAGCGAACTAACCAGCCTCCTTCCGTAGAAAAATCCACTGGTTCAGCCTTGTTGGTTACTAATAATACAATTGCTCGCTTGATATTCACCTTACACAGTGGCAAATAATTTTGAGAAAAGACCACCACGGATTGTTCTAACACTTGCATGGCACTTGTCACAGTCTGACTCCTTATCAACGGTTATCAGGGAATAGGGAATAGGGAATAGGGAATAGGGAATAGGAAAATAGATAATTTTGAATTTAGAATTTATTTGTCATCTGTCACCTGTCACCTGTCACCTGTCACCTATCACCTATCACCTGATGAAAAAACCCCCGCTTCTGATTTAGGTGAAGCGGGGGTTTAAAATTGACCTGATATTTTTCTGGTCTTATTGTGGTACTGCATTTCTGCACCTGTACCCCCCGCTTCTTATTTCTATCTGTGGTTTACTATTTGGCGCATCCAGGCCAATATATCTGAAATCATCATTACCCTCTGTTGTTTGCCCACCATGCAGTTGGCGATCGCCCATAAATAAATACTCCACTCCCACAGCGGCAAATTCCCAACTGGCTTGCCAAATAGTGGAATGCGAAGTAGTAGAAATGGGGTAAATAGATTTCACAGCAAATTTCACCTGTTAAACATTACTGTAAACATACTACACTTGTATTACCATCTTGTCTATACCTCTAAGGAGAAAAAATCATGCATACCATCGCACGCACCTCAACCACCGATATGGAAGTTACCAGCATCCGTTTAGAACGGGAACTGAAAGATAAACTCAAAGAGATAGCTGGTAATCAGGGATATCAAGCTCTAATTCGAGATGTCCTGTGGAACTATGTCCAGCAAAAATCCGGTGAATGGAAACCCCGATTTTCCCGTGCTGATATTCGAGCCAGCATTGCAGCTACAGCACAGCAAGATGAACGCTGTGTCCTCACAGGTACATTAATTCAAGCTCAACAACCGATGTTATTGGGATTAACGAAAAATGGCGATATAGTGCCTCTCAGTGTTGAAAGTTTAGCTGGCTAGTCCATCACAGATCTACTACTTTTAAGCTTTTGTAAAATTTTTGAAAAATGCAGTCTAGTTATTTACATTAGTAACTGGGCTGCATTGATCGCAACGACGGGTAAATGTTCTGTAAGTTCAATTAAGTTTCTCTTACATAAGTAATTTAAAGCAAAAATATATTATATTAAGCACTAAAACGTATAGTGTTAACGCGGAGAATATTGATGATATTTTTTATTGAATTCCAGAGTAATTACGGTTTATGTAAAGTTGCAGACGAGATATCCTAGTTTTGGGACAGTAGCCTAAATCAGTCTCAAAATTACCAAACTCATAGAACCAGAATGCTAATCTTGGTAAGATTATCGTCATCCAAACAGCAAAAATTAGTTGATAAAGCTCATAGATACAGATAAGCAAAACATCCAAATGTCACCAAAATTTAGTTGAAGTCTTTATAAACAGCTTACGATTTATCAGGGTGCTGCAACACAACTAACAGTTGCGTGCAAACTAAACAAAGGGATGACTATCCACCAGCGAACCAATAATGAAAAAGCGTTTATTGCCACTACCAGACTGCATAAAAGATAATGATGTAGAACAACTACATCCATACCGAGCCAAGCTCATGCAGCAACAAGAAACAACAGCCCAAGCCTTGGCGCAGAAGATTAATCATATCATCGCCAATAGCCAGACAACATCATTGATGTTGCAAGAAATTGCTCACCTCTTAGGAGTAGCCTTCAAAGTAGATTGCTGCTGTCTGGTAACGGTAACAAAAGATGGATTTAGCGAAGGTTGCGCGACTAATTGGTGTAGTGAAGAATATTTAGGATTACCACCTTCCCAAGAAATTCTATCAACAGATCAGTTATTGATCAGTTCACCAGTTGTACAATGTGCTGCTGAAACATTAAGCATTGATGATATTTCCTTAATTCAGCAAACCCTAGTCATTGGCTCTCAAACTTTACCAATACCAATTAAATCGGTTTTAGCAATTACCACTCGATTTAGTGGGCAAAATAATGGTGTAATTTGCTTAATAAAATTCCAAAATTATGAATGGAATGAATCAGAAAAACAATTATTACAAGCAATAGCCTCATCCTGTGCGATCGCTCTAGCTCAAGTAGCACAAACACAGATACTTAATACTCAAAAACAGTATCTACACAAAACCAACCAGCATCAAAGTTTAATTAAACAATTAACTATATTAAGCCTTAGTAACTTGGAGTTGAATCAAATGCTCCAGTTAGTTATTTCATCTACTGCTGAATCTTTAGAAGCAGATCGAGGATTGCTAATTTTATTGAAATACACAGATCCCATGTTTAGGAATCGTCCTAAAAAACAAATTCCTAAAGCTAAAGCTACTGTAGTAGGAGAATGGACTAAAATCCAAAAGATATCTAACACTGCTTTAGACAACCAAGTCCAGACTTTTTCTCTGTCAGAATGTGGTTTATGCCAGCGTGTATTTACAGAATCTGGAAAACCAATTATGGTTGATAACTCTATAGATTTAAAGGAGAATTTACAACCCAATCCATTGTTTGCTCTTGATCAGTTTCCGGCCACACTGTTAATGCCATTAGAAAATCAAGGCAAAGTTTTGGGATTTTTAGTTTTACAACAAGCGGTTACTCGCAGTTGGCAACCCGCAGAATTAAATCTTGTGGAAATGGTCTGCGCTCAATTAAGTAATGCCATAATTCAATCACAAACACTGCGGCAAGTCCAAAATTTAGTAGATGAAAGGACAGAGCAACTCAAACGGAGTTTAGAAGTACAAGCAAAATTGTACGAAAGAACAAAGCAGTATGTTGAACAGCTACAACAACTCAACGAACTCAAAGATGAATTTGTCAGCAACCTCAGCGATCGCTTGCGTTATCCCTTAACAAATATGCGAATGTCAATTCGTAACTTGCGGTTGCCAGGTATTACTCCAGAACGTCAATCTCGATATCTAGACATTCTCGAATCAGAATGTACCAAGGAAATCAACCTCATTAATGACCTGCTGACTCTCCAGAAACTAGAAACTCATCAAGAAGCACCGCAATTACAAACCATAGATTTAAATACCAGAATTAATGACTTGGTAGCTGCGGCAGAAAAGCCATTGGCAGACCAGGGATTATCAGTCAACGTAGATTTACCGAAAAAGCCCTTAAAGCTGCAAACAGAAGTGGAAAGTTTTGATCGCATTGTGCAAGAACTTTTAACCAATGTCAGTAAATACTCGGAGCGCGATACGATAGTCCATGTACAAATGACTCACAAAGTCGAACAAGAACTTGATCAAGTTATGATTAAAGTGACTAATACAGGACGTGGCATCTCACAAGAGGAAGCGGCCTATATTTTTGACAAGTTCCGTCGTGGTAAAGGACGTTGGACTCCAGGTACTGGCTTGGGATTGGCATTAGTCAAGTCTCTGGTACAGCACTTACATGGAGCGATCGCCATTGAAAGTACCCCCATAGCCAACTCTCAATTGAGCGAAATTTGTTTTACCTTGACCCTTCCTCAGTTTTCCGCAGCAACTAAACCAGATTCTCAACAGTGACTACAGAAAACAACACAGCGGGACTTAACTCCCCCATCTCTATTGACGAAACTCGACTAGAAGACAGCGTCAATGCTGACCAAGTAACCATCCAAGTCGAGAAATTATCAGAACGACAACGACAAATTACTGCCAAAGTGCTAATTCCCCACCCTGTCGAAAAAGTCTGGAAAATTCTCACAGACTACGAAGCCTTGGCAGAATTTATTCCCAACCTGGCCAAAAGCTCTCTGTTAGAGCATCCCAATGGAGGTATCAGGTTAGAACAGATAGGCTCTCAACGCTTGCTCAATTTCAAATTTTGTGCGCGTGTAGTTCTAGACCTGGAAGAAATTTTCCCTAAACTAATTAACTTTCAAATGGTAGAAGGAGATTTCAAAGGTTTTTCCGGGTTTTGGTGCTTAGAACCCTATTCCCTGGGTGAACATCAAGGAACACATCTCTGCTACACCATCCAAGTTTGGCCTAAGCTAACAATGCCCATATCCATCATTGAAAGCCGACTCAGTAAAGACCTACAACACAACTTACTGGCAATTCGCCAACGTGCAGGTGAGTTAACCTTCAGTTGAATATTTTCTATTGGTAATATTCAACACAAATTAATTTCAGGATAGAAAAGAAACCTCATTTATTTCTTTTCTATTCTTATCTAAATTATTGATTTGTTTTTAGATACCCCCAGGGGAATTCGAATCCCCGTTACCTCCGTGAAAGGGAGGTGTCCTAGGCCTCTAGACGATGGGGGCGTGGACTTCAGACTTTTAATAATCTACCGGATTTTTTCGAGGATGTCAACACCTTTTTCCAAAAAATTTTTGATGCTATCTAAACTGAGTTGGAGCAGGTTGAAAAATTCATGCTTTCTCCTCAACTCGATACTTGGTACTCGAAAGTCGGCAGTCTCATGAATTCCGTGTTTTATCCAAAAATCTCTGAATTTCTTAACGATGGAAGTATGGTTTCTAGTACGCCATGTCCGGTAATATGGCAAAATATCCGGACTTGAAGTATCTGTTGTACCCTGTAGAGTTATTATTTATGATTCTGGAGCAAGGATTTTGGTTCTAACGCTCAAAATCTAAAACATGGAAGCATCTTTTGAAATTACCCTACAGATGGTGTTTACAGTCCTGGCAGGCATTAGCGCCCAGGTGATGGCAGCATATCTGAAGCTGCCGAGCATCGTCTTATTACTGTTGTTAGGCATCATCTTAGGTGCTGATGGTCTTGGAGTATTACATCCGCAGTTATTAGGAACTGGACTAGAAGTAATTGTCTCTCTGGCAACGGCAATTATCTTATTTGAAGGCGGACTCAAACTGGATTTGCGGGAGTTAGGCAGAGTTTCAGTCAGTTTGCAATTGCTTGTCACCTTGGGAACACTAATCACGCTGCTGGGTGGTAGTATGGCCGCGCACTGGCTGGGAGAATTTCCTTGGAATATAGCTTTTCTCTATGCTTCTATAGTCGTTGTTACCGGGCCTACAGTTGTTGGTCCCCTACTCAAACAAATCAACGTAGATCGACAAGTAGCAACTTTGTTGGAAGGGGAAGGGGTTTTAATTGACCCAGTGGGAGCTATCCTAGCCTACGTTGTTCTCGATACGATTTTGAACGGTGATGCTGACCCCCTCAAAGCCATCATGGGTTTAATATTGCGTTTGGGTGTAGGTGCAATGATTGGCGGTGTGGGCGGTTATCTGATGAGTTGGGTGTTCAAACACGCCAGTTTTTTATCTTTTGAACTCAAAAATCTGGCAGTTTTGGCCACATTGTGGGGTTTGTTTACTCTGGCACAGACGATTCGCAGTGAGTCAGGAATTATGACTACGGTCATGGCTGGGGTTGTATTTGCCAATTCATCAGTTCCAGAAGAACGGCTATTGCGAAGCTTTAAAAACCAACTCACAATTCTCAGCGTGTCTGTGTTGTTTATCCTCCTAGCCGCTGACTTATCTATTGCCAGTGTGTTGGCCTTGGGTTGGGGTAGTTTATTGACAGTTTTGGTCTTGATGTTTGTGGTGCGCCCAATTAATATTTTGTTCTGCACTTGGAACAGTAATCTCAATTGGCGACAGAAACTGTTTTTAAGTTGGGTTGCACCGAGAGGAATTGTTTCTGCTTCTGTAGCTTCTTTATTTGCTATTTCGCTGACACAAAGGGGTGTAAATGGTGGTGATGCCATTAAAGCTCTGGTCTTCTTGACAATTATCATGACTGTTGTCTGTCAAGGCTTGACGGCGGGCTGGATTGCTAAATGCCTGGAAATCACCTCCAAGGAAGCAACTGGAGCGGTAATTGTGGGTTGTAATCCTTTAAGTTTGTTGATCGCCCGGTTTTTCCAAGAGCGAGGAGAAAGTGTGGTGATGATTGACACTGACTCGGAATACTTTGCTCAAGCTGAAGCTCAAAATCTACGGGTGATTGCTAGTAGTGCGCTAGATGCAGAGGTTTTAGAGGAAGCTGGTATTGCTTCCATGGGAACTTTTTTAGCGATGACTAATAATGGCGAGGTGAATTTTGTCTTAGCACAACGGGCGGCTGAGGAATTTAGTCCACCCCGTGTCTTGGCGGTATTTCCCCGTGATCAGCAAGCACCTAATTCTGCCAATGTGAAAGTTAATCAAGCTTTTGTCTCTGACTTAGCAGTTAAAACGTGGAATGAGTATTTAAGTAATGGAAGAGTAAAATTAGGAACAACGACTTTAAATGAGACTGAATTTTCTAGTCAACAGGAACATATCCAAGAAAAGATTCGGACTGGAGTGTTAGTACCACTGTTGATAGAAAGGGAAGAACGCCTGCAAATAATGTCAGCAAATCAAGATTGGGAAGTAGGCGATCGCATTATCTACCTGTTATACGATTCCCGACCAAATCTTTTAAAACGTTTATCTGGTGCTAGTCAATCTACAACTTTGGCTTTAGAAAAGTTGCCAGAGGTGGAAGAAGTACCCACTGCTAAGTTGTCTCAACTTTCTGCTACTGAAGTTTCTGGTAATTGAACATTTCTTGCTCTTGCCATAGCAAAGCCGATCAATTTACCACTGCTCAGATCAGAGCCGTGAAAGCAAGCACCTAACCCGGCTTTTGGCACTTCAAAATGTCCTACGTTAATTCTTAAACAAATTTAACCAAAAATCTGGACGAACCCTCATTGTTGATAAATTATGTCTTTATATTAAAATTTTAATATTTTTTGTCAGAAAAAATACTTATTACCAGCTTAATACCTTGATTCAACCTGGTAATTTACTAAGAACTATGAAAAAAATAAAAACTGAATATAATTGGAATTTTCCTGTTTTGCAGGCCAACATAGAGAGTTATTATAAGGAAATAAGCTAAAAAACCTTGAGACGGAGATTTGACGCTTGGTTGAAAAACTCAGCCGTCCTTGAGGCAAGGAATGAAAGCCAATTAAGGCGTTTACGCCTCAGCGACTTTATGCTATGTTGCTTTCAACAGGTAAGGATCATTAACCGTCTTCATGGAGAGTGTCAATTGTTAGAGAGACTCATATCTAATAATTGCCATATAATCTAAAGGATATAATCTCTGATACAGCATGGCAGAAAGGAATCTGTATCAAAAATAAATAAATAGATAAGATTATAATTACACCCTTCTGCCTGTTTGAATTAGTCAACTGCAACCGAGCCGAGTGAACGATAACAGCTATGTCTTACGTCTCCCTGCTGAAGAATATACCAGAAAAATTAAGCCAACCAACTGGGATAGCAGCTATAGCCTCTCTTGGCATCCACGGTGCTATTGCCTTGATTGTGCCATTAATGCCTGTTAATTCTAGTAAGTCCTCAGAAACTAATACTACTAAAGCTGTGGGATTAATGGAATTGACTCCGGCTGATCAAAACCGTTTACCACAAACTCCTGGTACATCAGAAGTTGCTTTACAACCGCCCCAATTGCCTCTACAACAGCAACTTCCTCCGGCCAGCTTTGATAGCCAATCAATAACATTACCACCCTTACAACCGCCTTTACCTAGCCAGCAGGTATTGCCATCTATCCCAACATCACCAGCAAACTATAATCTTGCTTTCTTACCCAGAAGACAGACGCTTCAGAGATTTTCGAGCGGCGGTTTTAGAACTCAGGTTTCTAATTTTCAACCTACAGCCACATTACGCCGTTCAGAGTCTCCGTTTGTTAATGATATAGATGCCAAAATTAAAGAAACCCAACCGCTGAATATCAACAGGTTGCCAGAAGTTCAGGCAGATAATAAATTACCAGATGCGCCACTTAGTAATCCATCTCCCGATGCTATTGACATTGGTTCGACAACAACAGCACAGGAAATGACTCCAAGACCAACAGGACAGTTAGGAGATAACTCAGCGCAAATTGCGGCCAATTCACCTTCTGGACTTGTTGGTGAACAATCTCTACAAGACAAACGCCAATTAGTAGCCGCAGCACCAAATTCTGTACCATCACCAGAAGCTGTAATCATTCAGCAACCAGAACAGCGCACTTCAAGTCGGTCTGATTCACAAACGCAAAAAAGAGAAGAGTTACAGGCTCACCTAAATTCTTACAACACCATCAGACAAGCTATTGAGCAAGAATATCCCAACGCTAAAGAAAAACCTGTCATTCGTGAATCTATCTCTACAGACAAACGCGATATGGAAGGTACTGTCTTGGGTAGATTAGTTGTAGATCCTGATGGCAAGGTTTTAGATATTAAGTTTCAAGATAAGTCATTAGCTCCCAAATTACAGTCCCAAACTAGGGAATTTTTCAACGCTAATCCACCTAAAGGTGAGCAGCGCATTAGCTCTTATCCATTCCAACTGCTGTTTAAAAATAGTAGCGATAATAATCTTCGCAAGAAGACCCCAGAGCTAAAGCCGTCACAAACTCAAGATGCTCAAACAGTTATTGAGCAACAAGAGATAAAAAATCAGGCTAATAATCAAGCTGTGATTATTCCCAATCCATCATCTACACCTGTAGTTACTGATAATCCATCTAATGTGTCTACTGAATCTGCTAAAAAGCTAATAAAACAGTTACGTCAAATTAAGGAAGAAAGAGAAACCTTAAATCAAGAAAAATAAAATCATCGAATTTTAGATTTGAGGTAGGCATTCAGCTTTTTCAAGGGTACGCCAAAAATCAATGGTTTAGGACTGGTTGTGGTCTGGGTATTGGGGATTGGGCAGAGTTTGTTCATGTTTATTTTTTTTCTACCCCACACCCCACACTCCAGACTTTATAAATTACCAACCTGTTTCAGCTTTCTGGAAAACATAAGCAGCCACCTCTAAAATTTCTTGCTCGCTCAATTTGTTTTTAAAGGCAGGCATAGCACTTTTACCATTTTGAACTTGGTGGATAATAGCCTGGATGGGGTTAATATCATAATTTTCTAAGTATTTTGATAGTGCTTCCTTTTGTAAAGTTTTATTTTCAACGAGGATATTAGCACCTCCTATATGGCAAGCAGCACAGTTAGTGTTAAAAATTTTGCGACCATTGGATGTTTCTGTTGCTAAGACTGGATAAATAACTGTCAAGTTCAACAACAGGGCGATCGCCAACACCAGATTTAATAAAATTGGTTTTATGATACTTCTCAACAGATTTTCCTCACAACCAGCATGATGCAGCCAACATACGTATAATATAATACGAATTTGCTAGGTTGATAATTTTGGCAAATTTGAGTAAAACTAACGGCGGTGACTAGCTTATCCCTCTATTTTTACCAAGGATAAAACTTGTTACCGCCGCTTTTCAATTATTTGCGCCACCTAATGAGCAAAAAAAATCATTTGGTTTCAGATTAGCAAGATTTCTAGCCTTCAACAATAATTTTACCAGCCATACCAGCACCACGGTGGGGAGTGCAGTAGAAAGAGTATTCACCAGTAGGTGCATCTGCGGGAAAAGTTGTTGTTACTTTCTGTCCAGGATTCAACAATAATTTACTGTGAGACAAAGATTCAGCTAAAGCTTTATCCCCAGCAGGATTTTTAGCAGGATCAAACACAACATTATGGGGAGCAAGTTTATTATTTACCCATTCAATTGTGTCACCTGGTTTAACAGTCAACTTTTTAGGTTGAAATTGCAACAGTCCTTTGTCACTACCCAATTTGATCTGGTAGGTTTCAGCAGATGCAGTGGGAGTAAAAATAGCAAAGCTGCTAACAACCAGAAGAACGGTTAACACTGCTAAAGTTAAGCGTCTCCAACTAGCTGCAATTAATTTCATGGGTCTCTCCTGAGATATAGTTTTATTTTTCTGTTCTTATTTTAAATACAATTAACGCCAAATATGACAATCCGTCATAGATAAATTTTTTTTTAAGAATGGAAGGTTATCAATAGCAAAATTACGGCTAAAATGCAAAGTTCCCAGTCCTGGTTCAAGAGAGCAAACTCAAGTAGAAGCAGCAGGTATATTCAACCAAAAACGACAGTTATGCTTGAATGCACTCAGGTATCAGGACTCGGAACTGAGATTTTTCCACAGTAAGGGCTAAATTTCCCCTACTTCATTTAGTAATGAATCTTACCACCGCCCCATCTAATACCAACAATTTTTGGTTGAACGAGGATGTGACCTGCGATCGCTGTTAAGTCATCATCTGTCAAGTTTCTCATTTCTGTGAAAATATCTGCACTCTTGAGGCTGGGATGTATTTCCGAGATTTCTTCTTCCCCGTCGTAAGTTGTGGGATTTTTCATGTAGTCTACCAACCCTTCAATGTTGTTACGATTTGGTGTAGCCAGGGACAAAGCTTCTGGTTCTAGTCCCACGTTTTGGTTGGTCTTGGTTATACCCCCTGCATGACATTGAGCGCAAGTGTCATTAAATAATTTTTTACCTTTTGCCAGTTGTGGCACGCTGATGACAACAGTGTCACCTTTAGCATTCAAGGCTACGGTTCTGGTAGCTTGATCCAGTTCTACGGCTGTTGCATTACCGATAAATAGCTGAAATGTCAGTAAAACAGTAGCAACAACAACGCCAATCAATCTTCTAAACATATTTCCCCTTTCTGTTTTTAATGCTCAACACAGCTAAGACACTAATAGTTCCAAAAAGCATAGATATTTATCTGATGCTAAAAGTTGGTCGGTGATCATGCCGACGGGGAGAACTAGAACACCCCCTGACCCCTGGGCTAAAAGCTGTCGGGATTACTTTACGTAAAATGTTCACGCTATCATTAACATCAGCATGAATCAGTTTACCATTAGCTGCTCTATGCTGTTGCTGAACTGAGTTTCTCCATAAGTAAGAATAGGGTCAAGAGCGGGTTTGAGGATGGAGACTTTTTATTTTTTGATACAAATCTTTATAAATAAATTTACAAATCACAATATTAACCTTTTGCTTCTGTCAAGGTTTAACCTTGAATCAAGTAGCGGTTGCAAAAGGCATAAATTCATAGATCTGCTAGGTTAAACCCAATAGAGGTTGACATGATCCATTCTCATAGCTGACGTATTCACCTTTGAACGTATTTAAGCCCAAGGGTAATTTGTGTTTACGGACAATACAGCAAAAATTAAGAAAAAGTTTAACGAAGGCAGGAGGCAGAAAGCCGTTGTTGTAACGCGGATTTGTACCCCGCTCCAAAAACTTTGGACGAAGTCCGGTTTTAGACCCGATTGTTTTGATAAACTGTTACCCATCAAGTCTAATCTTGGTTGATTTATCTCCTATGGCAGAGAAATCACAAAAGGTGGGAATTTCCCACCCTGAATTTACTCAGCAAACACACTAGCAAAAAAGTCCAGCGTCTCTTTCAAAGCCTTAATGAAAACATCAATTTCTTCACGAGTATTGTAAAAAGATAAACTTGCTCGTGCAGTTCCCGCTAAACCTAAATGACGGTGTAATGGTTGTGTACAATGATGTCCAGAACGAATTGCGACACCTTCTTGATCTAACAATGTTGCTAAATCATTAGCGTGGACACCTTCGGCTGTAAAAGCTGCTAATGCGGCTCTACCTTCACCTTGAGCATTAGGTTTTGGCCCGTAGATTCTGATTTGGGGTATTTGAGCTAATTGCTCGAATAAATAAGCAGTTAATTCGGCTTCATAAGCATGGATTTTATCCATACCGATATTAGTAAGATAATCTATAGCTGCACCAAGGGCGATCGCTTCTCCAATTGCAGGTGTACCAGCTTCAAATTTATGAGGTAATTCTGCATAAGTAGAATGATCTAAATAGACTTCAGAAATCATTTCCCCACCACCGAAAAATGGCGGCATTGCTTCTAGTAATTCGAGCTTACCATATAAGAAACCTATGCCAGTGGGAGCGCACATTTTATGACCAGAAGCTACCAACCAATCACAATCAAGTTCTTGGACATTAATGGGAGTATGGGGAACACTTTGACAAGCATCAAGCAAGAATTTCGCACCGTATCTGTGAGCAATTTCGGCTATTTCTTTGGCAGGGTTAATACAACCCAAGGTGTTAGAAATGTGAACTATAGACACCAGTTTTGTTTTGTCAGAAATCAGAGTTTTAAACTGTTCTAAATCAAAAGTTTCTTCTGGTGTTAATTCGACAAATTTTAAGACTGCGCCTGTTTTTTGGGCAACAAATTGCCAAGGAACGATATTACTGTGGTGTTCCATAACCGAGAGAATTATTTCGTCTCCTGGTTGTAAATTGTTCATTCCCCAACTGTAAGCGACTAGGTTTATTGCTTCGCTGGCGTTGCGGGTGTAAACTATTTCTTGGCGTGATTTAGCATGAATAAAGTTAGCAATTTTATCTCGTGCTGCTTCATAAGCGTCGGTAGCTTTTGCACTTAAAAAATGTGCGCCACGATGAACATTTGAGTTATATTGTTCGTAATAATCACGCCAAGCGTTTAAGACTGATATAGGTTTTTGGGAAGTTGCGGCGTTATCGAGGTAAACTAATGGTTTACCGTGAACTTCCTGATGTAAAATTGGGAAGTCTTTGCGAACTTGATCGGCTAGGGTTTTGGTAGAAGTGAATGTCATATTTAATGAGTTTAGGAGTTGAGAGTTTTTTTAGAATTTATGATTTATGCAGAGGTTTTTAAGGAATGAACCGCAGAGGCGCAGAGGACGCAGAGAGAAGAGGTTGTTGGGTGGGTTTCCCCACTTTTTGAGGGTGGGGTTTTTTGGTTATTTGTTGGTGAGTGTGACGACTGTTTTTAACAGTTTTTCTCGCAAGGAAGTAACGGGTATTAAGTTAATAATTTCTGCTGCGAAAGCATTAACTAATAATTTGCGTGCGTCGGTTTCATCAATACCACGACTTTGCAGATAAAAGATTTCATCATCTTCTAATTGACTAACGGTAGCACCATGAGCGCATTTGACGTTATCTGCGGTTATTTCTAGTTGGGGTTTGGTGTCAATTCTAGCTTTTGATGATAACAGCAAATTGCGGTTTAATTGTGCAGCATCGGTTAATTGTGCGGGTTTGGGAACGAAAATTTTACCGTTGAAAACTCCATGAGCGCGATCGCCTATAATACACTTATGTAGCTGTTTACTAACACCATGAGGATGATTGAGAGCGATCGCACTGTGAGTATCAGCTAATTGTTTTTCAGCAATAACTGTTAAACCATTGAGTGTGGTTTCTGTTTGTTCTCCAGTTTGTAAAATCTCCAAATTATGACGGGAAATTTTACCACCAACCGTCACAGCATTACAGCTATAACGACTATACCGCGCTTGTGTCACCGCAGTTTTACCAATGTGAAAAGCAGCATCACTTTCTAACACAACTCTATTGTGACTAACCTGAGCATTTTCATTAACCCAGATTTCCGTCACACTGTTATTAAAATAAACCTCATCCTCTGCGCTCTCTGCGTCTCTGCGGTTCGTATACTCTTCAATCAAACTCACCTGAGAATTACTTTCAGCTATCACCAAACAACGAGGTTGAGAAATAATAGCATCTTCCGCAGCAACAGAAATAAATAACAGATGAATGGGATTTTCAACCACCACATTTTTACTAACCCATACCACTGCTACATCATTTAAAGCAGCAGTATTGAGAGCAGTAAAAACTTCCCTTGTTCCCTCAGACTGTGCTAAATATTCCTTTGCAACTTCATCAGGTAAAACATCCAAATTACCAACTTTTAAACCAGCAGGTAAATTTTTAGTATGAGATAAATTCGCTGCAAAAACACCATTCACAAAAACCAAACGGTGAGCAACTTCAGGTAGAACTAAACCATCTTGTAGGGACAATTCATGAATTATCCCTACATTAGTGAATTTTACCTCTTTCAGTGAAGATAAATCAGTAAAACGCCATTCTTCATCGCGGGTGTTGGGAATAACAGAATGACGCACCCATTTAACAGCATCATTCTTAACTTGTTGAACCCAACCACCATTTTCAGATGTAGAAACCTGATTTAATAAACCAGTTAAAAACTGATCTCGATCTAAAAAAGAATCAGAAATAGAACTAGGAGAAACTTCAATAGACATTACACACCTACCCCTAAAGCTTCTTCCAACACCCAATCATAACCGCGAGATTCTAACTCTAAAGCTAACTCTTTACCACCACTTCTAATAATCCGTCCTTGTGCCATCACATGAACAAAATCAGGCACAATATAATCAAGAAGACGCTGATAGTGAGTAATCATAATTGTGGCATTTTCAGCATTAGTTAATTGATTAACTCCATTAGCCACAATTTTCAAAGCATCAATATCTAAACCTGAATCAGTTTCATCCAAAATCGCTAACTTAGGTTCTAAAATAGCCATTTGCAGAATTTCATTCCGCTTTTTCTCACCGCCAGAAAAACCCTCATTTACACTACGGTTAAGAAAAGAAGAATTCATTTTTACAACTTCTAATTTTTCCTCAACCAAATCATCAAAATCGAAAGCGTCAACCTCTTCCAAACCTTGCGCCTTTCTCCGAGAATTATAAGCAACCCGCAAAAAATCCAAATTGCTCACACCAGGAATTTCCAGAGGATATTGAAAAGCTAAAAACACACCATTTCTAGCTCTTTCTGCTGCTTCCATTTCCAAAAGATTTTGACCTTGGAAAACCACCTCACCACCAGTAACAGTATAAGCTGGATGTCCCGCTAACACCTTAGAAAACGTACTCTTACCAGAACCATTTGGACCCATAATCGCGTGAATTTCTCCAGCGCGAACATCCAAATTCAAACCCTTTAAAATTGAAGTTCCATCAACATCAGCAGTCAAATTCTTAACCGACAAAATCAAATTACTATTCTCAATAATCATCTTTTCTTCCTCTCTTCCTCTCTTCCTCTGCGTTCTCTGCGTCTCTGCGGTTCGTTTAAAAAAACCTAACCAACACTACCTTCCAACTTCAAACTCAACAACTTATCAGCTTCAACAGCAAACTCCATCGGAAGCTGATTAAAAACATCCTTACAGAAACCGCTAATCATCATCGAAATAGCATCTTCTGGTGAAATACCACGTTGAGCAAAAAAGAATAATTGATCTTCACCAATCTTAGAAGTAGACGCTTCATGCTCAACCTTTCCAGTATTATTCTGAACTTGAATATAAGGAAAAGTATTAGCTTGAGCATTATCTCCAATCAACATTGAATCACATTGAGAATAATTTCTCGCGCCCTTCGCAGTGGGATTAATTTTCACCAAACCACGATAACTATTACTAGAATTACCAGCAGAAATTCCTTTAGAAATAATTGTACTGCGGGTGTTTTTACCAATATGAATCATCTTAGTTCCAGTATCAGCTTGCTGCATATTATTTGTTAATGCAACTGAGTAGAACTCACCCACAGAATTATCACCAACTAACACACAACTAGGATACTTCCAAGTAATAGCAGAACCAGTTTCTACTTGAGTCCAAGAAATCTTAGAATTGACACCTTGACACAAACCACGCTTAGTTACAAAGTTGTAAATTCCACCTTTACCATTTGCATCCCCAGCGTACCAGTTCTGCACGGTAGAATATTTAATTTCCGCATTATCTAAAGCCACCAATTCTACAACTGCCGCGTGTAATTGGTTGCTGTCGTACATGGGTGCTGTACAACCTTCTAAATAAGAAACATAACTACCTTCTTCGGCGACAATTAAAGTCCTCTCAAATTGTCCTGTATCACCGGAGTTAATACGGAAATAAGTTGACAATTCCATCGGACATTTTACGCCTTTAGGAATGTAGACGAAAGAACCATCACTGAATACAGCCGCATTTAAAGCTGCAAAATAATTATCAGCAATGGGAACAACGCTACCCAAATATTTTTTAATCAGTTCTGGATGTTCTTGCAGAGCTTCAGAAATAGAACAGAAAATAACGCCATCTTTGGCAAGTTTTTCTTTAAATGTAGTGGCTACAGAAACACTATCAAAAATTGCATCAACCGCAACATTACTTAATCGCTTTTGTTCATTTAAAGGAATACCTAATTTCTCGAAGGTTTCCAATAAAGTAGGATCAACTTCATCGAGGCTGTTGAGTTTTGCTTTCTTTTGTTTCGGCGCGGAATAATAAATGATATCCTGGTAATCAATGGGTGGATATTTGACATGAGGCCAAGTTGGTTCTGTCATTTTCAGCCATTGATGGTAGGCACGGAGACGATACTCCAGCATAAATTCCGGTTCGTTCTTTTTGGCGGAAATCAGGCGAATAACGTCTTCATTTAGTCCCCGTGGAATGGTGTCGGCTTCAATGTCGGTGACAAAGCCGTACTTGTAAGGTTGGTTGACTAAGGTTTTGACAGATGCGCTCATCGGTTCTCTCGTGTTCTCTTTAAAGGATGGGCGACGGGTTGCTTAACGCTGATTCCCGTTTTGTGTTACCGATTGCTAACAAGACTGCTAGAATAGGCTTAAGGATTAAAACAACTCGGCTGTTGTTTAATCTATTTTCATTGTACGATAGATTAACAACAACAATGTTGTTTAAGTCAAATTTTCAGAAAATTTTTTGGGACTAAAATGGCGACTACCCAGCAGTCCACAACAAAGCAGGATATTTTAGAGTATCTTTTAAAACAAGTACAAGCTACCGCCTTGGAGCTTGCAGAAGTATTAGATGTCAGCCCCCAAGCTATTCGCCGTCACTTGAAGGATTTGGAAGCCGAGAATTTAGTTGTATATTTTATACCTGATCAAGTTGCTATGGGTCGTCCTCAGCATCTTTATCAATTAAGTCAACGGGGACGAGAACAATTACAAAGGAATGTAACCCGCTTTAGTGATGGTTATGGAGAGTTTGCGGTTTCGCTGTTAGACACTTTAGCGGAAACTGTTGGACGTGAGCAGGTAAAAACGATTTTACAAAAACAGTGGCAACGTAAAGCGCAGGAATACCGGGAAAGGGTGGGTACTGGTTCTTTAAAAGAACGAGTTGCACACTTAGTAGAATTGCGAAAAGCAGAAGGTTTTATGGCTGAGTTTCACGCTGTGGAGTCAGATGTTAATAGTGGTGAAAGTTTCATTTTTATAGAACACACTTGCGCTATTTCTAATGTTGCGGAGTCGTTTCCTAGTGTTTGCGGTCATGAGTTAGAAATGTTTGCGGCGATTTTACCTGATTGTAATGTGGAAAGGACTCACTGGCTAATTCATGGTGAGCATCGTTGTGGGTATTTGGTGCAGAAAAGGTAGGTAGTTTTGAACGCGGATGGGTAATTTTATGTTTTTTGTCTTGGATGTGGGATGAAATTTGATGATTTGATAGACTAATTTATCAGGGTTTAGTAGTGCTAAATTATTACAGGTTAGGCATAAAAAAGGTGAGATTTTTTGGATTTCATGAATATTTCACTGAAAAATCGCTAACACAATTTATCTAAAGTTTATCAACTAGAGATTGACGCTTTATTTTATATTCTTCTTCAGTGATCAGACCTTGTTCAAACAACTTTTTTAATTGTATTAATGTCCTCTTTGCCGCTTCAAAAGTTCTAATGTTATGTTGGTGAGAGTTTAAAAATTTTGTTTCTCTTCGTCTTTTTCGTCTTATATTCCGGCTTGTTGAACGTGAATCTTTGATTTCTTCTATATGAACTTGAATGTTTGAAGGAGATACAAAAACTTTCTTTTTAACATGATCTGAAATTAAGGTTGTTTGGGTTGTTGTATACTCAACAACTTCTAAATCATCTTCTACTTGTTTAATGTTATCCCAATCAATCACCGCAACCCAAATATTGTCTTCTTGAGAATGTTTAACTATTCCCTCTACTTCTAAATCTTCGCTATAAAAAGTTAGTGTTTGAGCATCTTGTAATTCAATTTTTTGACGTGCTAAATCTTCAATTGTACCAATACAATTTAACCGCAGACGACCTTCTTCATCAGCATTATTAAAGTCTGCAAAAACTCTGCATTGTTGACTCAAACTTTGTTGGTTATTATTGTCCTGATAGTTGGAAGAATTGACTGGTGTATTCATTTGCAATCTCTATAAATATTATGGCTTTGGTTTAGGAATTGTAGGTGTGAGCAGATTACTAATTTGTTCTGGAGTTAAACCAGTTAATGTTGCATGATAACCTTTTCCAGAAGTTCTAACTACATCACCACCCGCTTTGCGAACTTCTCCTACTGTTGTAACACCTATTTGCGGATGAGGAATAGCTTTTGCTAATTCCTCTATTGATATTCCTATCTCACATTGTACAGAAATTCCTGTTATTCCACTGGGATGAGTACCTATTCCCATTTGGATATTTTCTGGACGGTTGCGGCCTCCTCGAACTACTAAGGCTTCATCTGGTATTTTTTCCACAAGGTTTAACTTTAATCATCATATACCCGATCATTACTTTACCAGTGATTGTTAATCTAGATATTGCGGGAGAATCGAATTAGCATATCTACCCAAATCATTCCTGAATGTGTAAAAATTGTAACCGCTCAATAAATGGGGGCGGACTACCTGTTCGGGAACGATTTTACGGCATTTGAGGCGTATCATGGAAGGATTTACCCCGGATTATTGAGCGGTTACCAAAAATCAAAAATGCACATAAATATTTTTGGGCATTTGTAACTTATGTTTCTTTACCACGGTACAAGTTTTGAAAATGTTAACAATATTCGGAGTAAAGGTGATAAGGACTGTAATACAATATAATCAAGTTCCAAAAATATAACTACATAAATATAAAAAATATGCACAACCTATCAATTCCAGCGCAAACATTACAGAAAGCATGGGAAAAAGGTTTACAGCAAGGTTTAACCCAAGTTGCTGTAAATATGTTACGAGAAGGGATTGAATTAGATTTTATCGTCAAACTAACTGGACTGCCATTAGAAGCAGTTAAAAATTTACAAGCTGTTAATATAGATGATGATCAAATATTAGTTAAAGAATTTTTAGAAATGAGTGAATCATCATTAAATAAAGTTTGGCTTGATCCAGAGGAAGACGAAGCATGGAAGGATCTATAGAACCTTTAATTAAAGGTGATGTGATATCTGTTTCTTTTCCTTTTTCTGATACATCTTCGGTAAACTTCTAGCTGAATGTTCATAAGTCAAAGTTAAAAATTGACAACCTTTTGCTATCAATTCCCTTTGATCAATCATTTCATCTAATTGAAATTGATGATAGTGATATAATAGAATAATTAAAACTGCGAGGTGAATTTATATGGTAACTCTAGCACCTACTCACAGCAACACTCACACCAACAGCGTCATCCTCCATCATATTTCCTGGAATACTTTTGAAAGAATTTTATTAGAAACAGGTGATGATCGCTATAACAGGTTTACTTATAATCAGGGAATATTAGAAATTATGACTCCATTAATGCCCCATGAACATAATAACCGGTTGTTACAAAATTTAATTATTGTTCTAGTTGAAGAATTAAATCTCAATGTCAAAAGTACTGGTTCATTAACTTGTAAAAGAGAAGATTTAGCTAGAGGTGTAGAACCTGATTCTAGTTTCTATATACAAAATGAACCAATCATGAGAAATAAAACAAGTTTAGATTTAACTCAAGATCCCCCACCTGATTTAGTGATAGAAGTTGATTATGCTAGTTCTTCTATTGATAAATTACCGATTTATTTAGCTTTAGGTGTTCCTGAAGTTTGGCGTTATGATGAACCTGTGATGCAAATTTATAGTTTATCTGAGGATAAATATATTCCTTGTAATGGTTCACCAACTTTTGCGAATTTACCTTTAAATACAGAAATTCCTCAATTTTTAGCTTCTAGTTTAGAAGTGGGTGAGGTGTCAATGATTAAAAATTTTCGGAGTTGGTTAAAAACACAAATTTCCTGATTAAATTATGATTTAATAGTAAAAACGAGAGTTAGTAATTAAATAGATTTTTGACTTTTTATGGATATTTCACCTAATCAATCATCAACCCAATTTTTAACCCATGACGAATCTGCACAAGTTGATGCAGCTTTGCTATCTTCTCCTGAGAAGTTTTTAACGAGGTTGACAATTTCTTCTTTGCGGATTTTACAACATATCGCTAAAGAATATGATGTTTCTATTGAAGAATTGACAACAAAGCAAATCATTACTTGGTTTGAAATTGATGCGAAAATTAGGAGAGAAAAGGGAGTTGAAGAAGCGTTTTTGAAGTGGTAGGGAATAACTCTTAATTCGTAATTAATGACATAGGTGGTGCGTTACACTGTTGTTAACGCATTCTAGGAAACCTAATATATATGCCTAAAAGGCGAGTTTTGATTATTCAAATTTTCGCTATATTTGGTTTATTAGGACTATCTCTAATTAGTTGTAGTGCTAATTATCATCTCAGTCCATCCCCAAGAGGAGAAAAAACCATGAAATTAGCCAGCAGTGCTTTTGTTGATAATGGTTTAATTCCTACTAAATATACCTGTGACGGTGCAAATATTTCTCCTCCTCTAAGCTGGGATGAAATTCCCCCGTCAACCCAAAGTTTAGTATTAATTGTTGATGACTCAGATGCACCAGTAAAGACGTTTGTACATTGGGTTGTTTACAATATTCCCTCTACATTATACCAACTCCCAGAACAAATTCCTGCTATTAAAACCTTGACTAATGGTGCAGTACAGGGAAAAAATGATTTTGGCAATTTTGGCTATGGTGGTCCTTGTCCTCCTAGTGGAACACATCGCTATTTTTTTCAACTTTATGCTTTAGATAAAACATTGAGTTTAGCATCCGGTGCTGGTAAATCTCAAATTATCAGTGCAATGCAGTATCATGTTTTAGCACAAGCAGAATTAATTGGACGCTACCAACGCCAGCGTTAAATCATCAACAACAACAGAAAAATGAAAAATACCCTTTATAGTTTCTACACAAATTAGAACCTATAAAGGGAGAAATTGAAGTCATTAATGCCTCTGTTGAATAGAGGTATATTTAAGAAAAATTGAATAAGTAAACTGCAATTGTGTGACGAAATAGTTAGATAATTTTTTATCTAGTAATACGTCTCATTATTATTGAAGATATAACGTAGCTCATCCAAACCTCATCTATCTGGAGGTATAGAGAGGATATTCCTAAAGATATATTGACTAATATTAATAAATAAAGTAAAGTTCACAATTTTTAACATTTAGTATTATATTATACAATAATAATACTGTATTATTTTACTTATAAGAAAAAAGGCTGAAAACCCTTGAGGCTTCGCCGTGAGCGTCAGCCGAACGGTTAAGTTTTGGAGCATGGCGGAAAAATTTAACCGTCCTTTAGACAAGGGATGAAAGCCGGCTAAGGCGTTTACGCCTCGGTGACTTTGTGATACAATCGCCGTCACAGGAACGGTAATTAACCTGTATAAAAACCTAACTGCCTAATGGCAATCTGTACCTTGACAATTGAAGATATGGGGTTCTATTCCATAGTTCTAGTTCCTTCTCAGGAATAGGTAAAATCTTCATGGGAGCTAGACTTGTGTTGAGCGAAGTCGAAACACGACACAGAATTTAAACTCAAACAAAATTTGCAGCGATGCAACTACCTCGCCCGCTGGGGGAAAGTTAACGCTTGGGGAGAGAACCACCTCCCTTGTTAGACACCGCAAGGGATCTAGTCTAAGTGGACTCGTTGAACCAAGAATCTCCGCACCTTCAGGTCGGAGAGTGTCAAAAAGGCATAACCTTTATTGGTGCAACGGCTGCACTCGCTATCTCCTCTGCTGTGTAAACATCGGGGAATACTTTTCTGAATATTTGTAACGAAGCATTGACAGCTTAACTGGTGGTTCTAAATCCAAAGCACTTGTTTTGCTGGTATTCCTGACACGACCCAACACCCAAAACCCAGTTTTCGGTCAGGAGGGGAGAGTGAGAAAAAAGTCAATCGTCAAGGTGGTTAGGACATCAACTGAATGATAAAACCTAAATACCAAAACACCTTTCACACTCTCACCTATCACCTGTCATCTGTTCCCTACAAATGAATTTTTTAGGCAACCAAACTGAAATTACTACCACTGAGGGTAACATCAGGATTACCTAAATAAGCAAACTCAAACACGCTCACTCCACCTAAAACATTACCATTTTGGTTGTAGAACAAACTACCAGAGCTTTGACTAAAGACTATACGAGCATTACTAGCGTCTACAAACTCATCATCAGTGACCACTGCAAAATCTGTTAACGGTTGTCCTACAGAGTCAGTAATGGCATTGAAAGTAGTTTTACTCAACACAATCTGGTCTAGTCCCCCTTCAAACAGGGTAATAAAGTCAACACCCAGCGCATTAGTAAATACCCCACTACTTTGGAACAGATATTTATCACTACCAACTCCACCCGTGAGACTATCATCACCCGCTCCTCCCCAGAGGGTATCATTGCCGGCAGACCCTAGCAGTTGGTCATTTCCGTCACCACCAATCAAAGTGTTATCCAGTGTATTACCAGTGAGACGGTCATTTCCAGTACCACCAGTGGCGTTTTCAATCACGTTATTGGCAGAGAGAATCAGTTTCAGATTGCTATTGACCGTTTGTGATGTGGTGACAGCCAGATTGACCCTGACGGCGCTGGTAGTACCACTGAAGTCAATAGTATCAATTCCGCCAGTCGCTGTTTCGATAATAGTGTCAACTCCCAAAGGACTATTGGCCTGGTAAGAATAGCTATCATTACCGTCAAGACCTGACAGAGTATTATTGGCACTATTACCAGTCAGGATGTTATTGCCTGTATTACCTGTACCATTGATAACACCAGTACCAATGAGTTTGAGATTTTCCACACCACTGGGTAAAGTGCGGGTAATAGAACTTTGCAGGGTATCAGTAATAATGACTTCTCCAATCCCCGCATCTGGACTGATGGTAGCATTAGTAGCACCAGACAAGGTTACTGTAAAAGCTTCATCTGGTTCATTGAGGTTGTCATTCAGAATGGGAATAGCAATAGTACCCAAAGAACTACCAGCAGCAATATTCAAAGTACCAGTTAGATTTGTGTAGTCAACACCAGGAGTAGCGTTAACAGGTGTCAGACTATAGTTGACACTGACTGGTTGGCTACTGAGACTACTAAGGCTGACAGTGAGGAAAGCATTGCCATCTCTGCCTTCAACAACAATGATGTCATTGATAGATATAACTGGCAAAGATAAACCATCATCATTGGTAATTGTTCCGGTAACAGCAGTGGTTGTGCCAACGGTGTAACCAGTACCAGCAGCGAGTGTTAAAGCAACGGTTTCATTACTCTCAACGGTGGTATCTGCGGTTGGGTTGACAGTGAGAGTTGCTGTTGCAGAACCCGCAGCAAAGGTAATAGTTCCAGTCGTCCCCGTGAAAGTTGCTGCACCAGTTTGGGTGTAGTCTGTATTGAAGGTGGCTGTACCTCCAACTGTATAGTTAACGGTGAGGGCAGAGGTAGTGCTTCCGGTTCTAGTGAAGGTATAAACCAGGTTCGGTATTCCATCTTCTAGTACGCTTGTGGGGGCTACTGCTAGGGTGACAGATGTGGCCACAGTATCGTTATCGGCAATGGTGGCAGTAGCCGTTGATCCTCCAGCATAGGTGACAACTAGTTGCACATTAGTGCCTGGATCTCCAAAAGAGGCACCATAGATATACTCGGTGTTAACAATGCTATCAAGGGTTGAAATCAATCCTCCCATAGCAAAGGATTGACCACTCTTGCTATTCAGGGCGCTGACTAAAGCTGAGTTGAGGTTAATAGTAACTATTTGATAGTTATCAGCAGTAGTGAAGTTACGGCTACCGTAAATTGTGCCATCACCTAAGTCGTTGTAAATGCCAGTCAACCCGGAGCCACCAGCTATTAGGGTACTCACAGCGGTAGTTACATCCCGCAACTCATAAGTCTCACTGGCATCCCCACTTGCAAATTCGTAAGTGTTGATTTTCAGCTGGGCGGAAACAACAGGTTGGGAAAAGGTTGGCAGATTAAATGCCATCCAGTTTCGGTACAACGATGCAGAGTAGTCACCAATAATATAGTTAGTATTACCTGGATCGTGGTAGCCTGAATTGTTATACCAGCCTGTATCTACTGCTGAGATTACTGTCTGTGAAGAGGCTATTGTATAGCCAGTAGGAGGAGTAATCGTAACAGTGACAGTTTCATTAGCATCGACAACAGCATCATCAATGGTAGGTAAGGTAATGGTAGCTGTAGCTGAACCTGCGGCAAAGGTGACTGTTCCTGCCTGGGGATTGGTATAGTCTGAACCAACTGTAGCTGTACCACTGAGACTATAGCTGACATTCAAGGCTGCTGTGAGGTCGCCTGTGCGGGTGAGGGTAAAGACGCTACCAACAGATCCTGTTTCTGCTCCATCTATGGTTTTGACAATGGAGATTGTACCCAGATTATCATCATTGGTAATTGTTCCGGTAACAGCAGTGGCTGTACCAACGGTGTAACCAGTACCAGCAGTAAGTGTTAAAGCAACGGTTTCATTACTCTCAACAGTGGTATCTGCGGTTGGGTCAACAGTGAGAGTTGCTGTTGTAGAACCCGCAGCAAAGGTAATAGTTCCAGTCGTCCCCGTGAAAGTTGCTGCACCAGTTTGAGTATAGTCTGTATTGAAGGTGGCTGTACCTCCAACTGTATAGTTAACGGTTACGGCAGAGGTAGTGCTTCCGGTTCTGGTGAAGGTATAAACCAGGTTAGTTGTGCCATCTTCGTTAACGCTACCGGGAGCGACTGCGAGGGTAACGGTAGAGGAATCATCATTGGTAATTGTTCCAATTACACCCGATGTCGTACCAATGGTATAACCAGTTCCTGCGGCTATCTTTATATTAACAGTGTCATTACTTTCAATGATGGTATCTGCTGTGGGGTCAATGATGAGAGTTGCTGTACTTGCACCCGCAGCAAAAGTAATTGTTCCAGTTGTTGACGTGTAACTTGTGGCACCAGCTTGGGTGTAGTCTGTATTGAAGGTGGCTGAACCAGTAACCGTAAAGTTCACCGTTAGAGCAGAGGTGGTGCTTCCGGTTCTAGTAAAGGTATAAACTAGGTTGGTTGTTCCATCTTCTAGTACGCTTGTGGGGGCTAGAGCTAAGGTAATGGATGTCGCTACAGCATCGTTATCGGCAATTGTGGCAGTAGCAGTGTTAGAACCACTGATAGTGTAACCAGTAGGTGCAGTAATGTTGGCGATAACGGTTTCAGCAGCGTCTACAACCGCATCATCAATGGTAGGTAAGGTAATGGTAGCTGTAGCTGAACCTGCGGCAAAGGTGACTGTTCCTGCCTGGGGATTAGTATAGTCTGAACCAACTGTAGCTGTACCACTGAGACTATAGCTGACATTCAAGCCTGATGTGAGGTCGCCTGTACGGGTGAGGGTAAAGACGCTACCAACCAGTCCTGCTTCTGCGCCATCTGTGGTTTTGACAATAGATAGGGTACTCGCTTCATCATCAATAATCGTTCCGGTGACAGCGGTGGTTGTTCCCACGGTGTAAGCTGTGCTAGAAGCGAGTGTTAAAGCAACAACTTCATTACTCTCAACTGTGGTATCTGCTACGGGGTCAATTGTCAGAGTTGCGGTACTTGCACCCGCAGCAAAAGTAATGCTACCTGTTGTTGGGGAGAAACTTGTGGCACCGATTTGGGTGTAGTCTGTACTGAAAGTGGCTGAACCAGCAACGGCAAAATTGACTGTGAGGGCAGAGGTAGTGCTTCCGGTTCTGGTGAAGGTATAAACCAGGTTAGTTGTTCCATCTTCTAGTACGCTGCTGGGAGCTACTGCTAGGGTGATGTTGGGTAAAGTCAAGGTTCCGATGGAGAGTGACCAACCTCCGGCAATTGTCCCCACATCACCACCCACGTCATCCATAACGTAGAGGCTCCAATTCCCGTTGGGATTGGTGTTGTTAAACACGGAAAAATCTGTACCGTAAGGACCAATGGGGGCGGGAGAGTTGAAGGTATCTCCAGTTTCATAATCTACTGGTCGATAAGTACCACTTGTCAGCTGTAGTGAATCTGATAGAGCTTCTGTTGCAAATGGATCGAATACCAATGTAACGTTGCTCAGACCAGCAGATCCACCTGCATCTGACATTAAGATAGCTTTAGCTCCAGTTGGTCCGACTAGTAGGATATCAATGTCATCTGAATAAGTATGGCTGAGGTTGGTGAGGGTGACTCTGAGATTGGCAAGATTGCCACTGACACCTGAAACATTTATGGTTGAAGGATAGGGACTGCCAGCGGTTGCATCAAGTATGGAAATAGCGGCGGTGTTACTAAAAGTTGTGTAAGTTACTACTTCATCATTTGTGATAGTACCTACTACCGCATTTGTTGTACCGATGGTATAGGAAGTGTTACTGGCAAGACTGAGGCTAACAGTTTCATCACTTTCCAAAACCGTATCAGCAGTGGGGTTAACTGTTAAAGTGGCTGTGCTAGAACCTGCGGCAAAGGTTATAGTTCCGGTAGTAGAACTATAACTAGCGGCTCCGGTTTGGGTGTAGTCAGTATTGAAAGTGGCTGAACCAGCAACGGTGAAGTTAACGGTTAGGGCAGAAGTGGTGCTTCCAGTTCTGGTGAAGGTATAAACAAGGTTAGGTATTCCATCTTCAGCCACACTTGCAGGTGATACGGCTAGGGTGATAGTTGGGGGAATATCATTGTCAGTAATTGTGGCAGTAGCTGTGTCAGAACCACCGATAATGTAACCACTAGGTAATGTAATGGTGGCGCTGATGGTTTCGTTAGGATCGACTACAGCATCATTAATAGTAGGTAAGGTAATGGTAGTTGTCGCTGCACCAGCGGCGAAGGTAACAGTTCCTGCCTGGGGATTGGTATAGTCTGAACCAACTGTAGCCGTACCACTGAGAGTATAACTGACGTTTAAGGATGCTGTCAGGTCGCCTGTGCGGGTGAGGGTAAAGACGCTACTAGCAGGCCCTGTTTCTGATCCGTCAGTTGTTTTGGCGATGGATAGGGTATTGGAATTAGAAAACAGAATATTTAGACGATTAGAAGCAGCTACAAGATAGTAATCTTTGACTGTGACAGAACGTCCAGATCCTAGTCCCAGCACTAAGTTGTTTCCGCTTTGGGTTTGGGTAACACTGGCAGAAGTAAAAGCTGATAAGTTGAGGATATCTAAATTGTTTGCACCCTCTATGGTGTCATTACCAGTAGCAGTTGCAAAACCGTAACCATTGAACACATTTGCCGCCGAGTTGGCAATAATGTAATCATTACTGGAAGAGTTAATGAGATTCTCAATTGTTACTCCGTAAGCAAGTCTTGTACCACTAGTTGTAGCCTGGTAAGTTGTACCACTGGTATAACTAACAGGCGGACCCGCTGTGACGTTGTATCCTGTGCCATTGAAAGCTGTTTGCGTTGACAACCATCCACCTGCATTCAGGTCAAAGCGATAACCAGTAGCATTAAATCCCAATCCAGCAAAATTTAAAGTGTCTGTTCCGCCACTATCCCAAATTGTGATTTTATTATCAATAGTTGAGCTACCAACAGTTCGCACTCCATCTGAATATAGATCAGTATAGGTAAAGGTATAAGTAGTGTTGGTGGAATTGAATGATTTTGCTCCATAGAGATATTGCAAAGCCATGACATCATAAGCCATTGGGGTGCTAGGTTCAGCGCCAGAATAGAAGTTGTATGTCATTAGGCTGTTATCCCAATTGTCCTCACCATAAGGAAGGTAAGGAGGATCTCCTGCACCACTACCGTTATAGTTACCGGGATGTTTGAGACCTATAGCATGGAGAGTTTCATGGATTATAGTCTGATATCCATGAGTACCTGGACCGCCCTGAATTCCATTGGTATCAGCACTATTATCATAGCTAGAGTTAAAAAATACATCACCTGCTACGTCATTACTATTCCCCTGATTCGTATCGGTTGAAAATGGATAGTAAGCATAGGCATAGCCAGGATCAGTAGAAAGAAGATAGCGAATTTGACCATAACTAGAGACAGAGTCGCTAACTTCAACAAAATTGACGTTAATTAGTGGAGCGATCGCATTTTGCAGAATTGTGCGAACATTATTTTTAACAGCTTCACTGACAGGAGCTAACCCTGCTTCACTGCCATAGTAAGAGCCTCCAGAATAAAAACTGTAGGAGATGGTTGTAACTCCCCACTTGTAGCCTCCTAAAAGTGAGTCAATGCGATAATCTCCAGATGCAACTGAAGTGGCTTCCTGTGGACTAGTGTTCGATGAACTTAATGTTCCTTTTTGATTAGGAGGTGCTGTTGTACAAGCAGGACAGGAACAAATCATCAAGGAGGATGGATTGTGGTATGTAGCTTTTCCACCTTGTTGAACAATTGTATTACTATTGTCTAAGCCTTGAAGATTCAGACTTTTACCTTGCACATACTCAGCAAAAGTCGATCCTTGATTTCCACTACCAGTCTGATTAATTTGAGTATTAACAAAACTGCCAATTTCACTTAATAGAACTGTACTAATAGCTTGCGGCGTACTATTAGCAACAAAACTAGCTGAGAGATAAATCGTATTGCTGCTGCTGGCATATATACTATTAGCACTGTCAAGACTATCGCTAATTGTGACTTCCACTTTGGGCAGTTGACTAAAATCACCTGCCTGCCACTGAGAACGCAGATTAACTGCAACTGTACGGTCGTATTGTCCACCAAATAAAGTATCTAACTGTTGCCAAAAGTCTTCTAAATTCGCAAATTTGCTGAGTTTTTCATGGGTTAAATCGAGTAATGGTTTGATTATACTGTTCATAGAATTGATTAATTAGGTAAATGCCTGTCTGAATATTTGCAGTTTGTACTCATCGGAGAATTCAAACTGCACTCAACTAGTGATGGTTTTAGAAGTATTACTAGCAAGAATTTATGTCACAATTTATTCACACATCTTTTGTGACACTGTAACTTTGCACAATCGTGACATAACTATTTGCCAGTATCAATGCCAGATTCTGGATATAGATCGCAAATTTAGGTACATTTGATCTAAATTGACAAATTATTCCTTGATGCTACAAGCCCCCGGATTGATCCGTAGAATCATTCCGAAATCCTTACATCCAAAATCCAAAATCCTATGACTTACACACCTCAATCTAAAACCTTGATCACTCTAGTCATCACAATAGGGAAATTAACAGGGGATTGGGTCGTATGATCGTTGTAATACCTTTTAATTAGGTATTTTTACATTCATGCTGACACTTCTAAATTCATCATAATCACAAACACAGTTATAAGTAAATACAGAAAGTTCAGGTGTTAATACAGATTTGTATATAAAATTAATACTAATAACAGATATCAACACAAGGTTAAATTTAGCTATGAATCTTGAACAAACATTAAGCTTTTTAAATAAATTATTTGCTACCCAGTACAAAATACCCTTGACCCCTCTTGAACAAGAAATTATTCGACAAAGCTGGGAAGGTAAAGAATATAAAGACATGAAAATTGCGGGATATTCTTCTGCTTATATCAAGACTAATATTGCCCCGGAATTATGGAAAAAAATTTCTGAAGTTTTAGGAGTAAATGTAGTGAAAAAAAATTTACAGATAGTCATGGAGAATTTGCCACAGGAAAATTTTTTAACTCAGTTAGAGAAACCCGTTGAATTCGTGAAGCCAATGAAATTAGTTAATACTATTTCTGTACAAAATTGGCAAAATGTTTCTGATTTGGAAATATTCGGCCGTGATGAAGAATTAGAGATTTTGCAAAGATGGATTTTACAAGATAAATCTAGGTTGGTAGTAATTTCTGGAATGGGAGGAATGGGTAAAACTACATTAACCAGAAATCTAACCAAAGATTTAGCAATGAATCAAGAAACTAGATTTGAACATATTATTTGGCTTTCTCTAGAAAATTCCCCGACATTAGAAAATATTTTGAGAGAAATTCTTGATTTACTTGCACCTCAGCAACATTTGGCTCTGTCTATTAACAATCTATTGGATCAGTTGCGATCGCATCGGTGTTTAATTATTTTGGATGGTGTGGAAAATCTCTTTGCTTCAGATAGTTTAGCGGGTAAGTATCGTCAGGGATATGAACAATATAGTAATTTATTCAAACAAGTCAGTACATCAGAACATCAAAGTTGTCTATTATTAACGAGTATTGAAACTCCTAGAGAAATTGGTTTTTTAGCAGGCAATAATAGTCCTGTCCGCTTATTACAACTTCAAGGTTTAGCAATTGAGCCAGCTAAGGCAATATTTATAAACAGAGGATTAACCGAAGCGGAGAATTGGGAAACACTAATTAAATTATATCGAGGTAATCCTTTAGCATTAAAAATAGTAGCGACAATGATTTTAGAATTATTTAATGGTAAGACGGGGGATTTTTTAGCAGAAAATACTCTATTTATTGGGCAAATAGCAGATATCTTAGATCAACAATTTGCCAGATTATCTTATTTAGAAAAACAACTAATCCAATGTTTAGCTAATATCAAAGAACCAGTGAACTTTGCGCGTTTATATATATTTTTCGCTCAAAACATACCTAAGTCCCAAATCATCGCAGTGCTGGAATCTTTAGTGATGCGATCGCTGATTGAGAAAAATCTGGAAAACGGCGAATTTCTCTTTAGTCTCCAGCCAGTAATTCAAAAGTATGTTCAAAATTACTATATTTTTGAGTAAAATTACATATCCAAGAGTAACAGATGCGAACATGAGTTACTTATAAAAGAAATGTAAACTTCATGTCTTTGACTGTTGGAAGTCAGGACATATTTCTGCCAATCAACTTTTCTTGACCATCAGCGAGAAATCCACACCTTAAATCACCCAAGCATCGCGCTAGGATGTAATACAGTTAACGGCATAGTTTCAGGCGATTCAGTTGCTATGGACATTTCCCCCATCAAGGCTGTGCAAGCCCCCTATTACGGCGATAACTTCTACCGAACACCGCCACCAGATTTACCTTCTTTACTCCTAAAAGAGCGAATAGTTTATCTGGGGATGCCATTAGTTCCTGCTGTCACGGAATTGATCATCGCTGAATTGCTATTTTTACAATCCGACGACCCAGAAAAACCAATTAAAATCTACATCAACTCTACTGGTACTTCTGGTTACAGTGGCGAACCTATCGGTTTTGAAACCGAAGCTTTTGCCATCTTTGACACCATGAAATACATTAAGCCACCCATCCACACCATCTGTATCGGTTCGGCTATGGGTATGGCGGCGATGTTGTTAAGTGCTGGTACAAAGGGTTGTCGTGCTAGTTTACCCAACTCTTCTATTATCCTGCATCAACCCAAGAGCTACGCCCAAGGGCAAGCAACGGATATTCAAATTCGAGCTAGAGAAGTTTTGGCAAACAAAGCATCAATGGTGGATATTCTGTCTCGCACCACAGGACAAGCACCAGAAAAAATCACCAAAGATATGGATCGCCTCTTCTACATGACTCCTTACCAAGCCAAGGAGTACGGTTTAATCGACCGCGTGTTTGAAAAAGAAGAACTCGCCAACCCTCCACTCCCTGCAAGTGTGCTTTAAGAAGGTGACAGGTGACAGGTGACAGGTGACAGCAAGAAGGCAAAACCGTATTTTCCTTTCTTCTACTGTTCCCTGTTCCCTGTTCCCTGTTCCCTGTTCCCTTAATAAATTAAAACTGGAGTCGTAAAAATGCCTATAGGCGTTCCTAAAGTTCCTTACCGGATGCCCGGAGGACAATATACAGATTGGATTAGCATCTATGACCGCCTCTACCGGGAAAGAATTATTTTCTTGGGACGGGATGTGGATGACGAAATTGCTAACCAGATTATTGCCGTCATGCTTTATTTGGATTCCGATGATCCAGGTAAGGACATTTACTTATACATCAATTCCCCCGGTGGGATGGTGACATCTGGATTAGCGATTTATGACACCATGCAACACATCAAATCTGATGTTGTTACTATATGCGTTGGGTTAGCAGCCTCAATGGGATCTTTCCTGTTAGCAGCAGGCACCAAGGGCAAACGCTTGGCTTTACCTCACTCCCGGATTATGATTCACCAACCATCCGGTGGTACTCGCGGACAAGCTTCTGATATCGAAATTGAAGCTAGGGAGATTCTGCGAATTCGCAGTCAGCTAAATCAGATTTATGCTGATAACACTAGTCAACCTTTGTCCAAAATTGAAAAAGACATGGATCGGGACTTTTTCATGTCGGCTCAAGAAGCCAAGGAATATGGTTTAATTGACCGTGTGATTGAAGAACGTATCTAAAAAGGGAAAATAAATTCAAAATTCAAAGTTGAAAGTTCAAAAGTGGGAATTCTTAATTTTGAATTTTTAATTTTGAATTTTGAATTGGAGCAAATCAATATGGATCTTGGAGATTGCTACCGTTTATTGGGTTTAAGGTCGGGAGCCTCTTTTGCTGAAATCAAGGCATCTTACCGCCGACTGGTGCAGCAATACCATCCTGATATCAACCCGGATGATGAAAAATCTAAAGAAAAATTTATTGCCTTGACTGAGGCTTACAAACTCCTACAAACGGTAGTACCACCAGAGGAAATAGCCCCAAAATCACACAGTTCATCTACTTCATCAGCTTCTGTGGGCAGTCAGACGGAGGTAATATCCCAGGAGTCACCCTCAAAAACAACTGTGATGCCTCATCCACCATCGGTAGAGGACATAGAACAACGGTTAAAGTGGAAGACTTATGAGCAATTACAGCGGTTTTTACAAGAAAAACGGTTTCCCCAAGCGATCGCTCTCGTTGAAGCCTTAGCCGCAAGATTGCCAGCAGATCAGGAAGTACGTCAATGGCAAGCGATCGCCTATCAAATCTGGGGAAGGGCTTTAATTGGTGAAAAACAATTACCGAAAGCGAGAATCTATCTGAAAAAGGCTTTAAAAACAGACCCTCACAATAAAGCTCTGTTTAACGAAGTCCAGCGAGATTTTGAACGTTTGGGAATTAAATTTTAGAGTAACTAATTGTCAATAATCAATTGTCAATTATTCATTGATCACCTATCTTTCGGCATGAATATAATCCACAAAGTAAAATTTGGGAATCAGCCAAAGTTTTAACCAAGAATAAACTCCCATTCCTAAAAGTGCGGTAATGATTAATGGCAACCCTACCTTAATCCGCAACTCATCAGGAAGAATTGCCACACCAGAAACAGCAATTACAAAATATGACAAAAGCAGCATTTGTAATCTTTGGAAATTTTTTAGTGCATTACGACAACTACTACAATGTTGGGTATGTTGTCTGTAACGATCCAACATTACGGCACGGTTATCATTAATTTTACTTTCTGGATTGCTAATTCCTACCTCACGCCAAGGTAGCTGGCCTTGACAATATTTATCAAACCAAGTCCGAAATTCAATTACTAAACGGTCTGCGCTTGTAGGTAATTTATAGGCAGTTTTCCAACTTTCACTTTCTTGTTTTTGTTGCAGTAAAAACTCTTGCTGATTCAGTAAAATCATATCTCCATCTAAAACCACATTGCGGTTTGTGATGTGATCCCACCAACGGGGTGTAAGATAGTGGATATTTTTAGCAAAGTTCCGGGCAAACTGGGCTACAATTCTCGATTTACCTGGAGAAACTGGTACACAATAAACTATTAATCCTAATTTTTTTTGAGTGCCACCAATAGTAATAGCATATTCTAACCGACAAGGTGGTTCAAAAGAGATTGTTGTTGGCAAACCTCTAGCAATAGAAACTTCAATTAAATTTGCTGTAGATTGGATAACATTAATAGGTATTGGTGTTGCTTTATCTCGATTACCCTGTACCCCATGATGAGCAAAAGGAACATGACTAGGATCAGCTACATTTTCCACCAAAGTTTGCCAATCATATTCTAAATCACGGACTAAATTACTCCAAACAAAACCTTTGTTAGCATCTATTTGTGGTGACAAAGGTAAGGGTGTAGTTGCAGCTAGTTCTGGTGATTTTGCATCAGGCCAGACCCAAAGTAAATCATTTTCCTGACGCACTGGTAGGGAAACTACACAGAAATTTTCTGGATTTTTAGTGAGAATTCCCGGATTTTCTGCTTGGGGAATGTGAGTACACTTACCTTGAGGGTCAAATTGCCAACCGTGATAACTACACATTAAATTCCCTGTTTTGTCGTCAACGCGACCTTCACTTAAGGGTGCTAAACGATGAGGACATTGATCTAAAAATACCCCGTAGTTGTCAGAATTTCTGGGTTTCCAGATCACTAAACGTATTCCTAGAAGAGTTACGGGAACTGGACGCTCTGGATCAAGGTCTTCTATTGGTGAGAGAGGATACCAGTGCTGAAAAAAATTGAATTCGGCTTGCATTCCACTTCTTTTAATGAATTTGAGATTAACCAGGGTGTACTAAAAATTGTATGTGTGAATCTTTAATTACCGTAACCGTTAAATTGTTTGCTGCTTATCAAGAAGCCTATGGACTGACTGAACTAGTGCTGCAATTTCCTCATGGTACACCAGTAAAAATGATATGCGATCGCTGCATCACAGAACATCCAGAATTGGTCAAATGGCGTGATGTTACCCGCTTTGGCATTAATTTGATTTTTGTTGAACCAGACACACCTTTAAAAGACGGTGATGAAGTCGTCCTCATTCCACCTGTTAGCGGTGGATAATTTTGGATTTTGGATTTTGGATTTTGGATTTTGGATTGATCTATCTATATCTGTTCCCTGTTCCCTGTTCCCTAAACCATATCCGACAAAAATAGTCGGGTATGTTTGACGAGTATTTTGGCTCGTGCTACTATCAGTCCAAAGTTGACGGATACACGGGGAAAGCTAGTTTATGACTCAGGCAATCGCAAACTTAAACACAGCCAACACTTCTATATTGAAAGCATTAAAGTGTAAAGAATGTGGCGCGGAATACGAACTCCAAGCTAGTCATGTTTGTGAGTTATGCTTTGGTCCGCTGGAAGTCAAATATGACTATGAGGTTTTGCGTCAGTCTGTCAGTCGAGAAACTATTGAAGCAGGTCCTAACTCTATTTGGCGCTACCGTCACTTTTTACCCGTTGCTACCGACAACTATATAGATGTGGGAACTGGAATGACTCCCCTGGTTCGTTCCCACCGTCTTGCCCGTCGCCTGGGTTTAAATAAACTTTATATTAAAAATGATGCCGTGAATATGCCCACCCTAAGCTTTAAGGATCGGGTGGTGTCTGTGGCACTGAGCAGAGCGAGAGAATTAGGTTTTACCACTGTTTCCTGCGCTAGTACCGGCAACTTAGCAAATTCTACCGCTGCGATCGCTGCCCATGCTGGTTTAGATTGCTGTGTATTCATTCCCGCAGATTTAGAAGCTGGTAAAGTCCTGGGTAGTTTAATCTACAGCCCTACCCTCATGGCTGTAAAAGGCAATTACGATCAAGTCAACCGTCTCTGTTCAGAAGTTGCTAATACACACGGTTGGGGTTTTGTCAATATTAATCTTCGTCCCTATTATTCCGAAGGTTCTAAAACATTAGGCTTTGAAGTAGCAGAACAACTAGGTTGGGAACTACCAGATCATATAGTTGCACCTTTAGCTTCTGGTTCTCTGTTCACCAAGATTTATAAAGGTTTCAACGAATTTGTAGAAGTTGGTTTAGTAGAAGGCAAAAATGTCCGCTTCAGTGGCGCACAAGCAGAAGGATGTTCCCCCATCGCTACAGCCTTTAAAGAAGGAAGAGACTTTATTCAACCGGTTAAACCTAACACCATCGCTAAATCTATTGCTATTGGCAACCCAGCCGATGGGGTTTATGCTGTAGAAATAGCTCAAAAGACCAACGGTAATATTGAATCAGTAAATGATGCAGAAATTATCGAAGGTATTAAGCTGCTGGCAGAAACCGAAGGCATATTCACAGAAACCGCAGGTGGTACAACCATCGCCGTACTGAAAAAATTGGTAGAAGCTGGCAAAATTGATCCAGATGAAACTACAGTTGTTTACATCACTGGTAACGGGTTGAAAACCCAAGAAGCGGTTCAAGGCTACGTTGGTGAACCTTTGACTATTGATGCCAAACTTGATAGTTTTGAACGGGCGCTAGAAAGATCCCGTACACTTGATCGCCTGGAATGGCAACAAGTTCTTGTTTAGTCCTGAGCCAGTGGTCATTGGTGATTAGCAAAACAATGGATAATCAATGACCGCTGATAACTGATAACTGATAACTGACACCTGATAATTAACTATGGCCGTAACCGTTTTAGTTCCCACTGCTCTGCAAAAATTTACAAATAATCAAGCTGTCTTAGAATGCAGTGGTAGCAACATCGCTGAATTATTCGATTCTTTAGAACAAGTTTGTCCGGGTATTAAAGCGCGTTTGTGTGATGAAGAAGGAAAACCACGTCGCTTTTTGAACTTGTATGTAAACAGTGAGGATATCCGCTTTTTACAACTTACAGCAACTCCCCTGAAAGATGGTGATGAAGTAAGTATAGTTCCTGCTGTTGCGGGTGGTTGAGATTAGTATTCAGCTGTCAGTAGTCAGCTAAATACTAATCCTGAAAATAGCAGGGAGAGAGGGAGATTTTTTTGGCAAAGCGCAAAATCCAAAATTAATTTTATCCATCTCCCAATTTCCCATTAAGCGGTCAATAATGCCTTTAACTCTTCGGTTTTTAATCTTGGACCGTAGGTTGTAACTATTTTAGAAGCTGCGGTGGATGCTAATTTTCCTGCTGCTTCATAGCTCATACCGTGGGTAATACCATAAAGAAAAGCTCCTGCATACATATCACCTGCACCTACTGTATCGACAGCATGAACTTGAGGTGTAGCTATTTCAATTAATTTTTCCCCATCAAAGACTAAAGAACCTTTAGGGCCACGAGTAATAGCAAATTTATTGCTGAGAATTTTCAGTTTATCTACAGCTACCTGAAAATCTTCTGTTTCTGCTAAACCCAATGCTTCACTTTCGTTAGCAAAAATGAAATCTAAACCAGGTCCAATGATGTCTAATAGACCATCTTTGAAGAATTTTACCATGTTGTAATCAGACAGGGACATGGTGGTTTTAACTCCGGCATTTTTAGCTATGTCTCTAGCTTGGATAGCGGCTGCTTTACCTGTGGGAGATGTGACTAAATAGCCTTCAATATATAAATATTCTGAATCTGCGATCGCTTCTGGAACTAATTCCTGAGTAGAAAATTCTCCTGTAATTCCCAAAAATGTATTCATGGTACGATCAGCATCAGGAGTGACTAATACCAAACATTTACCAGTAATTCCTGCTTGCAGGTCAGCATTTTTTAAGTTAGTATCTACCTGACAATTAAGTAAATCTTGAATGTAAAATTCTCCAAATTCATCATTAGCAACTTTACAGGAATAAAAAGTTTTGCCTCCCAGTTGACTAATAGCTACTATTGTGTTTGCTGCTGAACCTCCACAACTTTTATGACAATGGAGATTTTTGAGATTTTCCAAGATCAGATTTTGACCTTCTTCATCTAGGAGAGTCATTACACCTTTATCAATGTTTAACTTTTCTAGCAACTCTGGAGATACTTCATATTCTATATCTACCAAAGCATTACCCACACCATAAACATCATATTTCTTACCCATTTTAGCTCCTAGAAAAATTATTCTCTGTTATCTGACTCAAACAAAATTGATAATAACAGATATGCAACAAATATAAAAAACTCTAAGTCATCCGTTATTATCTGCGTTTATCTGCTTTTATCTGCGTTTAATTTTGATGCCAATTCTGATGACTGGTAGCAAATTAGTTATTGACTAATATTTTTATTTCTTCATACACTTGTTTTTGAATAGTAAACCCAAAATGATTATGACTATATTCTTGCCAAAGTTGATCAATAGTTTGAAGACTAGATACAAGATATTCTCGCACGGCTTCTATTGGTTTTTGTCTTATCTGATCATCTATCTCATTATCTCTGAATAAAGCTGCTAAATCTAGAGTTTTTTGATGAAAGGAAAAGATAAGTTTTTGAGTTTCTATATCAGCTTCTTACCAATTTTTATCAGCTAAATATTGTTGCAAATTTGTATAATCAATTGTTTGATTGTTCATGATTTTTCTGTTGTTATCTTCAAAAATTAGGTGATTGAACTAAACCCAAATCATTGTTTACTAATGTTTACTAAGTGTGTTCGGATTAAAAAAGGCGATCGCGTAGCACAAATTTACTCTCAAGGTTGTTAGTCAAACTAAATTTATAGATAGAAATCCAAATGGAGATATTACACTTTTCTTGATGCTGTGATTAGACATCCTATGTCAAAATAAAAATGACTGACTACTCCAAGACGAGCTAGTTCTAGCAACAAATCTAAAAGCTAAACAAAGGATTAACCTCAGAAATGGCAGAAGAAACTAATCAAAATCTAGCGGAAACCGAAAAACCTGCTGCTAAACCTGCGGCCAAGAAAGAAAAAGCCCCCGCTGTGGAAGATAAACCGTTTGAAGAGTTTATTCAGCAAGAATACTTACCAGCTTTACAAAAGGCGATCGCTCAGGAAGGAGTACCAGACGTAAACCTGACTTTTGCCAAGCAGAAATATCCTATTGTTGGGTTTGACTCTGCTGAAGAATGCTGGCAAATTATCGGCTCTTGGCAAAGCGGACAGCGGCAGTTTAACGTATATTTCCCCGATGCAGATATTCAAGGTCAAAAGGGATTTTCTTGTAACGAAGGTAAAAAACCGAGTACCCTGGAATCTTTCTTAATAGATGAACGCAAAACTACCCTTGATTTACTGGTATCGCGCTTAGTCTACCGTTTAAATGGTCAAAAGTGGCTAGGTAGAAATTAATTATTGGTCAGTGGTCAGTAGTCAGTAGTCAGTGGTCAATAGTTATTTACAACTCGTGGAAATGGTAAGTAACGGCTCCTGTAACGGGGTCGTTATCTATTCTGGCATAACCAGATTTCATCATTTCTGTTAGGGCCTTTTCCACTTCTGCAAAACTAGCACCAGTAGCCTTGACACCTTGAGTTACGGTTAAATAACCGCCCTTGCTGTCTGCGGCTTCCAGCAATTTAACTATCAGTTGGTCGCCAGTGGGACGGTAAACTTGGGAATTAACAATTGGTTGATTTAGTGGTAAACCCAAAGGCGATAAACCTGCTTTCAGCCGCAAATTTTGTTCATATTCGTCTACCATTCCCGGAATCAGCAGTAAATCGACAATCTGTCCTATGTAAAATAGACCGAAAGTGCAAAACCACAATAAACCTGTTCCAATCTTGCCGTTGTATAAGCGGTGTAAACCACCAACACCCAAAAAACCAGCAGCACACAATATATATGAAGCAACAAGACGGTCTTTATTAGAATTGTTTTGTGTATTCTGTGTATTCATATTTTTATCACCTTTGTGTTGTCTATCTATTTTTGTATTTAAAACGATTAATACTCATATTAATTTAACTACCAACCTCAAGACTGGCATCGGTGATCTTCGCTAAATACCAATTTGCAAATCGTGATTCCGCAATAACTAAAGATTTGTTGCAACTCTTAACGTTTTATTTGCCTTTTTCTCATCTAGACATTGGTACACTGGATTTCATACAAATGTAATTATTGTCCTTAGTTCAAAATAAGAAAGACAAAAGAGCAATCAAGACATGGTAGATTCCCTAAAAAAACCAGGCTTTGAAGAAATGCGTCCTGGGGTCAAAGTCCCCTCTAAGGAAACCCTGTTAACACCCCGGTTTTACACAACAGATTTTGATGAAATGGCGCAGATGGATATCTCCGTCAACGAAGACGAGTTAAGAGCCATCCTCGAAGAATTTCGGGTTGACTACAACCGCCATCACTTTGTTAGGGATGCCGAGTTTGAACAATCCTGGGATCATATTGATGGGAACACTCGTCAATTGTTCATTGAATTTCTGGAACGTTCCTGCACTGCGGAATTTTCCGGCTTTTTGCTGTACAAAGAACTCGGCCGCCGTTTGAAGGATAAAAGCCCTGTCTTGGCAGAATGCTTTAACCTGATGTCACGGGACGAAGCGCGTCATGCTGGCTTCTTGAATAAAGCAATGTCAGACTTTAATCTGTCTCTAGATTTAGGGTTTTTAACTAAGAGCCGTAGTTATACCTTCTTTAAACCCAAATTCATCTTCTACGCAACTTATCTTTCTGAGAAGATTGGTTATTGGCGCTATATCACCATTTATCGCCATTTAGAATCCCATCCTGAAGATAGAATTTATCCAATTTTCCGCTTCTTTGAAAATTGGTGTCAGGATGAAAACCGTCATGGTGACTTCTTTGATGCCATCATGAGAGCGCAACCCCAAATGCTGAATGATTGGAAGGCTAAACTATGGAGTCGGTTCTTCCTATTGTCGGTATTTGCTACAATGTATCTCAATGACATTCAGCGTAAAGATTTCTATGCTTCCATTGGTTTGGATGCACGGGAATATGACATTTATGTGATTAAGAAGACCAATGAAAACGCTGGCCGGGTCTTCCCAGTCATGTTAGATGTGGATAATCCAGAGTTTTACGAACGTTTGGATGTGTGTGTCAAAAATAATGAAAAATTGGCAGCAATTTCTAACTCTAATACTCCTAAATTCCTGCAATTATTCCAAAAATTGCCAATTTACGTATCTCATGGTTGGCAGTTACTAAGCCTATACCTGATGAAACCCATTGATGCTGCTTCTGCTCACGGTCAAGCACGGTAATTTCATTAAATTTTGTCAAAAGATTGGTGGTTCTGTAAACAACAGAGCCATTTTTTTTATGTGCTTCAGTATATTGGGGGAGCAAATACCAAAAAATTAGCGTCATCCAATTTTGGATTTTAGATTTGAGATTTTTGGATTCATATACTAGGTTAAATGTCTATGCTTAAAGGTTTTGGTAGCAAAGTACCACTCCTCCTAACTTTTTGCTTATTAAATAGTTCTGGCTTTTTACCTGCTGCTGCTGTTGATGTTTGTGCAACCAACAATGACAAAGGAGACTATAAAATAGCTGACCGCTATGACCGAAATGGGGATAGAGGGACTGATGGCCGTGGGGGAAGAGATGGTCGCAATGGACAAAATCAAACTGTTTCTGCTGATGGTTCACCGTTAAATCTTGATTTATCAGGTACAAATGGTGAAGATGGGGAAGATGGAGAAAACGGTTCTCGTCCTAGATGTGGTAGAGATTACGGTGACAGAGAAAACAGAGATATTAATGCCCCTGATGGTGGAAATGGTGGGACTGGTGGTAGAGGTGGAAATGGGGGAAACGGCGGTTCTCTCACCGTTTATTACAGTAATTTGGCAGATTTAAAGAACATTTTTGTCCGTGCTGCTGGGGGAGAAAGTGGACGTGGTGGCCGTGGTGGTCAAGGAACAGACGGTTGTAACTGTCGTCGTCGGAGTTGGGAAGTAAAAAGCTGTAAAGGTACTCCTGGCAGTCCTGATTATAAATGTACTAACAAAGTTTATCGGTGTTATGACGGCAGAAATGGCAGTGATGGAAGTGATGGACTAGATGGTAAACGTGGCAGTTTAGGAACTTTAAGTATCATTAATAGTAAAGAACCGTTAGCAAATGATATGCCTTCTCGGACAGTAGCCATTTCTGAATTAGCAAGTCAACAATTCAACCTGTCCAAAAATAAATGGCGAATACGTCAAGGTGCAGTTTCTTTATTAGCTACTGGTTCTGTTATTGCTGATGAATATAGAGAATTTGAAAAGAGATTAGAAGGAACTTTTAAATTAATTTGGCAAGAAAAACAACCTATTAGTAGCTTTGCTAATCAAAATGTCCAACTTAGTTTAAATGATAATCAACAAATAGAAATTGCCTTTCCTGAAGATATGTGGGTTGATGGTAATGCTAAAGTTCAGGATAAATTAACAGAGTTTACTGTTAATTATGCCATTCCTAAACAAGAGGTAACGCGGTTAGCAGTCTCAGAATTTTCTGGTTCAGGACAAAACCTGAATTTAAAAATTGTTGATTTGGCAGCTAAGTCAGATGTAATCAATACTCAATTTAAAGTTAAATATCGGGCAAGAGATAATTTTTCTGGTGCTTTTGATTATCAGACTTTTTATGAAGGAGAAATTCCTGCTACATTAGTAACTCGTGAATATAATCGTTTTACTCTGGCTTTAGGTAAGCTAAAAATTCCCAGTGATGCCCTTAGTTCTGGTACAAATGTGGAGATTGAGTTAGTGGCAATACGTTCTTTAGGTGGACGTTCTGCACAACAAACTCTCAGATGGCAAGGTGCAATTCGCAGGAGTAAATAAGTAGGTGACAGGTGACAGGTGACAGGTGACAGAATGAAAAGTCTTTTATTATCTACATTTTATCATCTGTTGATGTCCTCAGTACCTTGGCTCTTACTATAATTAGTAATTAATTTTTGGAAGATTTGCCTTTATCCGCAACTATTTGGGAGAGTATATTTCCTATCAAATCTAGCAATTGATCTAGAAAAACGCCGATAATAGCGATGTAGAGTAGGGCATCAACTGTATATTTGTAACTACCTGCTTGATACCCCTTCCAAATTAGAAAACCCAATCCTTTCGCACCTACAAGCATTTCGGCTGTAATGACTGTAAACCAGGCTATCCATAAACCCAGTCTCAAAGCTTTAAATATATAATGGATAGCTACGCGAAAGTTATGATCTTGTTTGCGAAATTGTCGGATACCTGTGGCTGTTTCCACAATAATGGACCACAGGACACCAAAAAAAATAACAGAAATAGCTGCGGTTTCGTTTTCTTTAAAAAGAATCAATGCTAGGGGTAAAAATGCTATAGAAGGGATGCTATTTGGGATTTGAAATAATCGAGTAAATAGCTGATAAACTATACCATTAATACCAATCACAAAGCCGATAAATGTACCCAAAACAGCGGCGGGAATATAACCTACAAACAATCGTTGTAGGGTAGCCAAGATGTCCAATAATATACTGTTTTCCATTCCTCAGTTATGATTTGAAACGTCTGGGGAATCCTGAAACAAGAAAACTCAATAGCTGTGGAAAGGAAAAGTTGCAGCAGAGATAAAAACCCAACTAGATTTAATCTATCAGTAAGTAGAATTCTCAAGAATAAATTACATATTATTTTTATAATTTGGTTGAACCCCACAGATCAATCTGGGGGGTTGAGAATTTTGGATTTGGGATTGTTATATCAGCTAAGTTATTTCCCTATATTGCGTTTCATTTGTTCTAACTCATCTTGAGTTTCCCAGCGACGAAACTGTTCTTCTAAGTCGTCAAACTTGCTAGAATAATTACTAGCTGGATTTTGCCAAGCATTGTTTTCTAAACGCTGTTGGGTTTGAGCTTTTGCGCGTGCTGTTTGCGCTTCTGTTGCTTTGGCTTGGACTTCTTGACGACGCTGTTGAATTTTGCGTAGTAGTTCTTGAGATTGGGTAATGCGTTCTTTTAAACCTTGCATCTGTCCCCATTTTTGATTTCCTTCTCGCAGGAGTGCTTCTTGTCTTGCTTGTGCTGGTACAGCTAAATCTTCTCTACCTGCGGCCTTGGCTTTTTGAATACGGATGTGCCAACGTTGTATTTCTTGCGCGGTGGAGAGAATTTCTTCTTGCGATCGCTTCTCCTGCAATTGTAAATCTGCAATTAGTTTTAGTGTATCCTCTTCTTGCTCCCGCAGCTGTTCTAACAGCATCTCTAACTCCAAATGAGGGTTATTCCGCAAGAATTCTTCTAAACGTGCTTCTAAAAACCGACTTAAATCTTCAAATAAACCCACTGTCAGAACTCCAAATGTTGGGTATTTAACTATTTTATTGTAATAAGTCAGCATTCAGCCGTCAGCTATCAGCCATCAGCTATGTACCTTGAATATTGAAATACAAAGCATGAGAACAACCAGATGCAGATAACATTCATGAAATTAAAACTTCAAAATCTTTACTATTGCGGCTATTGGCTGATTACTGATAGCTGAATACTTACTGTAATAATTATTATCGTCAGTGGCACTCCTATAAATTTTTAACTACTCTTTAACTACTTATACATTAGTTATGAGTAGGAATTTATTACTATTTTTTAGAAAAAAATCACCTTAAATCTTTTATTTATACTTCTGTATCATCCCAGGATACATAACTAATAATTTTACATTTTTACCTATATTTATAAACAGTGTGAGCTATTACAGTATCAAGGAATTCCTTTTAATATTAAAAAATAATATAGAATTATAACTATAGAAGTTGCCAGAATAATTAGGAGAATCTAAAATTTGTCTCTCCTGATTATACAACAGTTTTCAAAAGCTGACTGCTGACTACTGATTGCTGACTGCTATAATAGCGATAATTGGGATATGCGATATCAAGTTAAGTTGAATAAAATAGATAAAGTCTACGCTATTTGGTGTCCTGCTTTACCTGGATGCTGGACAGTAGGTGATACGGAACAGGAAGCATTAGACAAAATCAAAGATGTAATTAAGGACTACTTGGCAGGATTTGATGAAGTTACTAAAAATGCGGATTTTTACTATATAGAAGTGCAATAATTTTGCTAAAATTTTGTATAGTTAATTTTTTATCACTTAAATTGGTGTCAACCAATAAGTAACACCTCTAACAGTTTTATCCTTTAAACCAAATTTCGGTAAACTCTCTTCATCCCAACCGAGATAAGTCCAGTGAGGGACATCATTTTCTACAGTTTGAAACCAACCATTTTGGTTCAATGCTTCTCGTTGTGCAGCACTAGATACTCTTAAATCCAGTGCTAATCCCCAGAGATGTTGTGAAGTTCCCGGTGGTGCAACTGTACCGAGAATTCTGGTTTCCTTTCCTTGTTTTACTTGTTCTAAAGTTTGATTGTTAGCGTATTTGTGCCAAAATCTTAAATTGGTAGTAAAACTGCGAGTACAGTCACCAGAATATCCTGATTTTAGAGGAATTTTTACCAAGCTTCTAGCTTTATTAAAAGCATCTGCGGCTACTTTTTGCAGGTAACATTCGCTAGTACCTTCAACTAAAGTTACTCGCATCTTTACCTGGAAATCCTGAGTTTCTTGTTCATTATCTAAAATGACCTTTGGTGGTAGTTTAATTTCTGGGTTTTGATTGATAAATACTGCACCATAAGCTTTTAGTAAAATATATTCATAAGTATTAGGTTGGGGAGTATTGACGATTTTATGGGTAATGGTAGCTAAAAAACGTTGTTGTTCATCTAATTGTTGATTAGGAATAAAGGGTATAGATGGTGTTGTGTTGAGATTGTTTATTTTGGCAGTATTTGGTAATGGTTGATAGTAGTGAATATTACTGCTGGCTACTAGAGTAAAAAATAGGAAGGTGATGATGGTGATAAAAGTTATTTTTCTTAAACGGCGTTTTAGTTTAGAGTGACGTTTCATTGAGAAATCAATTATTGGGACAACTTGGGTTTAATGATATGACAAAATTCTATGAACGTTTGGAAAGTGGGGAGATGTGTATTTTCAGATTCTCTCTGATTTAGAATAACATAGATATAAGTCTATTTAAATTATGCGTATTTAGAGTTGTAATTGCAGACGCACTACCTAAATTTTACTTATAAAAAATGTAAAAAATTAGCCTATAATAAGTTATGTGATATATCTATCATTCAATAGTCAAACTGTATAAATGAAAACAAAAAAATTAACAGCCATCGAGTTGTTTGCTGGTATTGGTGGTTTTCGTCTGGGTCTAGAAAATGCCAATATAGAAACTATATGGGCAAATGATATCAACGAACAGTGTTGTAAAATTTATAAGAGCAACTTTGGACAAGATTCAATTGTCTTAGGCGATATTAACGATATTTCCTTATCGGATCTACCTAATCATCATCTTCTAACTGCTGGTTTTCCTTGTCAACCATTTAGTCCTGCTGGTAAAAAACTTGGAGTTAGAGATAGTGTCAGGGGTACATTATTTGAACGTATTGTGGAAATTATAGATGCTAAAAAACCACAATATTTCTTTTTAGAAAATGTCAAAAGACTTGTGACAATGGAAAATGGCTATCATTTTCGAGTTATTTTAAATGCTCTTTCTGAATTAGATTATTTAATTGAATGGAGAATTATTAGCCCTATTAGTTTTGGTATTCCTCAAAATCGAGATAGAATTTTTATTTTTGGCACTAAATTAAATTATACGAATATCAATTCTCGCCTCTTGGAAAATACATCTGTTTTCTTAACTCAAGAAGATTTAATTGATTTGGAGGATATAGAAACATTGATTAAAAAATATATATTACCCATATCTACAAGTAAAGGCAAGAATTATAATTGGGGAATTGCTTATAAAAATCAAATGTTAACTCGAAATTTATCTACCTTGCCTGATATTCAACCTAGAAAGCGACTAAAAGATATTTTGCAAGAGGAAGCAGTGGTAGATACTCAGTTTGATTTTACAAAAGATACTTTAGAACGGATTAAACAAAGTAAGGCTGTAAATCGTTATTGCCAAGGAGTAGAAATATTATACAACCAAGAAGGAGGTTCGAGATTAGGTTATACAATATTTGGCATTAATGGGATTGCATCAACATTAACTGCTTCCACTTCTAGACATTATGAACGTTATCAAGTAGGTGATAAATTTCGACGTTTAACTAATGTTGAATATGCCAGATTAATGGGTTTTCATGATGATTGGTGTAGAGAAGCAAGAATTTATGACCAATATGCTTTATTTGGTAATGCAATTGTTCCTGTTTGTGTAGAGTGGGTATCTAAGAGAATTGGTAAGAAAAATTTTATGAATGCTAGTCAATTTGAAATTTTGTGTGACTTGAGAACGTCAGAATTCAGACAAAAAATCATAACACCAGTAAACATCCTGTAAATCCTGATTTAGACAGTAAATTTGTTCAGTGTATCAAAATATTAACGAAGAAATTACATAATAAGTATAAATGTGTAATACTACTGTAAATATAGCAGTATAAAGGAACTAAATATGGCTAATTGTCCTAACTGTGGTTCTAATCACATTCAAATTAAACAGGAAACTGATGTAAACTGGGGACGTGCCATAGCTGGGTATGCTTTATTTGGGGTTGTCGGTGCTGCGGTTGGTGCTGTTACAGGTGAAGATAGAAATGTTAATGCTTGTTTAGACTGTGGCACATCCTGGAAACCGCAAGATTTATATAATCTTTTGCAAGTTATTGAAAAATATACAGGTGTAAAACTAAATTTAGCTAAAGAAAGTCATCGTTCATTTATGAATAACTTTGTATCTATAATTATTCCTTATTTAGAAATAATTCCAGATACAGAGAAAAAAGGTGAACAACTTATTGCCAAAGCAAAAAAAGAAGCGGAAGTACCAGAAACCAATGGATATGCTGTTATAGCTGCTCTTGTCTTTTTGTTGTTGGCAATTTTTGGTGCTTTCATTATTCCGGGAGATAATGGTTTTACTTTTGCTTTTATTTGTTTCCTAATATTTGTGTTTTGCATTATCTTTGGATCAACTCAAAAAGACCAAAAAGTTATTGATGAAGCAGTAGAAAATGCCAAATTAAAAGCGATAGAAATGAATCGTCAAGTTGAAAGAAACCTGAAAAGAGAAATCAAAAATTTTATGGAGAGAAATCCTTTGTAATCAATAATATTTAACATCCTGTAAATCCTTAAATCCTGGACATCCTGATTCAGACATTTAATTGCTTGAATGTATCAAAAGTTTAATAAACCACTTGCATAAGAGGTTAAAAATGTAATAATACTGTAAGTATAGCAGTATAAAGGAACTAAATATGGCTAATTGTCCTAACTGTGGTTCTAATCACATTCAAATTAAACAAGAAACTGATGTAAACTGGGGACGTGCTATAGCTGGGTATGCTTTGTTTGGGGTTGTCGGTGCTGCGGTTGGTGCTGTTACGGGTGAAGATAGAAATGTTAATGCTTGTTTAGACTGTGGCACATCCTGGAAAGCTCAAGATTTATATAATCTTTTGCAAGTTATTGAAAAATATACAGGTGTAAAACTAAATTTAGCGAGACAACGTGATCGTTCATTCATGAATAAATTTATATCTGAAGTTGTCCCTTATCTAGAAATAATTGCAGATACAGAAAAAAAGGTGAAGAACTTATTGCCAAAGCAAAAAAAGAAGCGGAAAGTAAAGCTTTTGTCGGATGTAGTCCTTTGGGTTGCTTATTCTTTATATTTGGTATACCAACCATTATATCTTTGGGTGCAAATTCATCTCTTGGAGTAATTATTTTGCTTTTTATGATTTCATTACCTTTGATATTAGGCTTTATTATTGATGGTTTATCAGTTACAGCAAACCAGAAAAATGTTGAAGAGGCAGAAGAAAATGCTAAATTAAAAGCAATAGAAATGAATCGTCAAGTTGAAAGAAACATGAAAATAGAAATCAAAAATTTTATGGAGAGAAATCCTTTCTAACCAATCAATAATATTCAACATCCTGTAAATCCTTAAATCCTGGAAATCCTGATTCTGACAATTAACCAAAATATACGCTAAAATACCCACAGTAACTAACTTTTTTAAATTTTAACTTTTAATTCCTAACTACTTATGACCATGCACAATTCAGTAGAATTCCAAGACGCTTATGATGTCATCGTCGTCGGTGCAGGTCACTCCGGTTGCGAAGCAGCTTTAGCTACTGCCCGCCTCGGTTGTCGGACTCTGCTGTTAACCCTTAACCTAGATAAAATCGCTTGGCAACCTTGTAACCCCGCAGTCGGTGGACCCGCTAAATCCCAATTAACCCACGAAGTAGACGCATTAGGTGGAGAAATTGGTAAGATGGCCGATCGCACCTACTTACAAAAACGCATCCTCAACTCTTCACGAGGACCAGCAGTTTGGGCGTTAAGGGCGCAAACCGATAAGCGCGAATATGCAGCAGTCATGAAAGGAATTGTCGAAAACCAAGAAAATTTGACAATTCGAGAAGGCATGGTGACAGATTTAGTCTTAGGAAAGAGTGATGAAATTATAGGTGTTGAAACTTATTTTGGTGTCGCTTTTGAATGCAAAGCTGTAATTCTAACCACTGGGACATTTTTAGGTGGGAGAATTTGGGTCGGTAATAAATCTATGGAAGCTGGCCGCGCAGGAGAATTTGCGGCCGTAGGTTTAACAGAAACCCTTAACCGCTTGGGTTTTGAAACCGGAAGATTAAAAACCGGTACACCTGCACGAGTAGATAAGCGGTCTGTAGATTACAGTAAAATGGAGCTGCAACCAGGAGATGAAGAAGTCCGCTGGTTTAGTTTTGACCCCCAAGCGTGGGTAGAACGGGAACAAATTCCCTGTCACATGACCAGAACTACTAAAGAAACCCACAGATTAATACAAGAAAACTTGCACCTATCCCCTGTTTATGGTGGTTGGGTAGAAGCAAAAGGACCCCGTTATTGTCCGAGTATTGAAGATAAAATAGTCCGCTTTGCAGATAAAGAAAGTCATCAAATCTTCATTGAACCAGAAGGAAGAGATATACCAGAATTATACATCCAAGGATTTTCTACAGGTTTACCAGAAAATCTGCAATTGCTGATGTTGCGTAGTCTTCCTGGTTTGGAAAACTGCTTTATGCTGCGTCCTGCTTATGCGGTAGAGTACGATTATTTACCTGCGACTCAGTGTTATCCCACATTAATGACCAAGAAAGTAGAAGGGTTATTTTGTGCTGGACAAATTAACGGGACAACTGGTTATGAAGAAGCTGCTGCACAGGGTTTAGTCGCGGGAATTAATGCAGCGCGGTTTGTCCGGGGTCAAGAAATGATTATTTTCCCACGTGAGCAAAGTTACATCGGGACTTTGGTTGATGACCTCTGTACTAAGGATTTACGTGAACCTTACCGGATGCTTACGAGTAGGTCTGAGTACCGCTTATTACTGCGTTCCGACAATGCCGATCAACGGATGACACCCTTGGGTAGAGAAATTGGGTTAATAGACGATCGCCGTTGGGATTTATTTACCAGCAAACAAGAGCAAATTGTAGCGGAAAAAGAACGGCTGCATTCCACTAGAATTAAAGAACATGAGGAAGTGGGACGTGCGATCGCACAGGATACCCAACAAGCAATTAAAGGTTCAATAACCCTCGCTGACCTGTTGCGTCGTCCAGGAATACACTATGTTGACTTAGAAAGATACGCACTAGGCAACACCAGTCTTAACCAAGCGGAAAAAGAAGGGGCTGAAATAGACATTAAATATTCTGGATACTTAGCAAGACAGCAAAACCAAATTGAGCAAATCGCTCGTCAAGCAAATCGCCCCTTACCTGCCGATTTAGATTATAGTGCAATTGATACCCTTTCTAAAGAAGCTAGAGAAAAGCTGACCAAGGTGAAACCCTTAACAATTGGGCAAGCAGCCCGCATTGGTGGAGTTAACCCCGCTGATATCAATGCCTTGTTAATTTACTTAGAAATCCGTAAAACCAAGGTACAAAGCGAGGTTTCAGTCTAGACAGACACAAAAACTCATTCAAGGCGAGTATATTTAGGAGCAACTACAGAAGACTCATAGCATTTCCTAGTCTAATGAAGTACAAAACTATCTGCGTTTATCTGCGTCCATCAGCGTTTAATTATTACTGCTTGTACCTCACTGGAATGGGAATTGCTATATCACCTGCTATGCAAGAAAAAACTGGCTTTTCTATTCCAGATTTCTTCTTCTTTCTTACTCCTGAAGTGCGAAGCGTGGTGTAAGCCATACTCCTGGAACTCCTGGAACTCCTGAACTTCTGTAACTCCTGAACTCCTGAACTCCTGAACTCCTGAACTCCTGGAACTCCTGGAACTCCTGAACTCCTAACATCTAAATAGATTACATAGATTCTTGAAGTAAAATTATCAATTCTTTCCAAAGCAGAGTACAATTTAATACCATTGCTCAATCAATTTATCTCCTCTGGGATGAGTGATTAGCTTTTTGATTAAAAAACTCGATTTCCCAGTCACTATGGGTTTCGTTGCCCTTTCTTAGCAGCTAAATCAGAGGATGTCTATGATACCAGAAGCCAGCACCCATCTAATTATTTCCGAAGCCGTAGAGGAATTACTTCCTAACGAAGCCCTGTCCATAGAGACTTACGCTGAAGGCTTGATGGATGATCTCTTCACCGATATCGACAACATTCTGGATGCTCGTAGAAAACGCCCTGCAAAAGCTGTGAGGGCAGAATACGTGCCTGTACAAACAGTGACGGTAAAAATGCCAGAAGTTGTTTTACCACAAACAGTACATCGTGCAGTTCAGGCAATGTCGCCAGTCAAGAGCCAGCAAACGAGTACACTGGTATTTAACGCTCCTTCCGTAAATGCAATTACCAAAAAGACTGAGCAAAACCGTGGAGGTTTAACTAACCTGCTCATCCTGGGAGCAACTTTAAGCGCGGCAATGGTGGCTACACTGTATTTAACAGAGTCAGAATTAATCAATAAGCTGACTGACAAATTAATTCCGCAGACGTTACAAACCAGTCAGGTACAAACACCTGTAGTCCCACAACCAGACCCTCAAGCAGAGTTGGTTAATTATATGTTGGAAGCTTTAGCGGTCATAGACCAGCAAAGTAATACACCAACACCTCCTAAGTCTGGTTTCCCTGATGTCAACCTTAGCCAAGCAAACTCTCTAGCTTTACCCAATACCCAACCTGTTGGGACTTTACCTCCACCAGTTGCAGCTAACAATGTCTCACCTGCACCTAGTCGAGTTACAAATGTTGTAGAGCGAATATATATTCCTGTTTATCAAGCACCTCCTCCTGTAAACCCACTACCACAAGTTCCACCAGTACCAGCACAGCTATCTGCACCTCAAGCTTCTGCACCTCAAGCCGTAAAAGATACATCTAAAAATACACAAGTAGTAACCAAACCGATACCAGCAAAATCTTTACCAGCGGCTGTAAAACAAGCCAATAATTCTCTTGTACCCCGCATTGCACCACCAAAACTGCCTACAGCCACAACATCTGTACCAGCAACCAGACCAGAACCAGCAACAACTGCAATTCAGCAAGTTTATTTACCTACCTATTCAGCAGAGTTAGAGGGATTATTAGAGTTAGGTAGTAAGTCTGCGGCTTTATTTAAAGTTGATGGTGTGACTCGTCGGATTAATTTAGGAGAGAATATTGGTGCTACTGGTTGGAATCTAGTAGAAGTGAGTAACGGTGAGGCAATTATCCGTCGTAATGGTGAAGTGCGCTCAATTTATGCCGGTCAGAAATTGTGATAGTTATTAGCAGGGGAAAGATAACAGGTGACAGAGAAGAAGCAGGGGAACTGAGGAGATGGGGAGCTATCAAGTCAAAAGTCAAAAGTCAAAAGTCAAAAGTAATAACTCCTGCCTTCTGCCTTCTGCCTCCGGTTGGTGAGCGAAGTCGAACCACTGCCTTCTGCCTTGTCAAAACGACAATTTTTAACGCCTACCTACTTATTTTGAGTCATTAGTAACGTTGACTACTTTTATAATTTTTTCAAGTGTTCTCAATAGACGGCAAAATCTATTATGATTTTGTTACATATTTGTTAAGAAAAGTTACATGATTCTTAACAAAAGGGAATATTTGTTATGGGTATTTCACGTGATCAGAAAGCTCCACATGAGGTTGTTATCATTGGTGGTGGCTTCGGTGGACTATATGCGGCAAAGACTCTTGCTAACACAAATGTAAATGTTACTCTCATTGATAAACGTAATTTTCACCTATTTCAGCCGCTGTTATATCAAGTTGCCACAGGTACGTTATCACCTGCTGATATTTCTGCACCATTGCGATCTGTATTCAGAAAAAGTAAGAATACACAAGTGGTGCTGGGAGAAGTCAGTGATATTGATCCAAAAGCGCAAACAGTCATTGTGGGTGATCAGGTAATACCTTATGATACATTGGTTTTAGCCACAGGTGCTAACCACTCCTATTTTGGTAAGGATAACTGGAAAGAATTTGCTCCTGGCTTGAAAACAGTGGAAGATGCCATAGAAATGCGTCGTCGGATATTTTCGGCATTTGAAGCAGCAGAACAAGAAACTGATCCCGAAAAACGCCGTGCTTTGTTGACTTTTGTGATTGTGGGTGGTGGTCCAACTGGTGTAGAATTAGCGGGTGCGATCGCAGAATTAGCATACCAAACTCTCAAAGAAGATTTCCGCAACATCGACACCTCAGAGGCGAAAATTTTACTATTGCAAGGGGGCGATCGCATCCTCCCACACATTGCACCAGAGTTATCAGCAGCAGCAGAAGTTTCTTTGCAAAAATTGGGTGTAATTATCCACACTCAAACCAGAGTGACAAATATTGACAATGACATCGTTACTTTCAAGCAAAGTGATAAAGTACAAGAAATTGGCTCAAAAACTATATTGTGGGCAGCAGGTGTTCAAGGTTCAGCACTGGGGAAAGTCCTGGCAGAACGTACAAATGTAGAATGCGATTACTCTGGAAGAGTAATTGTCGAACCCAACTTGACCATTAAGGGTTATAAAAACATTTTCGTAATTGGAGATCTAGCCAGTTTCTCCCATCAAACTGGTAAACCCTTACCTGGTGTTGCACCCGTAGCCAAGCAACAAGGAGAATACGTAGGTACACTCATTCTCATCCGGCTTCATGGTCATACTTTACCAGAATTTAGCTACACCGACGTGGGTAGTTTGGCAATGATTGGCCAAAATTTAGCTGTTGTAGATCTAGGCTTCATTAAACTCAAAGGTTTCATCGCTTGGGTATTTTGGCTAGTCATTCACATCTACTTCTTAATCGAGTTTGACACTAAATTAGTAGTTGTATTTCAGTGGGCATGGAATTATATTACTCGTAATCGTCGCTCTCGATTGATTACAGGTAAAGAAGCATTTTTGGGTCCACAAATTATTAGCAATAACAGTCCTTTCCAGGCTACAGAAACTAAGCAACCAGTCAAGGTCTAGGATTTTTGTGGAGACAACTATCGGTTTCTTTTCCCCCTGTGCAATCAATGATTAGTTATTTGTAAGCATTCAGGATACAGAATACAGGATTCAGAATGAATGAGAGTTTTCGAGTTATTCTTGATAATTGATGAGAAAACGTACTGCTGTAGCTCACTACTACAAACAAATATTCTGACTCCTGACTCCTGAATTCTTACACATTATTAATTGTTAATATAGCCGTGGACAGGAGTGCGATCGCTCTTGATCGTCTCATTAGTATTTTGGCTGAAACCGCTGGTGCTGCTTTAGCTTCCCTGGATGAACGACGGGCTAATGAGGGTATATTGAAAAAGGTTTACAAATCTGGATGGGAGAGGAGATACATTCTGGCTAAAATAGCTTCATTCCATTCAACTACCCACCACCATGCTACTATACACCCCCAAGCACGACTAGGTAGGTGGGCTTTTGGCGCTGTTAAATTACAATCAATGTCTTTGTAGTTTAACCATTTTTTTGATTGTTTCCATCCTATTTGCTCACAAAAAGCTTGCCAATTTTTTTGGTAATCCTTTTGTGTTCCTCCTAAACTTTGATAAATCTGTTTTTGGATGGAAAATCCAAAGTGATCATTGCTGTATTTTAGCCACAATTTATCAATTGTTAGCAGCTTTTTAAGGGGAAATTTTTTAATATCTTCTAATCCTAAAACACCTTCTTTTTCTCGGTTGGCTATTTTCAGAATTAGTCTTGCTGTTTCGTAGTCTGCTTCTTTCCAGTTACCTGTTGCTAATAGTGTATCTAGCTTTTGATAGTCAGCGCCTGTTGAGGAAACTAATTGATTTGTATTCATATATAATTAAGTAAATTCTAGCTTAAAAAACTTTTATAAATATCAAGAGTAACTTGTTGAAAACACCAAATCAACCAAACCGAACAATTTAAAAAAGGCTTACTCCCAAAAATGTTTGTGTAGATTGTTAAAATTAAATCAACTAACCCAGAGCTAAACTGACCCCAAGCAACTGCAAACCGTAGGAAGTAACGAACTATGATCGCAGCCAATGAAAATTTCCCCACCCTAACGCCCGAAGCATATTTCACTTGGGAAGAAAAGCAACTAGAAAAACACGAACTGATCAACGGTCAAGTTTATGCCATGAGCGGTGGTAGCGTCAATCACGGTCGTATTGCTATCCGCTTCACCTCCATGTTTGATACCCATTTAGAGAATAGTGGTTGTATAACTGGGAATTCTGATATCAAGATTAACATTGTTGAGACGAATAACTATACCTATCCAGATGCGAGTGTAACTTGCGATGAACGAGATAAAAATACTTCCAACTATTTTACTTATCCCTGCTTAATCGTTGAAGTTCTCTCAAAAACTACCGAAGCCTATGATCGCGGTAGCAAATTCAGAATGTATCAACATAACCCCGTCTTGAAAGATTACCTATTAGTTAGTTCCACCAGCATAGAAATCGACCTGTATCACAAAAATGATGCCGGACAATGGATGATTATTAACTATGAAGAAGGCGACATCATTGAACTAAAGAGCATTAATCTCAATTTCCCCATTGAGCAAGTCTATCGCGGTTTAACCCTTGAACCAGAGAATAGGGAATAGAAATAAATTTAGCCATTTTTGTATCAATGGCAGGCAAGATACCTGCCCCACAAGATTTTGATTTTAACTCTCTATCGCTTCTTTAACCCATTGTTGTAATGTATTAACAACTTCCTCAATAGCAATTTCTTGAGATTCACGAGTGGCGCGTTTTACTACTTCAACTTTACCATTTGTAATCGCCCGACCTGTGACAATTCGATAGGGAATACCGATTAAATCAGCATCTTTGAATTTAACACCTGCGCGTTCATCTCGGTCATCAAGTAATGTTTCTACACCTGCTTTGTTAAGTTCGGTGTAAAGTTTTTCGGCAACTTCGATTTGTTGGGCATCTTTGATGTTAGGAATGGTGACAATGGCGTGATAAGGTGCGATCGCTACTGGCCAAATTATCCCATCTTTATCATAGGATTGTTCTACCGCTGATTGTGCTAACCGTGACACTCCCACGCCATAACATCCCATAATTAAAGGTTTTTCTTCCCCTTGTTCGTTGGTATAAGTTGCCCCCATTGCTTGGGAATACTTTGTACCCAGTTGGAAGATGTGACCTGCTTCTATACCTCTAGCTGTTTGTAGGGTTTGGCTAGGGTCGTGAACAGAGCGATCGCCTACTTTTGCCTTACGAATATCTACTACTAACTCAGGTAATTTAAACTGCTCACCCCAATTTGCACCAACTACGTGAAAACCAGTTTCATTTGCACCTGTAACAAAGTTCTTTAACTCCACAGCGGTTTGATCCACCAACCGCACAAATTTAGAACTTACTTGTTTACTGCCAGTAATATAATCATCACCTAAATCCGGGGCGATGTAACCTAAAGGTAAAGATTTTGCAGACCAGCTTGCAATTATTTCGTTAGTGGGTACACTGATAGAAAGGACAGTTTTAGCACTAAATTGGGAAGCTAATTTAGTCAATTCGTTTTGTAATTTGACTTCATTAACTTCCTGATCTCCCCGAATGTTTACCAATACCAAAACAGTCAAGCCGTTATCATAGACAGTTTGATATAAAACGTTTTTGACAATTTGGGTATGGGAACACTCCAGAAAAGCACAAAGTTTTTCTATTGTGTCTGTGCCTGGTGTTTCCCGTTTCTCAAAGTTGGTAAAAGGAGAAGTTTGGGCATCCGCAGGTAAAGAAACCGCTTTTTCTACATTCGCTGCATATTTACCATCTGCGGTATAGAGAACTTCATCTTCTCCTGCATCCGCTAACACCATAAATTCTGTCGAACCAGAACCACCTATAGCACCAGAGTCAGCTTCCACTGCGCGAAAAGCTAAACCAGCACGCCGCAGCATATTACTATAGGCTTGGTACATATCCTGGTAGGTTTTCTTTAAACTTTCTTCATCAGCGTGGAAAGAATAACCATCTTTCATAATGAACTCTCTACCACGCATCAAACCGAAACGGGGACGAATTTCATCCCGGAATTTGGTTTGAATTTGATACAAATGTAGAGGTAATTGCCGATAGGAACGAATCATATCACGGGCAACGGTGGTAATTACTTCTTCGTGAGTCGGCCCAAGTCCCAATTGTTGTTCCCTTCTATCAATGAGGGAAAACATGATTCCTTCAGCTTTAGTATAAGTATCCCAGCGTCCCGACTCCTTCCATAACTCAGCCGGTTGTAGCTGTGGTAGCAAACATTCTTCCGCACCAGTAGCGTTCATTTCTTCTCGCACTATTTGAGAAACCTTCTGTAAAACCCTCCACATCAAGGGGAGATAAGCATAAACACCACTACCGATGCGACGGATGTAACCTGCGCGGAGTAACAATTTATGACTAGGAATTTCCGCATCCGCAGGATCATCTCGAAGGGTAACAAATAACTTTTGTGACAGTCGCATCGTTTTTACCTTTACCAGTTTGCTAATTTGCTGAACACTAATAATAGTCTGTCTTGACAACGCCTACTGCGTTAACAAAGTTTATAAGAAAAAAGGCTGAAAACCCTTGAGGTTAAGTTTTTTTGCCAAGCTCTGAAACTTAACCGTCCAAAAGTTAGAACTCTAAAGCGATCTTTGAATTGGCGATCGCTAAGACACCCAAATATACATAAAACCTACAACCCTTTATCATACCATAAAAACAATTGTGCAAGAGGTCTAATATCACTTAGAGTTTTGGCAAAGATCTCCTGATGATCTTGAGTATTTACCGTCAAACAGATCTAGGGAAATTTAAAGATTTTTTGATTTTCAGGCAAAATTTCCGAGTTTTCACGGTAGAAAATCTATTAACAAACGTTAATATTTATGTAATAACTTGGAAATTATCTAAATTTTTATGTAATGAACTGACCAAAAAGTTAACTCATATTTAACTAAATATCTTCAGCTTATTAGTAAAATCAAGTTAAAGAGTTTTTAGATTGGGGATTTTCGTTAGCGAAGCTTACACAGCACAGCAGGTAATTTAAATTTATATTTTAGCAATATTGATCAAAGTCACTTTTATGAATTTAGGGAGCAACTATGGCCAATTATCACCTCATGGAATTCCATCAAATTCTCAAAGAATTTAATACTTGTACGCAGTTACAATATAATGGCAAGTTAGACATTAAAAATAATCAAGGTAAAACCTGGAGTTTTTATTATCAACTTGGACGGATGGTTTGGGCAACTGGAGGCACACATCCCTATCGTCGATGGTTGAGAAATATGGCTCAAAATTGTCCCTATTTGAATATAAATTATGTCCATTATTCTGCGGAAAGTATCTTAATAGATTATTGGGATTATCTGCTGCTAGAAAATTTATATGCTACTCAGAAAATTCAACCAGCAGAAATTAATAGTATTGTGGAAAACACAATCATAGAAATTTTATTTGATCTGGCTCAACAGAAGCATTTATCATCTTTTAGCTGTGAACGTAACCAAGAATTCATAATAAAATCACCGCTGATTTCTACAAGTACAAATATGTTTGTTAAACAAGCACAAGCATCTTTGCATGAATGGGTAGCAGCAGGATTAGAGGATATTTCTCCTTCTTTATCTCCAGTTTTACAAAAACCAGAGCAACTGCAACAGTTGGTGAGTCCATTAGTCTACAAAAACTTTGAGAGATTAATCAATGGTAAACATACTCTCTGGGATTTAGCGGCAAAAATGAATCAGAGTCTATTATCAATTACTCGTTCTTTACTTCCTTATATTCAACAACAAATTGTGGATTTGATAGAAGTATCAGATTTACCATTACCCACAAATAATATTAATAATAACCATCAGATTGCACAAAGTAAAAAAGGTAGATATCCGCTGATAGCCTGTATTGATGACAGCTTGCAAGTCTGTAAAATGCTAGAGGGAATTATTACTGCTAATGGTATGAGGTTTATGAGTATTCAAAATCCTGTAGACGCTTTACCAATGCTAATTGAAAATAAGCCAGACTTGATTTTTTTGGATTTAGTGATGCCGGTTATCAATGGTTATGAACTCTGTAATCAATTACGACGCAGTTCTGTCTTTACCCAGACACCAGTAGTTATATTAACTGGGAGTGATGGTGTGTTTGATAGAGTGCGATCCAAGGTTTTTGGAGCAACGGAATTTATCACCAAACCTGTAAAAACTGACCAGGTAATAGGGATGGTTGATAAATATTTACAGCCTGAACAGAAAGTAGAAAAGTTATCTAACTTAGTAGTTTCTTATTAATTGTCAATTGTTGAATAATCAAATTTGATTGGTAAACCATCTTGAAATATGAGGATTTCTCCAGGTGAGATTGGTGTCCAAACTTCGTTATCTGTAAGAGGAGTAGTGGCAATGACGGCAACACGGTCGCTGGGTGTAGTTAGCTCACTAAAATCTACAGTCATCTCTTCATCAATTAAGTGTGCGGCTGCAAAGGGCGCTTGTCGGATAATGTAACAAAGTTTGGTAGAACAGTGGGTAAAGAAATGTTCTCCATCGGATAGTAAATAGTTAAAAACGCCGATGGATGCTAATTCTTCCGTCACTTTACGTAACACAGAATAAAGCAATTTTATCGGTGGTTTACCTTCAGGAAAACTGGATCTTAAAGTGTTGAGAATTAAGCAAAATGCTTGTTCGCTATCTGTATCGCCTACAGGTTGAAAAAAGCCATGATTTTGAGGATGAAAATCTGGTAAATTCCCGTTATGGGCAAATGCCCAATACCGTCCCCAAAGTTCCCTTTGAAAAGGATGGCAGTTTTCTAGGGCAATTTTACCTTGGGTAGCTTTGCGGATATGGGCGATGACATGGGTGGAGTGGATGGGATAACGTCGGACTAACTCTGCTAGAGGAGAAGCTACAGAGGGTTTAGCATCTAAAAAAATCCGACATCCTTTACCCTCAAAAAAAGCAATACCCCAACCATCGCTATGTTCATCGGTTTTGCCTCCTCTAGCGGAAAACCCTTCAAAGGAGAAGCAAATATCTGTTGGTACGTTGCAATTCATTCCTAGCAGTTGACACATAAGGCAGGAAGAAGGTGACAGGTGACAGTTAAGAGGGAATAGGGAATAGGTGACAGAAGGCAAGAGGCAAAAGGCAAAAGGCAAAAGATGATTCTCTTCTACTCCCCTACACCCTACACCCTTACACCCTTTTTACCAAACTCTAAACTCTTTTTAGGTCATTTTAATGCAGTTATCAGGGATTTCTCAGAGCGATCGCCGATGATAGGTCAATTCTCATGGGAATGGCTTGGCTATGGAAGAAGAAAATAGCAAATAATAGATATATGGACAAACGCCATTTTTTACAAATTAGTGCCGTATTGCTTGGCACAGCCTTTTTTGCACGTTATATGAATGGGAGTTCGGAAACTATGGCAGCTGCGGATACTCAGTTTGAAGTTACCAAACCTGAAGACGAATGGAAGACGATTTTAACACCGGAACAGTTTCAGGTGTTACGGAAACATGGTACAGAACGCGCTCATACTAGCCCTCTGGATAAAAATTATGAGGCTGGTACGTATGTATGTGCTGGTTGTGGACAGGCTTTGTTTACTTCAGAAACAAAATTTGACAGTGGTACTGGTTGGCCTAGCTTTTTTAAACCTATTGAGGGTGCGATCGCAACTACTGTAGATCGGTCATTTTTTATGACGAGAACGGAAGTTCATTGCAGCCGTTGCGGTGGACACCTGGGTCATGTTTTTAATGATGGGCCAAGACCTACTGGTTTACGTTACTGTATGAACGGTGTTTCTTTGAAGTTTGAACCTGCTTAAGATTTTTATTTAGATGCGATCGCTCTTTTTGTCGATAAAGAAGGGGAGCGATCGCTCCTTTCTGTGTGGGAGAGCTATATTTTATGTAAGGCTTTATTTTTTATCAGATGCCAAGATGGAATTAGTATATTTTTATAAAATATAATATAAAATTACAAGCTAACTAAGTACATTGAGGTGGGTGATGATTCAAGAAAATATTAAAATTGATGACAACCAAAATCTAGAATTATTAGAAGAAAAATTTGAAGAAGAAGAAGAAGAAAGACGACCAGAATTAGATATCCCTCCAAAAGACAGAAAACTTATTACTCATCCCTATGATTTTATTATTCGTTCTCTGAAAGATCAAGTTGATGATGAAACACTTGTCTTAGCTGATAAATTTCAGCGTCGTCGAGTTTGGGATGATACAAAAGCAAGTCGCTTAATAGAATCTCTACTGCTGAATGTGCCTATACCAGTTTGCTATTTTGCTGAATTGGAACATGAACGTTACAGTGTTATAGATGGTCAGCAAAGACTGACAGCTATTTACCGCTTTCTTAATAATGAGTTTGCGTTAAGGGGACTAAAAGTACGTACTGAACTTAACAGAAAAAGATTTCATGAAATAGATGTTACTGACAAACGTTTAATCAACTCTCGTGCCATTAGGTGTATTGTGATTCTTAAAGAGTCCCATCCAGATATAAAATTTGATGTTTTTGAAAGGCTAAATACTGGTTCTGTACGTCTTAATTCTCAAGAATTACGTAATAGTATTTATAGAGGTAACTTAACTGATTTAATACGAGAATTATCGCAATATGAATATTTTTTAAAGGCACGTAATATCTCGATTCTCAACAGAAATTTAGAAGATTGTGTAGATAAGAGAATGCAAGATTGTGAACTGATACTCCGATTCTTTGCTTTCTATTTCAGACTCAATGAGTATCGAGGATATCTTGCTACATTCCTTGACGAATATTTAAAATCAGGTATCAAATTTGACACTCAAAAATTAGAACAACACAAACAGTTATTTGAGCGAGTAATTAATGATGTGTATTTTGTATTTGATCAACACGCCTTCCGTCGATATACATCAGATAATCGCTGGGAAAAAGCAATAAATAGATCTATATACGACATAATTATGTTATCTTTTGCTAATTTAGATTCTCATTTAATAAGAAGTAAAAAACCAGAAATTTTAAAAGCATTTCAATTATTGTGCCAAGATCCAGTATTTCAAGCAGCAATAACTTCCGGTACTACATACACAGATAGAATTCAAACCCGCCTAGATAAATGGAGAGATGAACTATCGATATTAGGGTTATCTGTTCCGTATTTGAAAGTAGGACAGAAACCTTAAATATTATGACAATTCAACCTTCCCCTGCCTTAAAAGATTTTTGGCAGCGTCTTCATGAAGTCAGTAGTTTGTTAAACCTTTGTAATAAAGTAACAATTCGCGGTAACTCAAATCAACCACCTACAGGTAGACAACTGACAGTGGAGGAAAGTATTTGTCGTGCTTCTCTCTTGCTACTTTGTAGTCACATGGAAGGTTTTTTTGAAAAATTAATTGAAGATATTCTTCAATTTCATGAAATAAATCAAACTCGTATATCTGAGCTTCCAGTCAATTTACGAGTTATTCAAATATGGAAAGATCCAGAAGGTTTAAAAAATGCACCAAGTCAGAAGAAATTGAATCACATCAAGGACATTTCCGTAAATATTTTTGTTGATGATAATCAGTTATGTAAAGGCGGAAGTTTTAATTTAGATTTACATATAAAAGGATTTGCCTCACCTGGTAGTGGAGAAGTAGAAAAACTTTTCCGTTCAGTTGGCATTGATAATATATGGAATCTTGTAGAACAGAAAGCTGGGACTTCAATATTAAAGTCAAGTTTAGATAATGTGGTTGGCAAGCGTCATCCCATAGCACATGGAAATGCAGGAGTTAAGCCCACTCCCCGTGATGTCACCATTTATATTAAAGATATGTGTAAATTAGCTATAGTTTTTAATATTATTGTGACTGAATATATTTGTATAAATTTTAATCAACAAGACCCTTGGAATCAGTTAAATTAGCAAATATATTCGCCAAATATAGCCATGCAGTTATTAAAATGCCAAGGTTGTAGTAGTAGCAATGGTAACAGCCAATCAAAATAATTGTATTTGCCACCATACCAACCAAAGGCTATTTTTTTGCTTTTAGCCATAGTTAGCCATAGTATTTTTTTACCCCAAACTCCCCACCAACTCCTGCAACCGATCGCTCCCATCACGAAAAATAGACCAACCATCACCTACTAACACTGCTTCCACTTTCTCCAAACTTGCCAAGCGACGAACGGAAGCTACAGCCTGTTCTCGATTTAACAGCTTTTCATCTGGCAACATATTTAAAGTCCCGGCTTTGTGCGATCGCACTAAATCCCCGGTAATTAATGTGGTTTCCTCCAATAACAAGGCCAACTCACCGGGAGTTTTAGAACCTTGCATTTCTATCACCTTTAGTCCTGGGACTAATTCTTCACCATCACTTAACCAGCGATCGCACACAATCGGGAAAGATTCCTTTTCTGCTAAAGGCCCAGCAATTTTCGAGTATGTTTGATTGGCAATTTCCCTAGCTGACCGCAGATGATCGGAGTTTGTCAATACAATCCAAAGCACTCCTCCTAGGGATTCTAGATGATTCCAATCATGGTTTGATAAGGCTACGGGATCAATCAAGATATTCCCCTCTGGTCGAATCCAGGCAAACCCATTAAAATCAATATTTCTAGTTGGGTTGAAACAAGACCAGCTATATAAATCAGGACGGTGCAAATATTTCATGATGATTCTGGTGCAAAACTGGCAATTTTTTGAATGCTTCTGAGCAGTCAGGGTATAATTAGGGGTGAAAAACTATCTATTTTATGCCTAATGGGCTAATAATGCCATCTTTAGGGTGATACTCAATTTTTCTTTTCCCATTCTGGATTTATCTGTACTGAATATAATTTTTTTTAAGAAGATCTTATTATTTTTTCATAAACTGTAGCATAGATATAATAATAAAGCAGCTTTCAGCAGTCAGCAGTCAGCTAAAAATAGTTCTCAGGCTAAGTTTAAAGGATTTTTAAGGGAGACTGATTGCTCGATAAAAATGATCATAAATTTCAGATCATAGCTGTAAAGCACTGCGGGCATAGCTGCGCTTACTGCGTAGCATAGTGTAGCCATTTACTGATTATTGACTGCTGAATACTTACCACTCAGGCATTTTGAAGGCAAAATTAACATGATGAAATGGCTACTTGGGCAACAACCCCATTGTCTAATCACAACATGGTTGAATTTCGCTTCACTGTTTTGTATTAGTGCAATTACCATCGGTTGTACACCTACCACTGATGATCATGCCAGCACAATCACAAAATCAACCAGTGAACCTGTAGTTAAAAAAAGTTTACGAGTAGCAGTAATCCCTTGGCAAAGCGTTGAAGAGCAAAAAACGAAACTACAACCATTAGCAAACTATTTACAAAAAACCATCAAACAGCCAATCATTTTTCAAATTACAAAAAGTTATGAAGATGCAGTAGATTTACTAGCGACAGAACAAGTTGATATGGGTTATCTAGCACCTTTAACATACATCAAATGTCAGGAACGTAATCCTAATATTCATCCACTGGTTTTACCTATTGACCAAATCACAGGAAGACCTTGGTACACTGCTGTAATTGTTGCGAACTCAGCCCAAGGAATCAAGTCCCTGAAAGATTTAAAAGGAAAAAGATTCGGTTTTGTTAGTCCATCTTCAACATCTGGCTTTTTAATGCCAATGCAAGCTATGAAAGCTCAGGGAATTGATCCTACAAGGAACTTTAGCGGCATTCGTTATTCTGGCAGTCATGATCAAGCAGAAACAGATTTGGTAAATGGAGTAGTAGATGCGATCGCTGATGATAAAGCTTCTTTTTTACGGAGTCAAAAAGCAGGAAAATTACCCACCACAAATTATAAAATCATTTGGGAATCTTATCCTATTCCCACCGCACCAATAGTTATTAACGTCAAAAAATTCTCACCAGCAGCCTTAAGCCAACTGCGAGAAGCTTTAATTGATGCCCCTGTTGGTGTTGTTGATGTGAGTGGGACTAAATCTGCTGGTTACACTTTAGCTAAAGACGCAGATTTTGAGCAAATTCGACAGATTTATCAACAAATGAAATCAGTACAAATACCAGCCAAATGAAGATTTTAACAAAGTTTATTGGTTCAACTTTGACTGCTATAGGATTAGTAATTGTTTTGTTGGGAGGTAGTACAGTCACCATCAAAACAATTGAAAAATCAGTTGAGCAAAGCCGCGAAAAAACTCATGAGGCTGTCCGTAAAACCCAAATTCTCAAGCTATCCCTAGAAGAACAGACTTCTGCACTTAAAGACTATCTCTTACTCAATCGTAATTCAGCAGATATAGAGAAATATGAACAGATAATATCTGTATTTTTAAACAACTTACAAGAACTAGAACAGCTAATGCCACAAGCAAAACAACCCCATGTTGTGCGTCGTCGGTATCAGTTTTTGATCCGTCTAGGTAAGGAATTAAAATATCAAGCTCAATCTTCTTCACTTGCTCAAACCCAGCAAGATGTAAAAGCCATAAACTCATTTCAAGATGACATCAAGTTATTTTTAAATGCACTAGTTAAAGAAGTAGAAGAACAAGATAAAATTACTAATCATAAAGCCGAGCAATTTAAACAAATTGCTACTGTATGCGTCTATATTTTAATTGGGTTAGTCTTATTAATTTTTATTGCCCAATTTGGACTAACTCTACTGCCAGTTATTCGTTCTATTCAAACACTGCAAATTGGTGCAAACCAACTAGGATCAGGTGATTTAGACTATAGGTTAAAGATTGATACTGGTGATGAAATTGAAGAATTAGCCTTAGCTTTTAATCAAATGGCAGCTAAATTAGCAGAATCTTATACTTCTCTAGAACAAAAACGCCAAGCAGCAGACATAGCCAACAAGGCTAAAAGTGAGTTTTTAGCAAATATGAGCCATGAACTTCGTACACCTTTAAATGGTATTCTTGGCTATACTCAAATTCTCAATCGTTACCCAAATTTGGGAGAAAAAGAACGCAAAGGTATCAACATTATTCATCAATGTGGCTCTCATTTGTTGACACTAATTAATGATATTCTGGATTTATCTAAAATTGAAGCTCGTAAATTAACATTACAACACCAAGCTATTCATCTTCCTTCATTTTTACAAGGAATTTCGGAAATTTTACGGATTCGGGCTGAACAAAAAGGTATTGATTTTATCTATCATCCAGATCAGAATTTGCCCACAGGTGTTGAAGTTGATGATCAGCGATTGCGACAAGTTTTAATTAATTTGTTGGGAAACGCTATCAAGTTTACTGACCAGGGAACTGTGACATTTAAAGTAGATAAATTAGTAGATCAACCAGAAACAGTGGGTAGGACTAAACTACGTTTTCAGATTACTGATACTGGCATTGGTATTAGTCCAGAATATTTAGCTAAAATTTTCCTCCCTTTTGAGCAAGTTAGTGATGCCAAAAGACAAGCAGAAGGAACTGGACTAGGACTAGCTATTAGTCATAACATTATTAGTTTAATGGGTAGCGAAATCAAGGTAGAAAGTCAGTTAGGAGTTGGCAGTACCTTTGTTTTTGAAGTAGATTTACCTCTAGCCGCAGATTGGCAACAGACAGCGATGAAAGCTAATGGAAAACAATTGATAGGATATGAGGGAGAAAAACAAAAAATTTTAGTAGTTGATGATAAATGGGAAAATCGCTCTGTAATTTGTAACCTGTTAGAATCCCTTAATTTTGAAATTTGGGAAGCAGAAAATGGAGAAGTAGGATTAACTAAAGCTACTGAAATGTTACCAAATTTAATTATTACAGATATCTTGATGCCTGTAATGAATGGATATGAATTTTTAACTAAACTGAGACAGTTAGAATTATTTAAGACTATCCCTGTGATTGTTTCTTCTGCCTCAGTTGCAGACAGGGATCAGCAAAAAAGTTTAGAGGCTGGTGGAGATGATTTTCTGTCCAAGCCAGTAGAGTCAGATGAATTATTTAAGCTTTTACAAAAACATTTAGAAATTACCTGGATCTATGAAGGAACTGATAATAATCTCAATTATAAATCATTTTTACCAGAAAATAATGAACATAAAAATCATGGCGTATCAATGGTGATACCTGAACAAGATGATTTAATGCAAATGCTACAATTGATTCAGGAGGGAAGGTTACAAAAACTGACAGAACTTGTTCATATTATCCAAAAAAAAGACCAAAAATATAATTGTTTTATTAACTATATTCTAGAACTAATTCAGAAATTTCAGGTAGAAACTATTGAGTCTTTTCTGTTAGAATCTATTATGGAATTAACAGATAAATAAAATTTGTAGCTTTTCCCCCTTTGAGATTTTAGATGGTGAATTCTTAAATGAGAATATAGGAATTATATCTGAATTATATTTTTTTCTATTTTCCCTGATTATACTTGAATATTCTATATTCCTCTTGCTTGCCTATTCCCTGGCCTAACAGATATGATGATAAAAGACAGTAATTTAATTCTAGTGGTAGATGATACTACAGCAAATTTAGAAGTAATATCTGAAGCTTTAGCTGATGCGGGATTTGAAGTAGCGATCGCTAAAGATGGAGAACGTGCTATCAAACAAGCAGAACGCACTTTACCGGGATTAATATTATTAGATATCATGATGCCTGGTATTGATGGATTTGAAACCTGTCGTCGTCTTAAAGCTTCTGATATTACTAAACATATTCCCGTGATTTTCATGACTTCTCTTTCTGAGAGTACAGATAAAATTACTGGACTTAACTTGGGTGCAGTTGATTATATTACCAAACCTTTTCACGAAGCAGAACTCATTGCTCGTGTCAAAACTCATTTACGATTATACCATCTTAACCAGCATTTAGAAGATCAAGTTAACCAGCGTACAGCAGAATTAAAAGCAGCAATGCTGAAAATGCAACAGTCACAATTCCAGTTGATACAATCCGAAAAAATGGCAACCTTAGGACAACTGGTAGCGGGAGTTGCCCATGAAATTAATAACCCAATTAACTTTATTCAAGGTAACTTAATTCATATCGAAGAATACGCCCAAACAATACTTGATTTTTTGGAACTTTATCAAAAAAACTGCCCTCAACCTATTCCAGAAATTAAAAGAAAATCTGAGGAAGTAGACCTAGAATTTATGCACAATGATCTACTCAAAATCCTTGCTTCTATGAAAATAGGAACGGATCGGATTCGCCAAATTGTCTTATCATTAAGAAACTTTTCTCGCACAGATGAATCTGAATTTAAAGCAGTAGATATTCATACAGGGATTGACAGCACATTATTAATTTTGCAGCACCGTTTAAAAGCCATACCTACACATCCAGCTATAAAAATAGTTCGAGATTATGGAAAATTGCCAGAAGTGGAATGTTATCCAGGTTTACTAAATCAGGTATTAATGAACATTTTAGCAAATGCTATTGATGCCTTAGAAGAAGTTGCGACTCAAAGGACATATCAAGAAATGCAAAACAATCCTTTGACAATCATTATTAAAACATTAATTAGAGAAAAAAAATTAGTAGAAATTTCTATTACTGATAATGGTATAGGTATTAAGGAAGAAGCAAAAAAACGGATTTTTGACCCTTTCTTTACCACTAAACCTGTTGGTAAAGGCACAGGTTTGGGTATGTCTATTAGTTATCATATAATTACCGAAAAGCATGGAGGTAAAATAGAGTGTTTTACCAAAGTTGGAGAAGGAACTAAGTTTGTCATTCAAATTCCTATTCAAAGGGAATATTAATTACCATATTTGACTTAAATCTAAAATAAATTCTGGTAAAATATCCTTACCATTTAATGTTTGTGGATGATCTAATTCTTCCACAACTTGACCAGGACGATAAATATATACTTTACGTTGTTTTCTATCAATTAACCAAGCTAATTTCACACCATTTTCTATATATTCTTCCATTTTTTCTTGTAGTGTTTTTAAGCTATCTGTTTCTGAACGCAATTCCACGACAAAATCAGGACAAATTGGCGCGAATTTCTTTCTTTGTTCTGCGGGTATTGCTTCCCATCTTTCCTTTTGTATCCATGCTGCATCAGGAGAACGTACCGCACCATTAGGTAAGGTAAAACCACCGCTAGAACCAAAACCTACACCTGTAGCATCTTGCTTTGTCCATATCCATAATTGACCAGTTAAATTAAAATTGCGTTCATCTGTTTCTGACCCGCTAGGTGACATAATTAATAAATCTCCAAGAGGGTTACGTTCAATTCTAAAATCACGGTTTAATTGACAGAAATCAAAAAATTGCTCATCATTCATGATGATGTTTGGTTGCATTTTCAGAACTATTGGTAAGATTTCTGTAACTACGGTTGTTTGTGTATTCATAGTTTTGATTTTCATACTATGTATAATCGACAAAGGGTTTAGCATTGCTAAACCCCTACATGATTTTAAAATTCCCCAGCTAATGCGGGAACGCAACGTTCACACAGTAAAGGATGTTCTTCAGATTCACCAACATGGGTAGAATAATTCCAACAGCGATCGCATTTTTCACCGTCTGCATTCACTACTCCAATTGTCCAATCTTCTGTGGTTGCGGTATATTTCAACTCAGAAATTTTTGCAGCATCATCTACTATTTCCACCTGAGATGCTAATAATAAATATCGCAACTCATCCACACCATTTCCCTTTTCAGGATTGAAATCTTTGATAGCTTCATTAAATTTTTGGCTTCCAAAGGTAGAATCACTTAATGTCGGTCTGACATAAATCAACACTTTCGATTCTAGGGAAGAACCAATCAATTTTTCAACCCTAGCCTGTTCTAACACCTTGTTAACATCGGTGCGAAGTTGCCGCAGTTTTTCCCAGGTATCAATTCGCAGAAGAGTTTTTCTAGCTTCTTCATCATCTTCTGGATATGTCCATTTTTTCTCCAACTGCACCCAACCAGCTTCAAATACTGATTTATAGGATGTTTTGTAGGGGATAAATTGCCAGATATCTTCAGCAGTATGACACAAAACTGGTGCGATCGCTCTCGCTAAATTCTCCAATGCAATTTGCAAAACTGTTTGACAACTGCGACGACGGAAAGCATCAGCAGCACTGATATATAATCTATCTTTCGCAACATCTAAATAAAAGTTCGACAAATCAACAACACAGAAATTCTGCACAGTTTGGAAAAAGCGGAAAAACTGGAAACTATCAAAAGCCTCCGTCACCTCATTAAACACCTCACGAATGCGGTGCAGCATATACTTATCCAAATCTGGCAAATCTGCAAAAGCTACAGCATCCTTTTGAGGATCAAAATCATGCAAACTACCCAACAAAAACCGTGCAGTATTGCGGATTTTATTCCTCACATCAGCGAGTTGTTTAATGATGTTGCTTCCCAGACGCACATCACCAGAATAATCAACCGAAGAAACCCACAACCGCAAAACATCCGAACCATAAGCGGGTTCTTTTTTCTGATCTTTTCCACCATTAATAATGATTTGCGGATCAACCACATTTCCCACAGATTTACTCATTTTGCGGCCTTGTTCATCTAACACAAAACCGTGAGTTAAAACCGTTTTATAAGGTGCAATACCATTAACCGCAACACTAGTTAACAAAGAAGATTGAAACCATCCCCGGTGTTGGTCAGAACCTTCCAAATACATATCCACAGGATAGCATAACTCCGGTCTTTGCTTGGCTACCGCTGCCCAAGAAGAACCAGAATCAAACCAGACATCCATTGTATCCGTACCTCTGCGGTAAGTCTTGCCATTATTTCGGTATGGTTCTGGTAGTAACTCCGACACCGACAACTCCCACCAAGCATCAGAACCCTTCTCTGCAAAGATAGCTTGGATGTGGTTAATGGTATCTGCATTCAGCAAAGCTTCCCCCGTTTCCTCATCATAGAACACAGGAATGGGAACACCCCAAGTCCGCTGACGAGAAATACACCAGTCAGAACGTTCTGCAACCATCGGTGTAATTCTATTCTCACCTTGTGCGGGAATCCAACGCACAGATGAAATCGCTTTTAAAGCATCTTCCCGAAAACCAGCCACAGAAGCAAACCATTGTTCAGTAGCGCGGAAAATCGTTGGTTTTTTCGTTCTCCAATCATAAGGATACTTGTGAGGATAAGCTTCCTCCTTCAACAGAGAACCGACCTCATTCAAAGCGTCAATAATCGCTTGATTACCATCGCTCAACACATTTAAGCCTGAAAACTTACCAGCTTCATCCGTAAAATTACCACTATCATCAACAGGCGCAAGAATCGGCAAACCGTAACGCTGCCCCACAATATAGTCCTCTTGACCATGACCAGGGGCAGTATGCACCAACCCAGTACCCGAATCAGTAGTGATATAATCACCTCCAACCACCACCGGACTTTCACGGTCAAACAGCGGATGACGGTAAGTAGTACCTTCCAAATCCTGACCAGAGAATTTGGCTTTTACCGTTAACTCACAATCCAAAACCGCAGTCAACCTTTCCACCAACTCAGCCGCAACAATCAGATACTTGCATCCTCTTTGCGTCTCTGCATCTGGACGCGAAACCTCCACAACAGCATATTCCAACGCACCATTCACAGCCACCGCCAAATTACCCGGTATCGTCCAGGGAGTAGTTGTCCACACAGCCACGCCCAAATCAGGCAAGAAGCCATCCAAACTAGCTTTTAACCCTTCTGCAACCTTTTGCACCGGAAAAGCCGCGTAAATACTTCGAGAAACGTGGCCTTCAGGATACTCTAACTCAGCTTCTGCCAAAGCGGTTTTAGAACTAGGACTCCAATGCACAGGCTTTAAACCGCGATAAATATAACCTTTGAAGAACATTTCCCCAAATACGCCAATTTGCGCGGCTTCGTATTCTGGTTTGAGGGTTAAATAAGGATTTTCCCAATCACCCCAAATCCCATAGCGTTTAAAGCTTTCTCGTTGTTCGTCTACGGTTTTTAATGCGAACTCTTTCGCTTTTTGTCGCAATTGCAAAGGTGTGAGATTTTGCCGTTCTGCCTGTTTCATATTTTGCAGAACTTTCAACTCAATGGGCAATCCGTGACAATCCCAGCCAGGAACGTAACGAATTTTACGACCTTGGAGCAAATGGTAGCGGTTAATAATATCTTTGAGAATCTTATTTAAGGCATGACCAATATGCAACTGTCCGTTAGCATAGGGAGGACCATCGTGCAGTATAAATAATTCGCCGGGGTTTTCTTCAGATAAGCGAGAATAAATGTTGTTTTCTTCCCAGAATTTTTGGATTTCGGGTTCGCGCTTGATTGCGTTTGCCCGCATATCGAAGTTAGTCTTGGGTAAGTTGACGGTATCTTTGTATTTTCCAGTTTCGGTCACAGTTTCATGCCTAAGATATGTTTGCAGTTATTTGATCAATTATAAGAGATGGTATGATTGTGGGATAAAGGTTTAATGTGTAAAAATTGCTATTGGTACACGACCAAGAGTTACTGATTCAGGATGATAACTCATACCTATGTAAAAAAATTGTTATTTTTTTTCTCAAAAATAGTTGATTTGTGAGTATTCTATTGTATTCTAATGAAAAACTGATTTCATTTTTCTACACATCAGAAATGAGGAGCAAAATATGCAGTTACAAGATTTAGCAAGTTTCTTTGCAATTCTGACAATTTTAGAGCCTGATAGCAAAATCTGCCAATTTACAGAAAAATTAGCTACAGCTGGTTCAGCAACTGAAGGAGAAACTGATACCACAGTTCTTAAAGAAATTAAGAAACATTTGCCTGAACTACAGAAAGAGTTAGAAACAATCCAACAAAATAAGTTGGCTCTTAAAGAAAAAGTTATAACCAAGATTTTAACACCTGATAGCTAAGGAAAAGTTAATCTCTTGATATAGCGATCACTTCCACCATGAAAGTGATCGCTATTTTAATCGTATGATAACCAGAGCAACATTTGACTTGACTTATGAGCAAGATTAATTGTAGGTTGGGTTGAGGAACGAAACCCAACACCTCACACTTATATTTTGATGTTAATGTTGGGTTTCATTTCATTCAACCCAACCTACTCGTTACCAATGTGATCATCAAAAATAATTTCCTCACCCGCACCCCACATCATGTCATAAATACCTTGACGCACCGCACGATGAAAACTTGAATATTCCCAATCTTTTGGTGCTGTTACCAAACCATGTTTCACCGGATTATAATGAATATATTCAACATGATTTTGAAAATCTATTTCATCTCTAATTAAATGTTCCCAAAAACGATGTTGCCATATTGCGCGTTGTTTTTTCTTTTTCCTAGATAAAGATATATTTTCTGGTACAATAGTTTCACATTTACGACTAAAATAACTTTTAATCAAACGCCAACGAGTTGAAAAATCATGATCATTTTCTGGTAATGTCCAAATACAGTGGAGATGATCAGGTAAAATAACAACAGCATCTATAATAAATGGATGTTTTTGCATGACATAACGAAAAGCATCTCTTAATCAAGAAACATTTTTTGGTAAACATAATATTTTTTGTCGTTTTTCTGTCACCACTGTAAAAAAGTATGTTCCTCCTTCCACCCTAGCGCGACGATATTGCATGATGTAAATAACTTTTAAGTAAAGTGATATTTTATTATATTTATTTTACCCCGTAGGTTGGGTTAAGCGAAGCGCAACCCAACATTAATTATGATATAGCGAAGCACAACCCAACATTAATGATAATATTCTGGTGGGTGGTTTTGGGTTTCACTTTGTTCTACCCAACCTACGAAATATTGCAGGTTATAAAAAATGAGTAAAAGTATGCCCAAGTTACTAGATATAGTAGCACTCACAGTTGATTTACCTGAATATAACTTATTACGTGGTCAAGTTGGTTCAATAGTTGAATTATTAGCTGATGGTGCTGCGTTTGAAGTAGAATTTAGGAACAAAACCTAAATAAAAATGTTTCAGCAAAATCTAATTAGCAAGTCGTTCATCTAGGGAAGCTAAAGCAGCACCAGCGGTTTCAGCCAAAATACTAATGAGACGATAAAGAGCGATCGCACTTATTACCAAAGCCGCAGGAAAACGATGTTGTAAAATGGCTATAGCAGTAGCTTCAAAAACCCCCAAACCTCCAGGCGCACCAGGAACAACTAACCCCAAAACCCAAGCAAAACTAAAAGCACCTAATAATAAAGGAACTTGGTTCAAGTTTAACGAACTTAGAGCAAACATAGTTAATATAAATCCAGTTCCACGCAATCCTAAAAAAACCAATTCTCCCAACAAAGGACGAAGAGGATAGCGTTCCAAAGTGAAATCACTGATAGATTGATTATTCACACCTTTATTTTTTAACTGATATAAAAAACCAATTACAGGATTTAAAAACCAAGGATGAACAGCAGCCAGCAAAATTAATAAACCAATCAACTGAAAAAATTGTATCCCAAAATTATTATTGTTAACAGCCAACTGATTACCGAACAAAACGACTATAATTAAAGCCGCAGCAGCCATCAATAAAGGTTCTAATAAAACACTGAGAGTCGCAACACCGTGAGAAACATTAGCATTTTTAGCCGCTAGAATACGTCCGTAATAATGCCAAACATTACCAGGTAAATATTTAGAAATATTGGTTTTCAAATAAACTTGAATAAATTCACAAGCTGATACAGATTGATGAAAATCTTTTAAAATCCAAGTCCATATCCAACCAGCCCAAATATGTGCAAGTAAAGTTACACCTGTAGCAATTGCTAAAATTGCCCATCCGGCTGCGTCAATACGGATAGAACTTACTTCTAGCCAATTATCCTTCAAGGCTTTGCCAACGAAAAGCAGTGTTACTCCTAAAATAAACCAGCGTAAAACTTTTTTCATGAGTATAATCTAATCATTAAATTGCCAAAATTATTATATTAAATAATATCTCTCCCTAGTTAGATAAAATTGTAATTTTTTCAACAGTAAAATGTGACCTACGCTAGAGGTTGATTGGGTTTTCTTTTTTTAAGTTAGTAAATGTTGTTGATGTGAATAAAATGTGAATAAGTTAATATCTTGCCAAAGATACAGCAGAGAACAGCAGTAAAATTTTCTTGAATTAAGGCTTTGTAACTAAAAGTTGCACTTATTTGTTGACTGACTGCAACCTGCAATACCCTTTTGGTAAATATTTGCTATTTGCTGTTTATAACAATAATTTGCCAAAAATTTGCAGTGTAATCATGTATAAGGAGGAATAAGTGAAAAATTTGATAAATTTCTGTAAAACCCTGCAAATACGCCAGATTTTAACTATCTTTTTAGCTGGAATATTGTTGATAGTTAGCACAGCTTGTAGTGGAGTAGATGCTCAAGGTGCAAATCCTAAAAATACTCCTGTACAAGCTGGTGGAGCAAATAATCCATATAAGAGTGGTAATGACAAATATACAAATTTGCGAATGTCCACTGACCCAAAAGTAACTACGGAAGCCAACAAACAAAAAAATGATCAAGCTAGTGTACCTGTAAATTTACAAATATTACTAGCTTCTACTCAAGAATCAAAAATACTTTACCCTGGTGCAGAAACGCCTGCGGGTAGGGTGAAGAAAGAAGCAGAATTACCCCTTATTACTGAAGAAGAATTTAAACATCCTGAACCTGGTGGATTAATTCAGCGTGAACCAGATGTAAAAACTCGCATTCAAGAGCGAATTGAAACGGTAACAGAATCAGTGGAAAAAGCTTCAGGATTTTTAAAAGAGAAAGGCGATGAAGCTGGTGCCAGACCTGAATTACAAAAAAATCCAGTCGTAGGCAAATAGAATTTTATTTTTTAATTCAGACAGAAATACAAGGAGAAAAAGATGAAAAAAGTAATTACTTGGTTGCATAATCTGCGTCCAATGAAAATTATAACCGTATTTTTGGCATCGACTTTTCTATTTTTAGTTCAAGCTTGTAATCGTCCAAGTATAGCTGGACAACCACCCCAACCTGCTGGACAACCACCAAATGTAAAAAGATATGATCCCACAAAAGATTATCCTATTTCTCCATATCAAGGTGGGATGAACAACTTTAGTGATGTAGATCCTAGAGCGAGAGATGCAGAAAGAGCAGCCAGAGCAAGAGCAGATGAGTTAATCGAAAATGCTCAAAGAAATATTGAACGCAAAGGAATTGATAGTACGGAGGAATATGTACGTAATTATCGTCAAGGAACACCTTTTGGTGAAAGAGTGAAAAACTTAGGTGAAGACGTGGGAAGTTCAGCCGAAGAACTGCGAGAAGGAGTAACTAAAGGAACTAAACGAGGAGTAGAAAATCTTCAGGAAAATGTTGAAAATGCAACCAAAGGTTTAACCAAAAATGTGCAACGTGGAAGTGAAGATATTGGCAAAAATATTCAACGCAGAACCGAAGATACAGGAGAAGCATTCAACCGAAATTTAAGAGACTCTAATTAAGATTAATTTCTCGTTTATCAGGTGGGCAATGCCCACCATTTTTGTATCCCACTTTTTCACCTACACCCTACACCATAGAGTACCGAGTACCGAGTACCGAGTGGTTGACTCGTATTCTACTCACCACTCATGACTCATCGCTCGTTACTTGTCTGTCCCCTACACTATACACCCTTTTTTAGTTAAGTTTGACAATACCAACTATGTAAAGCCAATCTTTGAATTTCTCGCCAAGGAATCTTATGTTTTCGTGCTAAATCTGCACAATCCTCATATTCTGGTTGTACATTAGTAATGCTTTGTTTTGTTCTTTGTCCTTTCCAAGCAACTTTAACACGCACATTACCATAAGGTGTTTCCACTTGTTGAATTTCCCGTTGCAAAATACTGCGTTGTCCAGTAGTTCGACGAATTCCTAAAGTAGTGGTTTCGCAAAATAAAACCTCTTCACAACTGACTAAATGTTCTGGATGACAAATTACAGTTAATAAAAACCCCGGACGTGATTTTTTCATCCCTATAGGTTGAGTAAAAACATCCACCGCACCGGCTGCAAATAAAGCATCAAAGACATAACCGATGGCTTGGGGATTTAAGTCATCAATTTGAGTTTCTAGTACAGAAATTGTTTCTAAAGTTGTTTCTAAATGGGGGCTAGTATCAGCAAATTCAGTGAAATGCGTCTTTTCATTTGCACTTTCACCTAGCCATAACCGTAGTATATTGGGGATGGGTAAGTCGAGAGAACCTGCACCTAATCCCACTTGTTTGAGGGTCATTGGCGGTGGTGAACCAAAACTTCTAGCTAAAGTAGTGGCGATCGCTGCTCCTGTCGGTGTCACCAGTTCTCTGTCAATACCGTTGCTATAAACTGGACAACTTCGCATTTCCCACAACTTCAACACCGCTGGTACAGGTACAGCCATTTGACCATGTGCAGCGCGAACAGTTCCTCCACCAGTCGGAAATGGTGAGCAGTATATCAATGGTAATCCTTCCTGATTGCTGTCGATCCCCAACCAATCTAACCCCAAACAAGTACCGACAATATCTACAATCGCGTCTACAGCGCCCACTTCATGAAAATGAACTTTCTCCGGTTCAATGCCATGTACCGCCCCTTCTGCCACTGCTAACTGGCGGAATACAGCTAAACTCCAAGCTTCTGCTTGTGATGGCAACTTGGCTTTGAGAATCATCTCCTCTATTTCTGGTAGGTGACGACCATGATGGTGAGAGTGATGATGGTGATGATGGTCGTGGTGATGGTGATGTACTAAATCAACATGAATTTTAGTAGCTTGCTGAGTTTGTCGATGGACAAGTTCTACCCGTAATTGGTATTCCTGCTCAATACCCAAACGATTGAGTTTTTCCACTAAATACTCTACGGGAACACCTAGACTTACCAAAGCACCCAGACACATATCACCGGAAATTCCAGTGGGACATTGAAAATAAGTAATTTTATTCATAAATTAGTCAGTTGTCAGTTGTCAGTTGTCAGTAGGAATAGGGAATAGGGAATAGGGAATAGGGAACAGGTAAAGAATTTTCTCCTCTGCTCCCCTACTCCCCTGCTCCGAAAGCTCCCCACAACCCACACCCAAATTCTTCCCCAGTCATGGCCAAAATTTTTGCAATTCATCCTGATAATCCCCAAAACCGCCGTATAGAGGATATAAAGTTGGCGCTCTCTAGTGGCGCTATCATGCTCTACCCTACTGATACAGTCTATGCCATTGGTTGTGATTTGAATGCCAAGTCGGCGGTGGAAAGAGTGCGGCAAATTAAGCAGTTAGCGAATGATAAACCATTGACATTTTTATGTCCTTCGCTTTCTCATGTGGCAACTTATGCCTTCGTAAGTGATACAGCCTATCGGATTATGAAGCGTTTGATACCAGGACCCTACACTTTTTTGCTACCTGCTACCAAGTTAGTGCCGCGACTGGTGCAAAATCCCAAGCGAAAAACAACAGGGATTCGAGTGCCAAACCATCATGTATGTTTGGCATTGCTGGAAGCTTTAGGAAATCCGATTATTTCCACTTCGGCACACTTACCGCCAAAGCATATAGATGACGAAATAGCTGAAGTCGATTCAGAATCTATTATGTCACGGGTAGAGCTATTTGACCGTTTGGATAATTTGGTGGACATTATTATAGATACAGGTGAAGAACCCACGTATCACGTTTCTACCATTTTAGACTTAACGGATGAAGAACCAGTCATTACACGGAGGGGGTTAGGTTGGGAAGCAGCAGCAGCTTGGGTATAATAAATAATCCTTACAGATGCAACCCTCTGTTTCGCAAATTGTGATAAACATACACCAATTTTGAAATTGTCATACAACAAGACGCTGGGATCACGGAAAAAGAGATGGCAGCAAATCTTGGCATTGCTAGGGTTTGGACTAATTTTAGCGCCTCCTCAACATCGGTGTCTCATCTTTGATCTAGTTGCTGATAAAAAAAGCGACACACTTGACAAGAAGCCCTTAACTTGTGAAATTTCATACAGTCTTATGGATGAACAGTATCAACGGCGAGTTTTGAACAATCAATGCGAGCAAGACTCTCTATTTATAACTGCATTTAAGAACTGTGTCTGCGTTTTAGTTAAGGTGCAATACCAATTTCAGGAAAAGTCATGAAAGCTAACCTCGTCAATCTGCCAAATTCTACACCTGCTTTTGAAAGTGATGTTCCCAGTGAAGACTTATCAGATACTAACTCTGATAGTCTTGTGCAACTGCTTTGTCAGGAAATGCAGTCTCAAGTAAAAGCTTCAAATGGATGTGTACAAGCTGTAACTAAACGCATAGCCAAAGAAGTAGAACGGATATGTGATAAAAGTTCCCGTATCCAAACTTCAGGTCAAATCAGGTCTTGGCAGATTACTTTAGCAAGACATCGGATCCAAAAGTGCCTACGTTACTATCAATTAGGTTCAAGACAAGGGCGCGTAGAATTACATAGCAGCTTAGGTGCTATTGTTTATCGTCACGTTACAGTTGCTGGCTCTGAATTAGGTTTTGAGGCTCGTTACAATCTGATTGAAGATTTTCTGCAAGCTTTTTATATTGAAGCAATTAAAGCTTTTCGCAGAGAAAATGAATTAGCTGAAGATTATACACCGCGTACTCAACTACAATTAGCTGAGTATATGGCTTTTACAGAGCAGTATGCTAAACGCCGGATTAATTTACCTGGTGGTGCTAATCAACAGTTGATTGTATTACGCGCTCAAGGTTTTGCTCGTCGTCAACCCCAAGAAACGACTGTAGATATTGAAATGGCTGTAGATTCTGCTAAGACGGAAGAGGCAGAGTCTTATCAACGTAATTTGGCGGTGCAACAAATTAGGTCACAGATGGTTGCTAAACCTAATTTTGACCCATCGGAGGAATCGGAACGCGATCGCGTCATTACGGAATTGATGAAATATCTGGAGTCTCAAGGTCAAGCTGATTGCATGGATTACCTTTCTCTGAAACTCCAAGACCTCTCAGCACCAGAAATTGACCAAATTTTAGGTTTAACTAGTCGTCAGCGTGATTATTTACAACAACGCTTTAAATATCACGTCGAGAAGTTTGCTAAACAACACCATTGGCAATTAGTACATCAATGGTTAGGTGCGGGTTTAGAACATAAGTTGGGTCTATCTTCTCAACAGTGGGATGTTTTTTGGAATCAACTCACAGAACAACAGCAGCAAATCTTTAAGTTAAAAACTGCAATGGAAAATGATCAAGCGATCGCCAAGGCTGTACAGTGTACACCAAAACAGCTACAAAAACGCTGGACTCAAATGCTAGAACTAGCATGGGCTATCCGCAACGGTCATGTTGAAGCTAAGACCTGCTGAAGAACCAGGTGAAATTGTTAAATTTATCTGTAGCCTTTACCATCTCATACACCTTTCTGTATAAAACTAATATCTCCTCTATTTCTCCCCAAGTAACGGGAGAATTAGAGAAGAAGCTCAACCCAATTAAAAATTTAAAATGGGAAAAGTATAATTTCATATTGGTTTCCAAATTTGCATCTGTTACACAATCTTTTTTAAACTGGATATTTTTAATAAATACATTTGTTTGCAAGTACAAAATTACCACCAATTTTGATCCATCACAAGATTCATATCCTTGATTTCTTCACGAAGTTAGGGATATTTGTTGTTTAATGAAAATTTAATCTGCCCTTCATCACTCTTTATTGCTGCTTTTGTGGAATCCTAGAATCAGCAGCATTTTGAGCAGAGGATTTGAGTATGACTAAAACTCAAGGGGTACAGGCCAATAAGTCAGGAAAAATTTTAGAAGGTAATATAGAAGCCATACTCAAAGGACATAATTATTTTCTCGTTGGCAACCATGTCCACAAAGAATTTTTATTTAATGCGGCTTTATTACCAAAACGTTATGGTAAAGAAGTTTATATTGGCACGGGAATTTATCAGACTCAACTGAAAGTAGATTTTTACATTATTGGTATACCTGCAATACCATCGGGTTTAATCATTGAGTGCAAATGGCAAGAAAGTGGTGGTTCAGTTGATGAAAAGTTTCCTTATTTAAATATGAATATTCAATCTTCATATCCTGCACCAACTATCATCATTCTGGGAGGGGAAGGGATGAGAGAAGGTGCAAGTAGTTGGCTAAAAGATAGAGTTAACGATAACCCCAATTTATTAGCAGTCTTGAGTTTAGATAGATTCATTGCCTGGGCAAATAAAAATCTCTAATAAGAAGTGATTAATAATTCCTGAATCACTCCACGTTTTTTAGCATTGGAATTAATAGACCTTGCCGCTGAAATCTTATGGATTTTGAAACTACTATACAATCCACGGATAAAATCACAATCTGAATTAGAAAGCATAATTTTCACACCACGTTCAGCTAATTCCGCAAATACATCTCTTAATTGCATCTGCTGAATTTCACCAAATGAATAGGTGCTATAAGCTGTAAAATTACTTGTTGCACTCAGGGGATAATATGGGGGATCAAAGAAAACAAAGTCATCACTGCTATTTGCATACTTTAATACTTGAGTAAAATCTGCTTTTTTAATTTCTGCCTGTGCAAGTGCTTTTGATGCAACTCGCAACACTTCTTCCTGACAAATACCAGGATTTTTATATCTACCTAAAGGTACATTAAATTTACCTTGAGAATTGACACGATACAGACCATTAAAACAAGTTTTATTCAAATAAATAAACCGAGCAGCTTTTTCTAAATTACTACCTTGAAGAGATGCACGCACTTCATAATAATAATCTCGATTATGTAGTCGTTTGTGTTTTTGTAGCAATTCAATTAAATCTTCAACATTATCTCTAACACAGCGATAAGTGATAATTAAATCAGTATTAATATCAGTTAAAACAGCTTGTTGTGGTTGCAGATGAAAAAAAACAGCCCCTCCACCTAAAAAGGGTTCATAATAAGTCTGGTAATATTTGGGAAAATAATCTTTATATTGCGAAATTAACTTACTTTTACCCCCTGCCCACTTCAAAAAGGGACGTGGGCAAGTTTCTTTGGGGATGTGACTGATCATGTAGTTATGACTAAACTAAAACTAAGCTACTCAAAATAAAACTAATAAAATCTAACGAATCATATTTTATATGAATTGAACGATTTTCAGCACTATAGATTACAATTAAGTTAAATAAACACCTGAAAACAAGCTCACAATTGATAACAAGGCAGTCTATATTCAAATGTTTGATGGATTTTGGGATAACGTCTTTCGCTACCCCCGGTACTTAATTACTATTGTCTTAGGTCTTTTTCTAAATACCTTTGAACCATTAATGCCGCTTTTGAAACGTCCAGTTACCTTAATCGCTCTTTTGGGCTTGTTTATGGGTAGTCTGGTATTTCTGACTCTCACTCTCCGAGCAATGCTAGGCTTGAGTACAATCTAGGCTAAGGCTTTATGAGGCTTGAGCCATCAGGAAGATTGCTGTTGATTTTACAGCTATTCTCCTGAACTTACATATATCAATCGTACAACCTCTGTGAGAAGGCGGAATCTATATGGCTACAAATCGCCGTGTTTCCCGCGTTGCTGAATTAATTAAACGGGAAGTTAGCCAAATGTTACTCAACGGTATCAAGGATGACCGTGTGGGGACAGGAATGGTCAGTGTTACCGATGTGGATGTTTCCGGTGACTTGCAACACGCCAAAATCTTCGTCAGTATTTATGGGACCCAAGAAGCTAAGGCTGAAACAATGGCTGGTTTAAAGTCAGCAACTGGTTATGTCCGCAGTGAACTGGGCGCTAGGGTCAGGCTACGTCGCACTCCAGAAGTGATATTTATTGAAGATCACTCCCTTGAAAGAGGTACTAAAGTGCTAAGTCTATTGGAACAACTCAAGCAGGAACGTTCAGCGGAAAGTACACAGGAAGATGACTAGGACTTTTCTAAAAAATTAGCTAGAATCCAATTTCCAAAACCTGGGTTTTACCTGGGTTTTTGGCTTTTAATTTGACTTGATTTATTGAGTTGATTTTATGTATCAAATCAAGCAAAAACAACAAATTTAGGCTGCATAGGTTAAAAAATTGTTAACAAATAGTTGTCTATAAATCTCACTAGTGTAATGTAACATTAGTGATTGGCAATAGTTTATACTGCTATTCCAGCATTAGCTTGCTGGTTTATTTTTTATAGAAAAATGTCAGTATGGCGACATTAGTCTTGAGGGCAATGATTTAAACTATAAGGTGTTTTTTATACAAACTATTTGAAAACACCACATCAAATTGTGACCATAGATATATAGATATCAATGTGTAAAACCTGTTAATTAGTAAACCAGATTGCAAAATCTACTTTTGCAAGAGTAGGCAAAAGGTTAAAGGGTCAAGACAAGTTCTACACTCCCCCTTAACCCTTCCCCTGCTTATACCAAAAGTCTAGTCTCTATGAAGTATTCCCATTGCTTCCTTGAGTCGTTTGGCATTAATAATATGAAGGGGAATTAGAAAAGGCGTTATCAATCCTTGACAAACTTAATATTTCTTTAGATAATTTACAGGTGTATAGCGTCAAAATGATAATAGTTCCGTATAGCAAACTACAAAACCTAGCCACAGGTCTAAATTATCGTCATTTTTTTCCTGATTAATTTTGGGAATACTATCTAAATCTAAATTTGTGAGTAAAAACAATGAGTGTGAATACGGTGCCTTCTATCAATTACTACTCTCTAGACGTGATCCAAGACGAAGCACGCCGACTAGTCCAAAAGGGAATGGTGAGCCGCCAACAACCAATATATACACTCTGCCAATACATCCCAGCTAGAGAGTGGGTTTGTGTTGAATGTGAATTGGAGAAATGTGATTTTTTATTGCGCGATCGCATTGGGGATTTAATTGGTCGTGAAGAATGGGACAACGACTAATCAAGAGTTGATATGGGCTAAGGTGTTAATTTTTGATATCTGGATTTGACAATATAGCATTCAGCAGTCAGCTATTAGCAGTCAGCTTTTTAAAACTCCTATCTCATCAGGATTTGAGTTTTTAAAGTTGTCCTGATTACCCTGCCAACTGCTATAAACAATTTAACGTCAAATCTTAAGTTAATCTCCCATTTTGACGAATATTTCCCGATCCATCATCTTTTCCCTTAAACACAGAATAATTAGAGTTTTAATTTATATACTGCTTTTTTGGTGCGCGATATCTATAATGGGCTACGCCTAAACATCGTGAATTTGAATCAGTAGTAACTGTTTTATTAATACTTGTCCAGGTTTCATAACTTGGGCAAGTATATTTTTTTATCCTGCTTGTTCTAAATATTGATTAATATCCTCAATCATGCGAGTAAGTTCGGCTTCTGTAGTTAAGCGAATGTTGATATTGCGAATAGTCAGCAGAACTTTGGCTGCAAAGGGAGTAGGCCAAATATTAGGATTACAGAAAACTTCTAAAAATACCTCCCCGGTGTAGCGATACTCTAACGGGGGTTGGGGAGTAACTTTAGCACCTCCAGGAGTGGGTTTAGCTGCAACAGCTTTGAGACTGGCCATTAATTTATCTATTGCTGCTTTTAATTCCCGTGCTGCTTGGGGTGAAAAACTAAAGGAAACAGAACCTTCACCGAGGTTCAGTGTCATAGGGGTAGAAGACATAGAGCTTTTTAATCACAACTTCTTGGTAATTACATATCTTACAGGAAGGATGGGGTATGGGGTGTAGGGGACAGATGAGTAACGAGCAATGAGTAATGAGTGATGAGTAGAAGACGAGTAAACCACTCGGTACTCGGTACTCAACTGCCTCCTGTCTTCTGTTCCTATTCCCTATTTCCTACTCTAGTTATTCATGATAATAATCGTCTATTCTGAGCAACTATATTACCTATATAAAATCGGTGTTATAGACCATGTTAGTTAGAATAAATGTCAATAAATTGCCAGATAAATTAGAGATTATCGAAAGAGTTATTTCTTACGGTGTAAGACTTTGATACATTTTATTTGTATCTATTTGTCCTTTAAGTTTTACAGTAGAAGTCAGAGAATATAATGGATAAATTCTTTATGACTTACGATAATCGTGCCGAAGTAAGAAAAGTTTTAATTATTACCCTTCTGCTCAATTTATTTGTGATGGCATTAAAAGCTATAGTAGGGTATTCAACAGGTTCTTTAAGCTTATTAGCTGATGCTTTACATAGTGTGACGGACAGTGCGAATAATGTTTTAGGATTAATTGCTAGTAAATTTTCTTCTCCCCTGCCAGATCGAGAACATCCCTATGGACACCATAAATTTGAAGCTGTAGGTGCTTTAGGAATAGCCGCTTTTTTAGGAATAGCTTGTTTTGAAATTCTCCAAGGAGCGATAGAGCGAATTCTCAAAGGTGGTTCACCTGTAAAAATATCAGGTTCTGAATTGTGGTTATTACTAATTGTCCTAGGTGTAAATATTTTTGTAGCCTTTTATGAACGTAATGTTGGTAGAAGGGTAGGGAGTTCAATTTTAATTGCTGATGCCACACATACAATGAGTGATGTGTGGGTAACAATCTCTGTACTGGGTGGGTTAATAGGAATTTGGTGGCTAAATTTCCAATGGTTAGATGTGGTGTTAGCCTTTCCGGTAGCTTTGTTGGTATTTTGGAGTGGTTGGTCAGTTTTAAAAGAGAATTTACCTTGGTTAGTAGATCAAATGGCGATCGCTCCCGAAGCCATTCATGCGATCGCAGTTTCAGTCCCTGGTGTAGTCAACTGCCATGATATTGCTTCTCGTGGCATTTTAGGTCGCCAAGTTTTTATGGAAATGCATTTAATAGTAGACGCACCAGATGTAGAAACTGCTCATAGAATTACTGAAGAACTAGAACGTCAACTAGAAGCACGTTTTAGTCCAGTCAGGATTTTAATTCACGTTGAGCCACCAGCATATCAGTCAGAAAGTATTAGCTTTGAAAATGGAACAAAATAGTATATTTTTATTCGCAACAATTCAAAGATTAACACTTAGAAAATGTGACTAAATTGGCGATAATTTCTACTAATTGACCAGGATCAACAGGTTTAGCTACATGAGTTTGAAAACCTGCTTCTAAAGCCCGGATACGATCCTCACTATCTGCGTAACCAGTTAAAGCCACAGCCGGAATTCTACCGCCTTCATTTGCTGTGAGCGATCGCACTTTGCGAATGAAATTGTAGCCATTTTCACCCGGTAGAGCAATATCACAGATCAACGCATCAGGTTTAAACTTGGGTAGTATTTCTAAAGCTAATGCGGCTGATGGAACTGTTCTCACTATTGCTCCATCGGCTTCTAAGACGATAGTTAGGTAAAAGCATGAATCATTATCATCCTCAACTACGAGAATGCGTAACCCAGTCAGTGGGAGGTTATTTTGCATAACATCTCCATAGGTGTTGTGAATTAAAAACAAGAATTGCGAATCAACTTTTCTTGCTCATCTCAATCACCATACCAATGGTAATTTTACTGCGATAATTCTAATTTATTACTGTTAATTAATTTTCTTAATCTATTAGTAATAACTAGGTTGATTGATAATGTTTTGATAAATAGGAGGAATATTGATGATGTGTGATTTTTTAGCGATTTTCGTCCAAAAAAATAGAGATATGAATATAGGAGTGCAGGAGTTACAGGAATTGCAGTAGTATGACTTACGCCAAGCTCCGCTATCAGTAGTTCAGTAGTTCAGTAGTATGGCTAACGCCAAGCTCCCCTATCAGGATTCAGAAGATTGACACTCTGCTCACCTGCTCCTATTCCCCCTGCACCCTACACCCCACACCCTAGTTTTTCACCTATTCCCACTCAATGGTTCCAGGTGGTTTAGAAGTAATGTCATAAACCACACGGTTAACGCCTTTTACCTCATTCACAATTCTGTTAGAAATTGCTTCTAGGACATCGTAAGGTACACGGGCCCAGTCTGCTGTCATACCATCTTCACTGGTAACAATCCGCAAAACAATGGGGTAAGCATAGGTACGTTTATCACCCATTACACCCACACTACGAATTGGCAACAACACAGCAAATGCTTGCCAATAGTCATGATACAAACCACGCTGATTGATTTCTTGACGAACAATTAAATCCGCATCACGTAAAATATTTAACCTTTCGGCTGTGACTTCGCCTAAAATGCGAATTGCTAAACCGGGTCCGGGGAAAGGTTGTCTTTGGACAATTTCTTCAGGTAAACCAATGGAACGCCCAACTTTGCGAACTTCATCTTTAAAGAGTTTTCGCAAGGGTTCAACCAGTTTAAATCTCAAATCTTTGGGTAAACCACCAACATTGTGATGACTCTTAATTTTTACTGCTACTCGTTCACCGGTTTTCGGGTCAACGTTAGTATCAGCAGATTCGATCACATCGGGATAGAGAGTACCTTGAGCTAAATAATCAAAGTGACCAAGCTGTTTAGATGTTTCTTCAAAGACGCGGATAAATTCATGGCCGATGCGACGGCGTTTTTCTTCGGGGTCTGTCACACCAGCAATAGCATTAATAAAGCGATCGCGGGCATTGACATACTCTACCGGAATATGAAACTGTTCTTGGAATAGTTTTAACAACCTTTCTGGCTCTAATTTCCGCATAAAGCCTTGGTCGATAAACACACAAGTTAGTTGTTCACCAATGGCTTTATATAATAAAAATGCCAAGGTAGAAGAATCTACACCCCCAGAAAGAGCCAACAATACCCGCTTATCACCGACTCTAGCCCGAATTTCCCGAATTGACTCTTCCACAAAAGCCGCTGTTGTCCAGGTAGGTTCACAGTCACAAATGTGATAAACAAAATTGCGAATTAATGCTAACCCACCAATGGAATGCACTACTTCTGGATGGAACTGCACACCGTACAGTTTCTTGTCGTGGTCAGCAATAGCCGCACAGGGAGTATTTTCTGTGTGTGCCAATAATTCAAATCCAGGTGGCATTTTTGTGACTGAGTCGCCATGACTCATCCACATTGTTGTTCCATCTTCGACATTAGTTAATAAGTCTGTAGGATCATCTATATATAATGATGCCTTGCCATATTCACCCCGGTCAGCTTTGGTGACTTCCCCTCCCAGTTGGTTCACCATCAACTGCATTCCATAGCACACACCTAAAATGGGGATACCTAATTGCCAGATTTCTGGGTAACAATGGGGAGCATGATCGCTATACACTGAATTTGGCCCACCAGATAAAATAATTCCCTTGGGATTTAACTGGCGCAAATGTTCAGCCGTTGTGCGATAGGAGAGAACTTCCGAATATACTTGAGTCTCACGGATACGCCGAGCAATTAGTTCAGAATATTGAGAACCAAAGTCTAAAATAACAATCATTTGACGATTTAGCTGCCCCAAATCTGCTTGTGTTTGAGGTGCTTGTTCGGTTGGTAGAGTCACCGCTGTATTCATGATGGCAAGAGTGTGTCTTTAGAGATAAAACGTGATTACCACTTCCGGCTGTTGAGGCTAGTAATGGTTAAAAAACCCTAATAGATAGACGCGACTGCTGCCGCGTCCGTTGAGCCGATAAATTTGGCTTGGTATTAAAAGCTATAATTATGTACTGAAAAAAAATATTTATTTGATTTATTTATGAGAATTCATATTAAGTTAGCATAATTTTTCCACTAACATACAACCAGTTTTACTCTTAATGATAATTTCCCGATTCCGGTCAAAGAGAACTGAACCACATACCGTTGTGTCTGTTCCTGGGTCTCTGTGGCTTTTCAGATATTCTTGGCAACGTATATCAATAGTTTCAGCAATGCTGCTATAAACCTGATTTACCCAATCACTGCCAGTATTGCTGTCTAGGGAACACAGGTGTTGTAATGCTGCTTCCGCAGTAGGGCTGTGAAACACTACTTCTACATCTGAAGATTGTAAACCTGCGATCGCACAATGGGCTGCTAAAATTTCTCGTCGGCCATCAGCCAAGTGATGATGGGTGTGAAAAATTCCCCCTGCCAATTTCATCAGCTTACCGTGATAGCCAAACAATAAAATTTCTTTAACTCCCAAGATATTAGCTTCTACTAACATTGCTCCTAACCAGTTAGCAGTTTTTACCAGTTTTTGGGGGTTAATCCCTAATTTAGCAGCTAAATCTAAGCCATTTTCGCCAATACAAAAAACTAAACTCTCAAACCGACTAGCTTTAGCTTGTAAATCTGCACGGAAAGCTGTTAGCTGATCAGGTGTACTCAAAGGTTGAGAAATGCCAGTTGTTCCTAATAAAGAAAGACCTTCGACTACACCAAAAGCAGCATTGGAAGTTCTCACCGCCAGCGATCGCCCTTGGGGTAAAATAATCGTCACTGTGATTTTTTCCCCTGGTGCTAACATCCGCTGCAAATTTTCTGTTAACAACCTTTGAGCATAACTATAAATTGCTGCTTTTCCTTCACCATTCAGTTGTTTACCAATTCCCTCTCCCCCCTGAATAATTACCCTCTCCCCATTACCCTTGTACCATTCTACTACCGCCCAAATCGGTGTATTTCTGGTCAAATCCAGATTATCACCCGGATCACTGCGGGTAATAGCCAAAGCCGAATTTTCCGATAGTCCTGCTACCTGTTCAACTGGTATTTCTGCTATTTCGGCTGGTGAAATCAAATCAACAGCAGTTACACTCAGAGGTTGACGATGACGTAACCAGTGTAAAGCCGCCACAGCAGCAGCACAGGCAAAAACAGGGAGAGTGTATCCAGAACGGGACATAGGAAAAATTGATAATTGATAATTGATAATTGATAATTGGGAAAAGGCAGGAGTTCAGGAGTTCAGTAGTATGGCTTCGCCACGCTATGCCTACCGCACGCTGCGCGTTAGCGGAGCTTTCGCTGTCTTCGATACGCTATCAGTAGTTCAGTAGGAAGAATTAAATTTTCCCCCTACACCCCTACACCCCTACAC